>JAYVYQ010000220.1:0-11591 GCA_043784125.1 Afipia sp.
AACTGGATCTTCCAGCGGCCCAATGCGGTCGGCGAAAACGGTGCGCTGTTGCGCTACGGCACCGGCGTGAAAGCGCAATTCGACATGACGCGCGTTTAAGGAGCAAAGCCATGAACATCATGAGCGTGGACTACACCACCAAGATTCCGAACAACGTCAATCTCGCCGAAGATCGTCAGGTGCTGAAGGCGTTGGAGGGCTGGCATCCCGGTTATCTCGACTGGTGGAACGACATGGGGCCGGAAGGCTTCCAGGAGTCGCTGGTTTACTTGCGCACCGCCATCAGTGTCGATCCGAAGGGCTGGGCGAAATTCGATTACGTCCGCATGCCAGAATATCGCTGGGGCATTTTGCTCGCGCCGCAGGACGACGAGCGCAAGGTGAATTTTGGCGAGCACATGGGCGAGAAAGCATGGCAGGAAGTGCCGGGCGAATATCGCGCGATGCTGCGTCGCCTCGTCGTCATTCAGGGCGACACCGAACCGGCCTCCGTCGAACAGCAGCGGTTCCTCGGAAAAACAGCGCCGTCGCTCTACGACATGCGCAATCTGTTTCAGGTCAACGTGGAAGAAGGCCGTCATCTGTGGGCGATGGTCTATCTCTTGCAGAAATATTTCGGCCGCGATGGCCGCGAGGAAGCCGACGATCTGTTGCGCCGCCGTTCGGGCGATGAGGATTCGCCGCGCATGCTCGGCGCATTCAATGAATCGACACCGGATTGGTTGTCGTTCTTCATGTTCACATTCTTCACCGACCGCGACGGCAAGATGCAGCTCGAGTCGCTGGCGCAATCCGGTTTCGATCCGCTGTCGCGCACCTGCCGCTTCATGCTGACCGAAGAAGCGCATCACATGTTCGTCGGCGAGACCGGCGTCGGCCGCGTGCTTCAGCGCACTTGCGACGCGATGAAATCCGCCGGCATCGAAGATCCGAATCAGATCCAGAAAGTACGCGCGCTCGGTGTCATTGACCTTCCGACCATGCAGAAGAAGATGAATCTGCATTATTCGCTGTCGCTCGATCTGTTCGGATCGGAAGTGTCTACCAACGCGGCGAATTTCTACAATTCGGGTCTCAAGGGCCGCTTCATGGAAACCAAGATCGACGACGATCATCGGTTGACCAACGACATCTATAAAGTGCTCAAGCTGGTGGACGGCAAGATCACGCTGGTGGATGAGCCGGCATTGACCGCACTCAACATGCGGTTGCGCGACGATTATACGCTCGATTGCGAGAAGGGCGTCGAGCGCTGGAACAAGATCATCGAAAAGACCGGCGTGAAATTCCGGCTTGAGTTGCCGCACACCGCGTTCCATCGCCAGATCGGCGAATTCAAGGACGTGAACGCGACGCCGAAAGGCATCATCGTCAGTGATGCGGATTGGCAAAAGACCAAGGGCGACTATCTGCCATCGACCGCCGACGGCGATTTCATCGCGTCGCTGATGGAGCCGGTGAACGAGCCGGGCAAATACGCCAACTGGATCGCGCCGCCGAAAATGGGCATCGACAACAAGCCCGGCGACTTTGAATATGTGAAGATCGAGGCGGCCTGAATTTTACTTTCGTCATGGCCGGGCTTGACCCGGCCATCCACGTCTTTCTTCTGCGTCCAATGAAGACGTGGATCACCGGGACAAGCTCGGTGATGACGATCTGCGAATGTTGAATTGGTCATGACCACAACCGAACTCCTCAAGCAACATCTCATCGACCCGGAAATATGTATTCGCTGCAACACCTGCGAAGAAACATGTCCGGTCGATGCGGTGAGCCATGACGGCAACAATTACGTCGTCGATGCCAGCATCTGCAATCACTGCATGGATTGCATTTCGCCTTGTCCCACGGGCTCGATCGACAATTGGCGCGTGGTGGCGAAGCCTTACTCGCTGGACGAACAGTTTTCCTGGAGCGACCTGCCGCCGCAGGAAGAGGTTGCCGCAACCACAGGCGGCGGCGCTGTCGAAGCGCTGGAAGACGATGTTGCGAAACTGCTTGAGGAGGCGCGCAAGGGTCTCGGGGGTAAACCTGTCGCGCCGCATTCCGCCAGCAAGCCGACCGTCAATCTCTATAATCGCAACAAGCCTGCGACCGCGACTGTCACGGGAAATTTCCGCCTGACCGATGCGGCGTCCGACTCCGATGTGCGGCACCTCATTCTGGATTTCGGCGATCTGCCGTTTCCCGTGCTGGAAGGCCAGAGCATCGGCATCGCCGCACCCGGCGTGGACGCCAGCGGCAAGCCGCATCATCCGCGGCTTTATTCCGTTGCGAGTTCGCGCGACGGCGAGAAGCCGAACGCCAACAATCTTGCGCTCACGGTGAAGCGCGAGGACAAAGGCGTGTGCTCGAATTATCTGTGCGATCTACCGCGCGGCGCGAAACTTGAAGTGACCGGACCTTTTGGTGCAACATTTCTAATGCCCGACGACGCCACCGCCAACATCATCATGATCTGCACCGGCACTGGCTCCGCACCGTTTCGCGGCTTCACGGAGCGACGGCGACGCGCGACACCGGATGCGTCGGGCAGACTCTTGTTGTTTTTCGGCGCGCGCCGCCCGGAGGAATTGCCGTATTTCGGGCCGCTGCAGAAAGTGCCGGATAAATTGCTCGGAAAATATTTCTGCTATTCGCGCGTGCCGGATCAGCCGCGCGTCTATGTGCAGGATCGGATCCGCACCGAGGCGGCGCAAATCGCCAAGCTACTCGGCGATTCAAAGACGCACATCTATATCTGCGGGCTCAAGGGCATGGAGAGCGGCGTCGATGAGGCGTTTGCGGATGCCTGTCGCAGTGCGTCGCTCGACTGGGCAGCGCTGAAGCCTGCGATGCGCGAGAGCGGGCGCTATCATGTGGAAACGTATTAGTTAGTTCGGCTGCTTATCGAGCAACTGCGTGCTCTCGGGCACTTTCAGCCATTCATGCTTGCGCGAAGCCCAGAATAAAATCTGCGGCGGCGGGAAGGATGAATCCTCAAAGCAGCCCGCCGACACGATGGCTTCGTCCGGCATGTTCTGAAAAAGCGAAAACACAGTCGCGCCACAGGTCGGGCAGAAATGCCCTTCGGTCCAGTTGCCGGATTCGCCGGTGTTCCGATAGGCCGTGTGCTTGCCGGAAATCGTCAGCGCGGATTTCTTGAACTGCGCGGCGTAGCTGAACGCGCTGCCGCTGCCGCGCTGACACTTCTTGCAGCTGCAGGCATACACCCCGGACGGCTCGCCCGCGACATCGACCGACAATTGCCCGCAGACGCATTTTGCCGTTCGCATCGCCGCGCCTCAGCCTTCACCCGCGACAGGAAGTCCGGGGCTGGCATAGACGATGCCGCCATCCACCGCGATGGCGTTGCCGACGACGTAGTCGCCCGCGCGCGAAGCGAGATAGATCGCAACGCCCGCCATATCCTCGTCGGTGCCGATGCGCCGCGCCGGAATACGCTTGGCCACCGCGTCGCCGTGATCGCGCGCAGCCGTGTTCATGTCGGACTGAAACGCACCGGGACAAATCGCGGTGACGCAGACATTGTCCTGAATGAACCTTGCCGCCATGCGCCGCGTCAGATGAATCACCGCCGCCTTGCTGGCCTGATACGAATAGGTCTCCAGCGGATTGACGAACAGCCCGTCGATTGAGGCGATGTTGATGACCTTGCCGGGCTTGTCCTTGGTGGCCGCCGCGCGCAAAGGTTTAGCCAGCGCCTTGGTGAGGAAGAACAGCGACTTCACATTCAAATTCATGACCTTGTCCCAGCCCTGCTCCGGGAAATCGTCGAGCGGCGCGCCCCATGCAGCACCGGCATTGTTGACGAGGATGTCGAGCTTCGGTTCGCGCTTGATGATTTCGGCGGCGAGCTTGTTGCAGCCCTCGACCGTCGACATGTCGATCGGAAGGGCGATGCATTCGCCGCCATAGAGCTTGGTCAATTCCTTGGCGGTCTCCTCGCAGGGACCGGCCTTGCGCGCGGTGATGTAAACCTTCGCGGCACCCTGCGAGAGAAATCCGCCGGCGATCATCTTGCCGATGCCGCGCGAGCCGCCGGTGACGAGCGCGATGCGGCCTTTGAGTGAAAACAGATTCTCGAACATATGAGCCTCCCTGAGATTTTGACTCCAGTTTAGAGCCAGCAGGGAAGGGCGAGTCAAGGAAGCTTTGATCGGCGATTTCGCTGTGCGGTCAGGCCGCGTCCACCTTGCGGAAGCCGTTCCACATCGCGGTGGCGGCGCCGGACGTCAGAACGGAAAGAAAGCGTTCGTTCTGGTAATTGCCGTTGAGCGAAATGCGCGGCAGCGCCATCGGATGCGCGGCGTTCTCGGCAAACACCATGCCGGGGCGCGTGGTCACGCCGGTCTTGAAGCCGATCTCTTGCGCCAGCGCAAATTCGCGCGACGCGGCGGCGGATTTGTCGCCGTACGGATAAGCGAAATGCAGCGCGGGTTCTTGAAGCTGCGCCTCGATGCGTTCCTTACTCACGCGCATTTCGCGCGCGGCTTCGGATGCTTCTTCGCGCGCGAGATTGCAATGGCTGACGGTGTGCGCGCCGATGGTGACGAGTTTGTCCTGCGCAAAGGGTTTCAACTCGTCCCATGACATGCACAGGTCGCGCGCGATGCTCTTGTCATCGACATTATATCCGGCGCAAAGCGTGGAAACTTCGTGCTGCACCTGCAGATCGCTCGGCAGGCTGCGCAGCCAGTCGTGAATGCGCGCAAAGGCCGCTTGCTTGGCGTCAGCGTCGCGCATTTCAAAATGAACAGTCGCGCCGTCGATCTCGACATCGAGCGAATCAGTTGCGGCGATCAGCCGCTCAAGTGCGACCCACCACAGCCGTCCACGCCCCTCGGCGAAATCGCTCGCCACATAGACGGTGAACGGCGCGTCATGTTTTTGCATCACCGGCAGCGCGTGATCGCGATTGTCGCGATAGCCGTCATCGAAGGTGAAGCAGGCGAAGCGCCGCGCGAAGTCGCCCGCGCTCAAACGGCGATGCGCCTCGTCGAGCGAGACGATATCGATGTTCTGCGCGCGCACATGGGCCAGCACCGCGTCCAAAAATTCCGGCGTGATTTCGAGATGGCGATTCGGCTGGAACAAATCGTCGCGGGCGGGGCGCACGTGATGCAGCATGAAGATGGTGCCGACACCCGCCAGCAGCGGCCGCAGCATGCGATGCGCGCCCGAAAAATACAGGGCGTCGAATCCAGCGCGAATGACGTTGTTGCGTAAGTGTTTCATGGTCATCGTGGCGTCCGCCCGACCGGGATTTGACCCTCTGGTTCTGGCAGGAACGGCTGAACAAACGGTTAGTGGCAGTCCTGTGAAAGGCCGCAAACAGGCCCAAATCATTTGCCGTTTGACACCCTCGAAAGGGTTTGTTTTGTCTGTGGCCGGTCGGGTAAAGGATTGGAATGAGCCAGTTATTCAGTTGGATGCGAAAATGGTGGCCGGGGCTTATTCCCCTCGCGGTCGTCTGGATTGCAGCCATCTGGTCGTCCACCGCGCATATCGAGGCGGACCTGTCGGCGCGCGCGACGGCCGAACTGAAAGACACGGTTCTGGACAAGACCCGGATTTCCGCCTCCGGGCGGGATGTCCAACTCTCCGCCGAGGCATTTTCCGAAGAAGGACGCCATAGCGCGGTGTCGCAGGTCGAGGCCGTCCAGGGCGTCCGGCTTGTGAACGACGACACCCGCCTCGTCGCGGAGGCCAAGCCTTTCATCTGGCTGGCGGAGCGCGATGTTGTCCGCGTGACGCTTTATGGCAACGCGCCACTCCCCGCCATCAAGGCGCGGCTGATGGATGCGGCGCGCGCGATGGCGGGCAACACCGAAGTTCTCGATCGCACCGGCATGGCGCGCGGCGCGCCACAGCGTTTCGACAACGCGGCTCTGCTGTTGATCGACCAGATCGGCAAGCTGAAAGAAGGCAAGGTCTGGCTCAGCGACACGACAGTCAACCTGAACGGCATGGCGCGCGAGCTTGGTAACCGCGAGGCCATTCAGGCGGCGCTGAAAAATCTGCCCGAAGGTTATGTCGTCGGCGAGAACGCGATCCGCGCGCCGCCTTATGTTTTCAACGCGAATAAAGACCCGGTGGCGAATACCGTCACGCTCGATGGTTATGTCCCCGATAATAATGTCCATGCGGCAATTGTCGCAGCCGCCGGCCGCAAATTCTTCAGCGAGAAAGTGGTCGACAATCTGAAAGCCAGCGCCGGCGCGCCGCAAGGATTTTCGCAGGCCGCCGTTCAGGCGCTCGGCGCGCTGTCGCGGGTCTCGACAGGTTCGCTGTCATTGTCGGACAGGGACGTCAAACTGTCGGGCGATGCGCTGTTTGAAGTCGCCGCCCAGCAAATCCGCGATGGCGTCGGCGGAGAACTTCCGCAGGGCTGGAAATTCGACGCGGATGTGTCCGTCAAACCCAGCGCAAGCACGGTCGATCCGACGGTGTGCCAGCAATTGTTTTCCGAACTGCTCGGCCGCGCACGCATCCGGTTCGAATCGGGGCGCGCCACCATCGATCAGGATTCGCGCGGCCTGCTCGACCGCCTGATTCAAACCGCGCTGCGCTGCCCTACCGCCAACATCGAGGTTGCGGGCCATACCGACAGCGACGGCGACAATGCGGCCAACCTGTCGCTGTCGGAAAAGCGCGCACAGGCGGTCGCGGATTATCTGGTTCTCGCAGGCCTACCGAATACCAGACTGAAGGCGGTCGGATATGGCAGCACCCAGCCGGTTGCTCCCAACGACAGCGAAGACGGCAAGGCCAAGAACCGCCGTATCGATTTCGTGGTGAAGTGAGGGCGCATGCTTTATCTGGCGACATTTAACTGGGGCTGGCTTGCGTTGGCGGCACTGTGCGGCTTTGCGATGGGCTGGGTGTCGGTGATCCAGCGCGGACTGGCGTTGTCCGACCGCTCAATGAAGCGATGCGCGGCGGCGCTGGCGGCCCTGATTGTGATTTCGCTGCTGCGCGTGATTCCGGGGCGCGCGGGATACTGGCTCGATCTCGGCCTCGTCATGTTCGTTGTGTATCTTGCCGGTTGTGCCGTCGGCGCATGGCTCCGCGCGCTGGTGGTTTCGCGCTTTAAACCGCAGGCATAAGCGGTCTCGGCGGATTAAATCGGCGCCCACACTCTCGCGACGGCGGGCAGGGTCTGCTAGGAAACGTGACGAGGATTGGGACGAGGACTGAATGTTTGAAAAACTACGCGGGATAATTGCGTTCGCGCGCGAGAAAAATATCCTGCACAAGATCGGCGTCTTGATCAGCCTCTCCATCATCGCGGTGGCGGGCTACGTCCTCTATCAGATGCTCAAGACTCTGAATTTTTCCGAAGTCGTCCATGCCATGCGCGCGACCAAGACGCAGGCGATTGTCCTCGCCAGCCTTTGTGTCGCTGCCGGTTATTTCACGCTGACGTTCTACGATCTGTTTGCGTTGCGGACGATCGGCAAGAACGACGTGCCTTATCGCATTGCGGCCTTTTCCGCCTTCACGTCCTATTCGATCGGCCACAATGTCGGCGCGAGCGTGCTGACCGGCGGCGCGGTGCGCTACCGCATCTATTCGGGATACGGGCTGAATGCGATCGACGTCGCAAAAATATGCTTTCTTGCGGGGCTGACGTTCTGGCTCGGCAATGCGGCTGTGCTTGGCCTCGGCGTCGCATACCATCCGGACGCCGCGTCCTCCATCGATCATCTGCCCCAGTGGGTCAATCGCGTTTTCGCGTTCGGCATCCTCGCGGGCCTCACCGCCTATGTGGCGTGGGTCTGGAACAGACCGCGCACCGTGGGCCGCGGCACATGGACCGTCACGCTGCCCGGCGGTCCGCTGACACTCCTGCAAATTGTCATCGGCATCGTCGATCTCACCTTCTGTTCGCTGGCGATGTATATTCTCATGCCAGCGACGCCGCATGTCGACTTCGTCGTCGTCGCCGTCATCTTCGTGTCGGCAACGCTGCTCGGCTTCGCGAGCCATTCGCCGGGCGGCCTTGGCGTTTTCGACGCCGCGATGCTTTACGGTTGTCTGCACTTCCAAAGCAAATTCGCCCGCGAGGAATTGCTCGCAAGCCTGCTGCTGTTTCGCGTTCTTTATTATTACGTCCCGTTCGCCATTTCGCTGGCATTGCTGTCGGCCCGCGAATTGCTGATCGGTCTCAAGGCCAAGCGTGTGAAGGCAGCGATCAAGCACCTCGACGATGTGGCGCATGGCGCGCTGCCGCAGAAATCTCAGTCCGCGATCAACTGAAAACAGGTTTCCGAACTTAAACGCGCCACTCTATATAAGTGACGCATCAACCGGCGAACCGAATGGCGATCAATTCTCCCGTGCAGGGTATCGAGCCGCGATCCGAAAGCTGGCCCGACCGTTTGCGGCGCTCCGCCATCGTGCTGCTCGGCGGCATGCTGGGATTGTCGGCGGCGGTGATGTTCGGAGACATCAAACTTCTCCACGCCGCGCTCGTTCTGCTCGTCATCGTCGCCGCCGCATTGGTGCCGTGGCGGCTGCGTCAGGATTCCCCCGCAATCGAGGATATGATTGGCGGCCGCCCGGCGGAAGCGCCTGTCGTGCAGGCGCTGGTCTCGGGCATGCCGGAGGCCGCCGTCTTGTTGGATCGCGCCGGCCGCGTACTGCAATTTAATCTCGCGGCGGCGCAACTGGCACCCGCATTGCGCAAGAATGAACTCGCATTGTTCGCGCTGCGCTCGCCCGAGATCATCGCGGCACTTCGTCAGGCCGTTGCCACGCGCGAGCCGCAACGCGCGATGTACGTCGATCGCGTCCCGGTCGAGCGCTGGATGGAATTGATCGTGACGCCGCTGGCGCTGCCGACCGCATTCGGCAGCACCGAGTCGTGTCTCTTGATGACGTTCCACGATCAGACGCCGCTGCGGCGCGTGGAGGAAATGCGCGCGGATTTCGTCGCCAATGCCAGCCATGAATTGCGCACGCCGCTCGCAGCATTGTCGGGATTCATCGACACGTTGCAGGGTCCGGCCAAGGACGATGCGAAAGCGCGCGAGCGATTTTTGGGAATCATGCACGCGCAGGCGACCCGGATGGCGCGGCTGATCGACGATCTGTTGTCGCTGTCGCGCGTTGAACTCTCCGCGCATGTCCGCCCCGATGCGCAGGTCGATCTGGTGCCGCTGGTGCGGCAGGTCATCGACGGATTAGAGCCGCTGGCGAAAGAACGCCACGTGACGATCGAAACGCAATTGCCCGACACGCCGGTTACGATCGTCGGCGATTCCGAGGAATTGCTGCGGCTGTTCGAGAACCTGATCGAGAACGGGTTGAAGTATGGCGCATCCGGCGGACGCGTCGTGGTCTCGCTGAATGACGGCTCCGGTGGCGAAGGAAATTCAGAGACGCGCGTCAGCGTGCGCGATTTCGGACCTGGCATCGCGCCCGAACATCTGCCGCGATTGACCGAGCGATTTTATCGCGTCGATGTCGGCGACAGCCGCGCGCAGGGCGGCACGGGTCTCGGCCTCTCGTTGGTGAAGCACATTCTCAATCGCCATCGCGGCCGGTTGATGATCGAGAGCGTGGCCGGGCAGGGCGCGACCTTCACGGCCGCTTTTCCACAGATCAAGCCTGCGGCGGACGCTTAAAGCCCAGCGATTCCGGGCCTTTGCGGCTGTCATATGAGTGTCATCCAACCATCATAAAAGCTGCATGAGCGGTCCCTACACGGGCCGCGTGAGCGCATTCGGGCGCATCGGCGCTTCGCTCACCACAATGGAGATTTGGATGAATATCCTCAAAACAATCGTCGCTGCTGGCCTTGTCGCCGCATCGACGTCGGCATTCGCCGCCGACATCACCGGCGCCGGCGCAACCTTCCCGTTCCCGATCTATTCGAAGTGGGCCGACGCCTACAAGAAAGACACCGGCAACGGCCTGAACTATCAGTCGATCGGCTCGGGCGCAGGCATCAAGCAGATCCTCGCCAAGACCGTGACCTTCGGCGCGACCGACGCGCCCCTGAAGGCCGAGCAACTCGAAAAAGACGGCCTCATTCAGTGGCCGATGGTGATGGGCGCGATCGTGCCTGTCGTGAATCTCGAAGGCATCAAGCCGGGCGAACTCGTTCTCTCCGGCGCGCTGCTGGGCGACATCTATCTCGGCAAGATCACCAAGTGGGACGATCCTGCGATTGCCAAGCTCAATCCGAAATTGAAACTCCCAACCGACGCCATCACCGTCGTGCGCCGCTCGGACGGTTCGGGTACCTCGTTCAACTTCACCAACTATCTGTCGAAGACCAATCCTGAGTGGAAGTCCAAGGTCGGCGAAGGCACCGCTGTTGAATGGCCAGCCGGCGTCGGCGCCAAGGGCAATGAAGGCGTTGCCGGCAACGTCAGCCAGACCAAGAACTCGATCGGTTATGTCGAGTATGCTTACGCCAAGCAGAACAAGCTGACCTACACCGCTCTGGTCAACGGCGCGGGCAAGACCGTGCAGCCGACCATCGCGTCGTTCCAGGCTGCTGCGTCGAACGCCGATTGGGCCAAGGCTCCGGGTTACTACGTGATCTTGACCGACCAGCCGGGCGAAACCTCGTGGCCGATTACGGCTGCGACCTTCATCCTGATGTACAAGCAGCCGGTCGATAAGGAAGCGTCCGCTGAAGCCATCAAGTTCTTCAAGTACGCCTTCTCCAAGGGCGGCAAGATGGCCGAAGAACTCGACTACATCCCGATGCCGGACTCGGTCGTCAAGCTGATCGAGAAGACCTGGTCGGGCGACATCAAGAGCTAACAATTACCCGGAGGAGAGGTTCGCCTCTCCTCCGTTTTGTTTCGTTCACGGCGTTCATAGAAGTGCCGGAACGCGGGGTGTGGTGTAGAGTCGAACGGACAGGGGTTGGGCGTGGCGGACATGGCGGTTCAAGGCGTATCGATCGAAACTGCTGCCGGACCTTACGACCGTGCGCGCGCGTTAAGTGCCTTCAAATTTGGCGACGTGGCTTTCTACTGGACGACGCGCGCCTGCGCGATTTCGGTTCTCCTCATTCTCGGCGGCATCATTCTCTCGCTCATCGCAGGCGCATGGCCCGCGATGAAGGAATACGGCCTCGCATTTCTGTGGACGCTGCGCTGGGCGCCGTCCGCCGATCCTCCGGTGCTCGGCGCGCTGGGCCCGATCTACGGCACGCTGGTGACGTCGTTCGTCGCAATGCTGATCGCAATTCCGGTCGGCCTCGGCATCGCGATCTTTCTCACTGAATTGTGCCCGCAATGGCTGCGCCGCCCCATCGGCATGGCGGTGGAATTGCTGGCCGGCATTCCCTCGATCATCTACGGCATGTGGGGCTTCTTCGTGCTCGGGCCGTTTCTGGCCGATACGTTCCAGCCGTTTATGATCCGGCTGTTCGCGGACATTCCGCTGCTCAACACTATCTTCGCTGGCCCGCCGTCTTATCTCAGCCTGTTCAACGCCTCATTGGTGTTGGCCATCATGGTGCTGCCGTTCATCACCGCGATCTCGGTCGACGTGTTCAAGACCGTGCCGCCTGTTTTGAAAGAGGCGGCTTACGGCGTGGGCTGCACCACTTGGGAAGTCGT
>JAYVYQ010000221.1:0-4251 GCA_043784125.1 Afipia sp.
GCGTAATGATGCTTTTCAATTCGTCCGCATGGGTGAAGCGGCCGATAGTCATGTTGTATTTCGGATCGGTGCCAAGTTCCGGCAATTCCATTATCTTGCAGAATGCGACCCATTGCGCGGGTGTGACGACGGTGACGCCGAGCCAGCCATGTTTGGTGGCAAAATTTCCCGACGGATAACCGCGCCCGAAACGATTGATGCCCGCGCGCGGACGCGTGAAGCCGGATTCGAGTGCGAGGCTGGTATCGAATTCGCTGATCTGCAACATGGCTTCGAGACTGTTGACGGCAAAGCGTCGCGCGCCATGCTCATGGCCGAGCAGTCCCGCTAGCGTCGGAATGAACGCGGTGAGGCCCGCCATGACTCCAATTTGTCCGTCGCACGGCAGCACCGGCGGGCCTTCGACCGGGCCAACGAGTTTCACCAATCCCGCAAGGCTGCGACACACTGAATCCGTGGCGTGGTAATTTCTGTACGGGCCATGTTCGCCGAACCACGACAGTGCCGTGATGGCGAGACCCGGATCGTCGCGCCGCAGATCGTCATGCGAGAGCCGCGAGTTCTTGATGTTCTCGTGATGGCGCGAGTCGAGCAGCAGGTCGGCGGTCGTGAGCAGCTTCTTGATCCGCGCGGCATGGGTCGGCTTGTCCAAATCCGAAATGACGCTTTTCTTGTTGGTATTGAGCCACGCGAACACGATGCTCTCATGCGTCTCGTCGCCGGCATCCACAAGCGGCGCGATGCGTCGGTCGGGATCGCCGCCGGGCCGTTCGATCTTGATGACCTCGGCGCCGAAATCCGCGAACAGCTTGCCGCAATAGCACAGCGCATCGCCCGAGCCGATTTCGACCACGCGCAGATGGGAGAGGGAGAGAGGCGGCATTTGTTTCTTCTGTTTGTCATGGCCGGACTTGATCCGGCCATCCATTTTTTCTGAAGAACTTTTTTGAAGCGAGATGGATCACCGGGTCAAGCCCGGTGATGACGATTAGCGTTGTTTCGCCACGCGCGGCGGATGCTTGTTGAGGCTCACAGCCATGGCGCTGATGAGCGGTTTCATGAAGAACGAGTCGTTGGCGGGATAGATATCGGTGTGCAGTCCGTTCGCCTTGAGTTCATCCGACACCACCGGTCCCACGGATGCAATCGGCGTATCGGCGAGACCTTTTCGCAATTTATCTTCGCAGCCGTGAGATTTTGCGACATCGATCAGCCGCCGCACCTGACCTGAACTCGTCAGCGCAATCGCATCGATGCGATGATTGGCCATTTCATCAATAGCGGTGACGATATTGGTGTCGGCGGCCTGCGGATCGTAGATGTAAGGCAACACGGTCTCGACACTGGCACCGCGCGAGGTGATCGCAGAAATCAGCTTCGCATGATCCTTGTCGGGGTAAAGCTGCAAGCCCACGCGATGACCCTTTATATCTTCGCGCGACAGCATCTCGGCGACGCCCTCCGATGTCGGCGTCTCAGTGAGTACCTGCGCTTCAAGTCCGATCTCGCGCAGCGCCTTCACGGGCTTCGGGCCGCGCGTGAATTTGCGCGCCTTGGCGACAGCCGCGATGAAGTCCTGCTCGACGCCGATGCGTGCTGCAACCTTCATCAGCCGCCGCAATCCCTCGCCGGTCATCAGCACCAGATCGTCAAACGGCTGCTTGATAAAGAGCCGTATCCAAGCCTCGACGGGGGCAGGGTCGGGCGCGTCGCGGATCGTGAACATCGGACATTGCAGCACCTCGGCGCCCTGTTCCTGCAGCAGGCGCGAGAGCTGCGCTTCTTCACGCGTTTCCAGAATGAGGATGCGATAGCCGTTCAGTCTGCCGGTCATGTTTTTTATCCGCCGCGCGTCATCAACCAAAGTCGAAGCATGCGGCAAACCTAGAACCGCGAGGCTTTCCACGCCAGCCCGTTTTGCATGCGCGATTGGCGAATGAGCGACGCCAGTGCTAGAGAGGGGTTCCGTCCACAAGTCTAAATCAAAAAATCGAAACCCCATGCCCGCGCAGCAATTCGTCCTGACATTGTCCTGTCCCGACCGTCCCGGCATCGTCTCGGCAGTGACGACCTTCCTGTTCGCCAACGGCCAGAACATTCTCGACGCCCAACAGTATAATGACATCGAGACCGGCAACTTCTTCATGCGGGTGATGTTCGACACGCCGGGTGCGGCCACGCATGCGGATTCGCTAAGAGAAGGCTTCGCGATCATAGCAAAGCCGTTCGACATGAATTGGACACTCCGCGATCGTGCCGTCCATCAGCGCGTGTTGCTGATGGTGTCGAAATTCGATCATTGCCTGGCGGATATTCTCTATCGCTGGCGGCGCGACGAACTGCCGATGGTGCCGACCGCCATCGTGTCCAATCATCCGCGCGAGACGTACAGCGGCATCGATTTCACTGGCGTGCCGTTTCATTATCTCCCCGTCACGCGCGACACCAAGGCCGAGCAGGAAGGCGCGATCTGGAAATTGATTCAAGACACCAAAACCGATCTCGTGGTGCTGGCGCGTTACATGCAGGTGCTGTCGCAGGATTTCGCCGGAAAATTGTCCGGCCGCTGCATCAACATCCATCACTCGTTCCTGCCCGGCTTCAAGGGCGCCAAGCCCTATCATCAGGCGCATGAGCGCGGCGTTAAGCTGATCGGCGCGACGGCCCATTACGTGACCAGCGATCTCGATGAAGGCCCGATCATCGAGCAGGACGTCGAGCGCATCAGCCATCGCGACTCGCCGGAAAATCTGGTGCGCAAGGGCACCGACATCGAGCGGCGTGTGCTGGCGCGCGCGATGCGTTATCATCTTGAGGACCGCGTGATCCTCAATGGCCGCAAGACCGTGGTGTTTACGGACTAGGCTGACGAATGTTTGGCGCTGCTGCTATTTTGCGGCGAGGTGCTTCTCGATGTCTCCAATCGGATGGCCCGTCAGATCCTTGTCGAGTTCGGCGATGATGCGGTGCTTGATGTCGGGGCCGAACGCATGACGCAAGTCTGCAAGCGTTCGCGGCGGCGCCACAATAACGAAGCCGGGAATATCCTTATCGCGCGCCAGCACTTCGAGCGCATCGGCGACCGAGCGCGCAAAGCGGTGCTCCTCGATGTCATGCCAATCGGTCTGTTCGACGGAGCTGCGGTGGCTGCCGACGCTTTGGAAACTGCGCCCTGGCTTGCCGGTGCCCTGTTCGCGGGTCGGCGGATTATCGTCCAGGAAAACCTGTTCGGTTTTAAGCTGAGGCGCAATCTCGCTGCCGGTGTTGCGCAGAAACAGCGCCTTTCTTCCGTCGCCAACCAACACATAGGCATTATGGGGAATGCGGACGTACGCCGTTTTGCTGGACATGAATAAGCGGCCTTTTTGTTGGGAGATGTGAGGGTGAACTGGACTAAGGCCTCTTTGTTCCGTTTCCGTCAGGATAACGACAACCGCCGCCGCGTGCCGGCGCGCGCTGCGCTGTCATCTTGAGGACCGCGTAATCCTCAACAGATTAGGCGGGACGCCGCGCGACGCTCAGTTTTTCAAAGGGCCGCTTTTTATCGGGCAGGGCGGCAGTTCTTTTGCGCGCGGCCGTCTTGCCCGGATGCTGCCGCGCATCCTGACGCAGCTTGAAATCCTGCGCGTTCAGCGCGCTCACCTGAATCAGAAGCCGTCCCAGAAGATTGGCCAGCGTGTCGATTTCGGCGGGTGAGAAATCCGACAGCAGCCGCTGCTCGCGCGCCAATGCGACCTTGATGATCTTGTTGTGCAGCGCGAGACCCTTGCGGGTGAGATTGATGGTGCGGCGGCGAGTGGTATCGACCTTGATCGAAACAATCTGGGCCTTGGCCAGCAACTGAAGCGTGCGGCTCACCAGCGCCTTGTCGAGATCGAAGAACTGGCTGATGCGCTGCGCGGAGCAGTCCGGCTCGTTGGCCAGCAGCGACAAAATGCGCCACTCGGTCACGCCGACGCCGAACAGGCGGCGATAGGTATTGGACGAGCCGGTCGCCAGCTTGTTGGCGACGAACAGCAGGAGTGCCGGAATATACCGGTCGTGATCGATCACCGGTTGCTTGTCAGGCATATTGATTGTCCAATCGAAATCGGCGGATGTCGCCCAAGCCGAGCGAGGCCGACATTACAGCGTGTCGTTGACATATCAACCACCACCAAACGATATCGAAATCGACAACAAAAAGCGCTTAAGCGCTCAACCGATCAAAGGGAGACGAGCCATGTCGATTTACAGAACGGCAGTTTACGG
>JAYVYQ010000222.1:0-13781 GCA_043784125.1 Afipia sp.
GCCCCACGCAAAAAACACAGCGCCCGACAGAAGCACGAACCAAACCGGATCGTGGCCGTAGAGGTAGAGAAGATAGATGCCGATGCCCCTCAAGGCCGAAGGCAATGAACATGGTGTTCTCGCGGCCGATCATGTCCGAGATCCAGCCGAAGAACGGGCGCGTTAGACCATTCAGAATACGATCGATGGTCGCCGCGAATGTCACAGCGGTCATCGTTAATCCGACGAGCGTGACCGGCAGCGCGTCCACCTTCCAGTCTACAGCAATTGGCTTCAGGTTCGCGGTGACCATGAGACCACCCGCTCCGACAATCACGAACATGAAATACATTAGCCAGAAAATCGGCTGACGAACGACTTCCATCGGCTGATAGTTGCGGCGCGTCTGAATGATGTTTGCATTCTGCACGACGGCCGGAACCTGACCGGCCTTCGGTGCAAACATCAGGAACGACAGAATGACGATGATGATGCCCTGACCGAGACCGAAATACAGGAATGTATTCTGAAAGCCTGAATCGACGATCATCGCCTGAATTGGCGCCACGGTCAGCGCGGAGCCAGCACCGAAACCGGCGGCGGTTATACCTGCCGCAAGACCGCGCTTGTCGGGAAACCATTTGAGCGCGTTGCCGACACAGGTGCCATAGACGCCGCCCGCGCCGATACCTGCGACGATCATGCCGAGGTAATAGCCGTTGAGTGTCGTTGCCTCAGCGTTAATGGCCCAGCCGATGCCACACAGGATGCCACCGACAAGCACAACGAGACGCGGACCGTATTTATCGACGAACCAGCCCTCAACCGGAACGAGCCAGGTCTCGAACAACACAAAGAGTGTGAACGCCCACTGGATCGAGGCACGGTCCCATCCGAATTTTTTCTGAATGTCGGGGACGAAGAATGTCCACCCGTATTGATAGTTCGCGATCATCACCATCGCGCCGACGCCGACCGCCAACTGCATCCAGCGATACGAGTCGCTGACTCGACCGGCCGCAGGTGCCGCTTGTGTAGTACTTGCCATGAATCCTCCCCGAGACGCCTGTTCTGTTTTTTTGAAATGCGACAGACTTGAGAAATCATCCTGGTATGTGATATGCCAGGAGACAAGCTAAAATGCCGCACCCTTGATTTTGCGGCCAGCACGAAAATGAAAAACCTCAGCTAAAGCTGGGGTTTTTTTGATCTCATGAGATTACCGCGACATTCTGCCGCATGCTTTCAGCGTCGATCACGCCGCGCTTGGCGCACGCGACATCAATCTCGACCAGCCATTCGAAATGATCGGCCAGAACAGCGCGATCAAACCGAGCGTCATGATCGTGCTGACCAAAGGATTCGAAAAGAAGATGCCGAGACTTCCCTGCGATCCCAGCAGCGATTGCCGGAATGCTTCTTCCGCCTTGTCGCCGAGCACGATGGCCAGCACCAGCGGCGCCAGCGGATAATTGCACTTCTTGAGCGTATAGCCGATCACGCCGAACACCAGCATCAGCACGACATCGAATGTGCTGTTGTGAACCGAATAGGCGCCAATCGCACACAGCACCAGAATGAGCGGCGCAACGATGCTGAACGGCACGCGCAGGATCGCGGCGAATACCGGCACGCACGTCAGCACCACGAGGAGACCGAACACGTTGCCGAGATACATCGAAGCGATCAGACCCCAGACGAACTCCTTCTGCTCGACAAAGAGCATCGGACCCGGCTGCAAACCCCAGATCAGCAAACCGCCGAGCAACACAGCAGTAGTCGGTGAACCCGGCACGCCGAGCGACAACATCGGCAGAAGTGCTGCGGTGCCTGCGGCATGGGCCGCAGTTTCCGGCGCGATGACGCCTTCGATCTCACCCTTGCCGAAATTCTCGCCGTTCTTCGACATGCGCTTGGCGATGCCGTAGCTCATGAACGACGCAGGAGTGGCGCCGGCCGGCGTGACACCCATCCAGCAGCCGATGACGCAGGAGCGCAACGACGTCATCCAGTATTTCGGCAGGCCTAGCCACGTGTTCAAAACAACGCGCAGATTGATCTTCGCGTTGCCGCCACGGAAGCTTAATCCCTCCTCCATCGTGAGAAGGATTTCGCCGATGCCGAACAGGCCGATGACGGCGATGAGGAAGTCGAAACCGTTCAGAAGATCTGTAAAGCCAAACGTCAGGCGCAACTGTCCGGTGATGGAATCGAGGCCGACGGCCGCCAGCGCAAAGCCGATCATCATCGCCGCAATTGTCTTGAAAGGCGGCTCCTTACTCAGCCCCACGAAACTGCAGAAGGCGAGAAAATACACCGCGAATTTTTCCGCAGGTCCGAATTGCAGCGCAAAGTTCGCGACCAACGGCGCGACCAGCGTAATCATGATGACGGCGAACAGCGCGCCGACGAAGGAGGAGGTGAAGGCTGCGGTCAGCGCTTCGCCGGCGTTGCCTTGTTGCGCCATCGGATAGCCATCGAATGTCGTGGCGACCGACCACGGCTCCCCGGGTATGTTGAACAGGATCGAGGTGATAGCACCTCCGAACAACGCGCCCCAATAGATGCACGACAGCATGATGATGGCCGATGTCGGCGGCATGCTGAAGGTGAGCGGCAGCAGAATCGCAACGCCGTTGGCGCCGCCGAGTCCGGGCAGCACGCCGATGATGACGCCGAGCACGATGCCGATAAACATCACCATGATGTTGAAGGGCTGAAGGGCTACAGCGAAACCCTGAAACAGATTGCCGAGTTCTTCCATTTTGAAATTCCTGAAACAGGGATTCGATATGACATTGTTGAAGTTCGCTCGCCCTTACAGGCCGAGCCAGTTCTCGACCGGACCCTTGTACAACGGCACGAGAAACCAGCGCTCAAACACGACGTAGGTGATGATCGGCATGCCGATTGCGATTGCGAGCACCGTCAGCCATCGGTATTTGCCGAGCCAGCGCATGAACCAGCCGATGAAGATCATCGACGCGACGTAAAGCCCGAGAAACGGAATCGTGCCGACATAGATCGCGGTCGGAAACGCGACGCTGACGACCTGACGAAGCTGCCCCCATTCGGCGAACAAACTGTCGTTGTCGTCGCGCAGGCCGTTCCAGAGATTCACCACACTGGAGATGACGATGAAAATGCCGATGTAGAACGGGAAGAATCCGGGACCAGGGCCTTCTGCGCCCCAGGCGATGCCAGCCTTGATGCTGCCGATGATGGCGACCGCTCCGAACACGGCGATTGCCAGCGTGACGCCAGCCTCGACCTTCTTGTGCGAGGGGCCGGCATTGCTTGAATGTTGCGTCGTCATTGTAACTCCATGCACGATCCGGCGCACCGGCGGGCGTTTTGCACCCGCCGGTAGATCCGGTTCGTTCGATTAGTTCGATTAGTTCGATTTTGCGAGGAAGCCTGCGTCTTTCATCAGCGACTCGTGACGCTTCTCTTCCGTCCCGACCCATTTGGCGTATTCGTCACCCACCATGAACGTGGTGTTGAACGCGCCGGTCTTCATGAAGTCCTGCCATTCAGGGGTTTCGCGCACCTTCTTGAACAGGTCGACATAATAGGCGACCTCGTCCTTGGAGGCTTTCGGCGACATGAAGATTCCGCGAAGCATCAGATATTCGATATCGAGGCCCGCCGATTTGCAGGTCGGAATATCCTTCCATGCTTTGCCGTCGGCGATCTGCTCGTCGTAGCTCATCGGCTTGGCGTCGAAGACGCAGAGCGGCCGCACCTTGCCGCCGCGCCATTGCGAAACCGCTTCGATCGGGTTGTTGACGGTTGAATCGACGTGATTGCCGACCAGCTGCACCGCGACTTCTCCGCCGCCCTTGTAGGGAATGTAGATGAACTTCGTGCCCGTCGCCTTTTCAATTGCGACCGTGATGATCTGGTCTTCCTGCTTCGACCCGGTGCCGCCCATCTTGATGGTGCCGGAAGGTGCTGCCTTCACCGCATCCACATAGTCCTTCACGGTCTTGTAGGGCTTCTCGGCGTTGACCCAGAGCACGAATTCGTCGAGCGCAAGCATCGCGACCGGTGTGAGATCGGTCCAGGCGAACGGAATGCCGGTCGCGAGCGGCGTCGTGAACAGGTTCGACAGCGTGATGATGATCTTGTGCGGATTGCCGGCCGACGATTTCACGTCGAGGAAGCCTTCTCCGCCGGCACCGCCGGACTTGTTGATGACGACCATCGGCTGCTTCATCAGATTATGCTTGGTGACGATGCCCTGGATCGTCCGGGCCATCTGATCGGCGCCGCCGCCGGTGCCGGCTGGAATGACGAATTCCACGGGCCGTGTCGGTTCCCACGCCGCCGCCGCCGGAAATGTCGCAAGCGCTGCAAACAGTGCGGTGCCTACGCCAAGCGTATTCAGAGAAATTCGCTTCATGTGGTCTCCTCCATCAATTTTGTTCGTGCCGCTCGATGTCGGCTTATCGTTGGGAAATCCCGCGTCGTGCTTTTGCCGACGAGATTCATTTTAGTGAGATCGCGGTCGCGACGACCACCGTCAGCGCACCCCCTCTTTCGTCGTGCGTATTTCGTCGTGCCTGTGTCGCGAACTTTGGTATGTGGGATGCCAACCCGCAATCCCTCACCGTTTCGCGGCAACGCGGGATGCACAGCGGCTTTCAACACAAAAAAGGCCCCGAAAAATCGGAGCCTCTTCGACGGAAAAACCGATGTTTAAAGCGAGACGAGAAGCATCCCCGATCTCATAGACCGAAGTACGGCAAGTCGCCGTTTTTCTGGGAAATCTTGGCGCCTTTCATCAGCAAGCCGTCAATGAGGCTGAAAAGACGGGCAAAAATGCTGGTGGATTCAGAAAAGTCGGCGACAGCAGCTTTGGACATGGGATGGCCTTTCTGTGAAAGCGCGAGACGAAACGCGCCGAATAGCCATCAAATTACGTATGCCAGATGCCAAGAACAACAGCAGATTTCGCATGGCACCATTTGTTCTGTTGCAACGCACTATTGGAGGGTCGCGTGGCAATATGCCACTGCGTCAGAAGTGACCAATTGCGCTTTTCGATCGAAAAAAAAGCCGGCGAGATCATCGCCGGCCTTTTTCAAATCGATGGTCGATGCGTATCCGAATTACTCGGCAGCCTGCACTTTGGCCGGTGGTGTGAGCGCGCCGGATGCATGAATCTCGGCAAGCTGGTTATCGTTGTAGCCGAGCACGTCTTTGAGGATTTCGTCGGTGTGTTCGCCTAGCAAGGGTGAGCGCGCCACCACGGTGGGTGAATCCGACAGTTTGATCGGATTGCCGACCGACAGATATTTGCCGCGCTTGGGATGATCGACCTCGACGACAGTGCCGGTCTTGCGCAGCGACTGATCCTCGGCCAATTCCTTCATCGACAAAATCGGGCCGCAAGGAATGTCGTCCTTGTTGAGGATGTCCATGGCCTCGAACTTGGTCTTGGTCATCGTCCATTGTTCGATGCGGGCGAAAATTTCATTGAGGCGCGACAGACGTGCGGGCGGCTTGGCGTAATCCGGATGGGTTTTCCAGCCGGGCTCGCCGATCACGTCGCAGATCTTCTCCCACACAGGGGCCTGGGTGATGAAATAAAGGTAAGCGTTCGGATCGGTTTCCCAGCCCTTGCACTTCACGATGCGTCCCGGCTGTCCGCCGCCGGAATCGTTGCCGGCACGCGGCACGGCATCGCCGAACGGAATGCCTTCGCCGAACTGGCTGTATTCCTTCATTGGCCCATGAGCGAGGCGCTGCTGGTCGCGCAGCTTCACACGACAGAGATTCAGTACGCCGTCCTGCATCGCGACCGTCACGCGCTGGCCCTTGCCGGACACCGTGCGGTGATAGAGCGCGGTGACGATACCGAGCGCGAGATGCAAGCCAGTGCCGCTGTCGCCGATCTGCGCGCCGGTCACGAGCGGCAAGCCATCGCGGAAGCCGGTGGTGGATGCCGAGCCGCCGGTGCATTGGGCGACGTTCTCGTAAACCTTGCAGTCTTCATAGGGACCGGGACCGAAACCCTTGATCGAGGCGACGATCAGCTTCGGGTTGATCTTCTGGATGGTCTCCCAGGGAAAGCCCATGCGATCCAAGACGCCGGGGCCGAAGTTTTCCACCAGGATGTCGCAGGATTTCATCAGCGCGGTGAGGACTTCCTTGCCCTTGGGGTTTTTGGTGTCGAGCGTGATCGAACGCTTGTTATGGTTGAGCATGGTGAAGTAGAGGCTGTCGGCATTCGGCACGTCCATCAACTGACCGCGCGTGATGTCGCCGACGCCGGGACGCTCGACCTTGATCACGTCGGCGCCGAACCACGCCAGCAACTGCGTGCAGGTCGGACCGGACTGAACGTGGGTGAAATCGAGAATGCGAACGCCCTTCAGCGCCTGTGTCATTGATCTGCTCCGTGCGATGACGCCTTCTGACGTCAATTTGAAACCACAATAAGCCGGCAGCCGAAACTCCCGGCGACGAAATTACTTCTTTTTTTTCAGAACGCTTTGCGGATTGAGATTGCCGATGCGGCCGCTCTCAGATCCGGCCGCAGGATCCAGAACCGCATTGATGAGCGTCGGCTTGCCGGAATCCATGGCAGCATTGACGGCACGCTTCAATTCGTCGGGTGACGTCGCATTGACGCCCACGCCGCCGAAAGCCTCCATCATCCTGTCGTAACGCGCGCCCTTGACGAACACGGTGGGTGCCACGTCGGAGCTGCCCGAGGTGTTGACGTCGGTGCCGCGATAGATGCCGTCATTATTGAAGACCACGATGCAGACCGGCAGATTGTAGCGGCAGATGGTTTCCACCTCCATGCCGGAAAAGCCGAACGCACTGTCGCCCTCGACAGCAAGCACCGGTTTGCCGGTCTCAATCGCTGCGGCAATGCAATAGCCCATGCCGATGCCCATGATACCCCATGTGCCGACGTCGATGCGCTTGCGCGGCTGATACATGTCGATGATGCCACGCGCAAGATCGAGCGTGTTGGCGCCTTCATTGACGAGGATCGCGTCCGGACGCTCCTTGATGATCGTTCGCAGAACACCCAGCGCGCCGTGATAGTCCATCGGCGAGTTGTTGTTCATCAGGCGTGGCGCCATTTTGGCGACGTTGTCATCGCGCTTGGTCTGAACCGCCTTGGTCCAATCCGCCGACGGCGCCGGCCAGTTGCCGCCCATGCCTTGCAGCAAAGCCGAAACGCACGAACCGATGTCACCGACTACAGGTGCCACGATCTCGACGTTGGAATCCATTTCCTTCGGCTCGATGTCGATCTGGATGAACTTCTTCGGTGCATCTCCCCAAGTCTTGCCCTTGCCGTGCGACAACAGCCAGTTGAGCCGCGCGCCGATCAGCATCACAACGTCGGAATCCTTCAGCACGGTGGAGCGTGCCGCGCCCGCGCATTGCGGATGCGTATCCGGCAGCAGGCCCTTGGCCATGCTCATCGGCAGGAATGGAATGCCGCTCTTTTCAACCAGCGATCTGATCGCGTCGTCGGCCTGCGCGTAAGCAGCACCTTTGCCGAGAATGATAAGTGGCTTCTTCGCCGATTTGAGAACATCGAGCGCGCGCTTGATCGAATCCGGCGACGGAATCTGCGCCGGTGCTGCGTCGATCACCTTGACGAGTGATTTTTGCCCGGCATCCGCATTCATCACCTGACCGAACAGCTTGGCCGGCAGATCGAGATAGACACCGCCCGGACGGCCAGACACTGCGGCGCGGATCGCGCGCGCAAGTCCGATGCCGATATCGGCGGCGTGCAGCACGCGGAAGGCCGCCTTGCACAATGGCTTGGCAATCGCGAGCTGATCCATTTCCTCGTAATCGCCCTGCTGCAGATCGACGATCTCTCGCTCCGATGAGCCGGAGATCAGGATCATCGGAAAGCAGTTGGTCGTGGCGTGAGCCAGCGCGGTCAGTCCGTTGAGAAATCCCGGAGCCGACACCGTGAGACAGATGCCGGGCTTCTTGGTGAGAAAGCCCGCGATGGATGCGGCGTAGCCTGCGGCCTGCTCGTGGCGAAACGACAGAACGCGAATGCCTTCGGCCTGCGCCATGCGGCCGAAATCCGTGATCGGAATTCCCGGCACGCCGTAAATGGTGTTGAGGCCATTCAGCTTGAGCGCGTCGATGATCAGATGGAAACCATCCGTCAGTTCTTCTTCATTGGTGTCGATGCTCTGTACGGCTGCGGACATTCCGCTTCTCCCCTGATACTTTTTTATGGTTTTGCGTTTTGGTCGTTTCGTCGATGTCTATTCAAACAATTCCTGCCCGTGCGTTTCGACATAGAGCGCGAGACCCAACGTATGATCGCGCGCGCGCTTCTCTGCCAATTCGGTGTCGCGTTCTTCCAGCGCCTCGATGATGGCCATATGTTCAGGCAACGAAATGGCGGTACGGTCCGTGCGACCGATGGTCAACTCACGGAAGCCGCGAACGTGCAGGAGGATGTCGTTGGTCATATCGACCAGCGTCGGCGACTCGCTGAGCCCAATCAACGCCTGATGGAAAGCGATGTTGGCTTTGGAATATTCGGCGCGATGATCCTGCGGCAGCCGGTCCTTGTTGAAGTCCTTGAAGAACAGACGCAGCGCGGAGATGTCTTTCTTGCGCGCAGTCGTCGTGATCATGCGCGCAGCCATGCTCTCAAGTGCCGCCCACGCCCGGATCATGTCGACGATTTCGGCTTTGGTCTTGCGGACCACGACGATGCCGCGGCGCGGCACTGTCTTGACGAAGCCGTCCTGCTCGAGCATCGCGATGGCTTCGCGAATGGGCGTGCGGCTGACGCCAAGGCGCTCCGACAATGCGCGCTCGTCGAGCATCACCGGCTCTGGCGTTGTGTAGATGTCCATCTTGAGGATGGCTTCCTTCAACGCCCCATAGGCCTTGTTTTTAAAGCTGGTTTCCGGCGCAATTCGCACGATCGCGAGATCGGGTTCACCGTTCGCTCCAGCGGCCGCTTTGGTTGTTTTCTGTGTTGCCATTGAATCACCTCGCCACTCGGAAAACGTAGTGATACCACGAGGACGTAATTAAGGTTCTTGGCATGCCACATGCCAAAGTGTCAAGGAGCGGCAGCTTTCGTTGCACCGCAGCCAAATGAAGCGCTTGACAAGCTTGTTCTTGGCATACCAAATGCCAGCAACCACTATAAAATATGCGTCATGGGGAGAAAAAGATGTCGCAGGCCAAGACCGATGTTCGCAAGATTCTTGATGCCGTAAAGGCGGACAAACGCACCAGTCTCACCGCGCCGGAAGGCAAACTTGTCTGCGACGCTTACGGAATTCCAGTCCCGAAAGAAGGCGTTGCAAAGTCCGCAGCCGAAGCCGCCAAGATGGCGGGCGGCATGGGCTTTCCTGTGGTGATGAAGATCGTCTCGCCGGACATTCTCCACAAGACCGAAGCTGGCGGCGTGATGGTTGGCGTCAAGGACGCGGCTTCCGCTGAAAAAGCCTACGACCAGATTCTCGCCAACGCGAAGAAATACAAAGCCGACGCCAAGATCGAAGGCATTCAAGTTCAGCAGATGCTGATGGGTGGCACCGAGGTGATCGTCGGTTCGATCACCGACGGCTCGTTCGGCAAGCTGGTTGCATTCGGACTCGGCGGTGTTCTCGTCGAAGTGCTGAAAGACATCACATTCCGTCTCGCGCCCGCCACCAAAGCCGATGCGCTGTCGATGCTCGACGGTATTCAGGCCAAGGAAATGCTGCTTGGCGTGCGTGGCGGCGATCCGGTGAATCGCGATGCGCTGGCCGACGTGATCGTCAAGGTCTCGCAGCTAGTGACGGATTTCCAGGAAATCGTCGAACTCGATTTGAATCCCGTGTTTGCCACCAAGAAAGACGCGATTGCCGCCGACGTGCGCATCGTCGTCGATTTCGATTACAAGCCGCGCCCTGCTCCGCGCTCGAATGATGAAATCGTCACCGCGATGAACCGCATCATGATGCCGAAGTCGGTCGCCGTGGTCGGCGCCTCTGCGGAAGACGGTAAAATCGGCAACTCGGTGATGAAGAACCTCATCAACGGCGGATATAAAGGCGACATCTACCCGATCCATCCGAAAGCCGACGAGATCATGGGCCGCAAGGCCTACAAGAGCGTCAAGGACGTGCCGGGCGTGATCGACGTCGCGGTGTTCGCGATTCCGGCGAAGTTCGTCGCGGGCGCGCTCATTGAATGCGGCGAAAAGAAAATTCCGGGCGCGGTTCTCATTCCGTCGGGCTTTGCCGAAGCCGGCGCGCCTGAACTGCAGGAAGAAATCGTCAAGATCGGATTGAAATACAACATCCGCCTGATGGGGCCGAACATCTACGGCTTCTACTATACGCCCGCCAATCTCTGCGCGACGTTCTGTACGGCTTACGACGTCAAGGGTTCGGTTGCGCTGTCATCGCAGTCCGGCGGCATCGGCATGGCGATCATCGGCTTCTCGCGCTCGGCAAAAATGGGCGTCTCCGCCATTGTCGGTCTCGGCAACAAGTCGGACATCGACGAAGACGATCTGCTCGCGTTTTTCGAGCAGGACAAGAACACCAACGTCATCGCGATGCATTGCGAAGACCTGAAGGACGGCCGCGCATTCGCGGAAGCCGCAAAGCGCGTCTCCAAGAAGAAGCCGGTCATCGTCCTGAAGGCGGGCCGCACCTCGGCCGGCGCGAAAGCCGCGGCGTCACATACCGGCGCACTCGCCGGCAATGACAAAATCTACGAGGATGTGCTGAAGCAGTCGGGCGTGATCCGCGCCCGCTCGTTGCGGCAGTTGCTTGAGTTCGCGCGCGGCGTTCCGGTTCTGCCGACGCCGAAAGGCGAGAACGTCCTCATTATCACGGGCGCTGGCGGCTCCGGCGTGCTGCTGTCCGACGCGGTTGTCGATAACGGTCTGTCGCTGATGGCAATGCCGCCCGATCTCGACGCTGCGTTCCGCAAGTTCATTCCGCCGTTCGGTGCTGCGGGCAATCCCGTGGACATCACCGGCGGCGAACCGCCGATCACTTACGTCAACACCGTCAAGCTTGGTCTCACCGACGATCGCATTCACTCGCTGATTCTCGGCTACTGGCACACCATCGTGACGCCGCCGATGGTGTTCGCGAAGAACATGGTCGAGATCAAGAACGAGATGAAGGCCAGGGGAATCGAGAAGCCGATCGTGGCCTCGCTCGCCGGCGACGTCGAAGTCGAGGAGGCCGCCGAATATCTTTATCAGAACGGTATTCCGGCTTACGCCTACTCGACCGAGCTTCCGGTCGAAGTTCTCGCCGCCAAATATAAATGGGCGCGCGGCGCGGGCCTTCTCTAAGACAATAACAATGCCGCTCCGGTCATCCGGGGCGGCATTTTCATTTCCGATCCACTTGATCGCTTAACGCGCGGCTCAATGACATGGATCATCTCACCGGCATCCGCATTTTCACCCGCGTGGTCGAACTCGGCAGCTTTTCCAAAGCGGCCGATGATTTGACGATCTCGCAATCCACCGCGACCAAGCAAATCGGTTGGCTGGAAACCCATCTCGGCGCGCGGCTGCTCAACCGCAATACGCGCCGCGTTAGCCTCACCGACGCCGGCGGACTTTATTACGAGCGCTGCAAGACCGTCCTGAAGGAAATCGACGAGGCCGGTGCGCTGGTCGGCCATCGCAGCGACGGGCTCTCCGGCACATTGCGCGTCTCGACCTCGGTTCGGACGGCGCATCATTTCGCCAATGCTGATCGACTTCATGCGTGAGCATCCGCAACTCAAAATCGATATCACCTGCGAAGATGCCTATGTCGATCTAATCTCGCGCGGCATCGACATCGCGCTGCGGATGGGACGGCTCGCCGACTCGTCGCTGGGCGGACGATATATCGGGTCCAATCCATGGTTGATGGTCGCCGCGCCGGCCTATCTTGCCGAACAAGGCACGCCGCAGACGCCCGAAGATCTCAACGATCACGACTGCATCGTCTATTCGAGTGTGCAGGGTAACGCGGTGTGGCAGTTGCGGTCGCGCGAGGGAAAAAATCACGTCATCATCGCCAATGGACGGCTGCGCTCCTCTTGATGCCACGCGGCAAAGCGCCGATATGGAACAGCGCGGCGCGTTGCTTCCGGTCTGATGGCAGACTCAGTGGGGAGCGGCATTTTGTCCGCCAAAAGCGCTGTCCATGCGTGCGGTTTGCCGCGAGAAGGATGGCGTAACTCAGGCATATTGGGCATTGTCGAGCCGCAAAACGAATGCGCGCTTCCCGCAAGGATTTCACAGGTGATCGACAAGCTTGAGCTTCTGATTGCGCTCTCCAAGGAACGGCATTTCGGCCGGGCTGCAGAAGCCTGCGGCGTGACGCAGCCGACGATGTCGACAAGCCTCAAGCAGCTCGAAGAATATCTCGGCGTGATGCTGGTGCAGCGCGGATCGCGCTTTGTCGATTTCACGCCGGAGGGAGAGCGGACGCTTGAGTGGGCCCGCCGCATCGTCGGCGACGTGCGCGGCATGCGGCAGGAAATCAACACGCTCAAGGAAGGGCTGTCCGGCGAATTGCGGATTGCCGCGATACCGACGGTGCTCGGCATGGTGGCGTCGCTGACCACGCCGTTCCGCGAGCGCCATCCGAACGTGCGTTTCAAGATCGTCTCGTGCACGTCGTCAGCCGTGCTGGGCCTTCTGGAAAACCTGGAGGTCGATGCGGGCCTAACCTATCTCGACAATGAGCCGGTCGGCAAAGTTCGATCGATCCCGCTTTATAATGAGAGCTATCGTCTGCTGACCTCGCCGGATGGATTATTCGGCGACCGCAAGCAAGTGACGTGGGAAGAAGTCGGAAAAATTCCACTTTGCCTGCTGACGCCGGACATGCAGAACCGCCGCATCATCGATCGCGCGCTTCTTGCCGCCGGCACGGTGGCGCAGCCGACGCTGACATCGAATTCAGTGATCGTGCTTTATACGCACGTCAAGACCGGGCGATGGTCCAGCGTCATGCCGGCGAAGCTGGCCGATAAGCTCGGATTTTCGGAAGCGGTGCGAACGATCCCGATTGTCGATCCGCTCATCACCTACGGCGTTGGGCTGGTGATTCCGCAACGCGATCCGATGACATCGCTGGTATCCGCTCTGGTCGAAATCGCGCGCGAAGTCGGTCCAACGCTGGAAAGCTAGGCGGCGTTTTCACGCGCGTCGGCACGAAATATTCCGCGCGGCCCACACCTTATTATTTCTGACAATTCGACCTTGGGCTGGGGGCAACTTGACGCGATAGCCTTTCCGTATCGCAACATGAAAATTTTGCATTGATCTTTGGATCGATTCTGAACGACCCTGACAAAAGCATGACCCGATAGGCGAATCCGAATGGATTCGGCTTCTTGGGGTCATGAAATTGCAGATCGTCCATCAAGGGCGGCAGCATCTCTTTGGGGAGGAATCTAATGGCTTCAACAACTACCGCGGGCGGTATGTCCGGGTCGGGGACCGGTATTCTCGACAAGGAACACACGATCGCCAAACCCGGATTCAACCGCTGGCTGGTTCCACCAGCAGCCCTCTGCATCCATCTCTGCATCGGCATGGCTTACGGCTTCAGCGTTTTCTGGCTGCCGCTCTCGCGCGCGCTCGGTCTGACCGCGCCGAAGGCCTGCCCGGACATTTCCCTGTTCCAGGAATTGTTCTCCACCACCTGCGACTGGAAAGTCGCATCGATGGGCTGGATGTACACACTGTTCTTCGTCGTGCTCGGCATCTCCGCAGCAGTGTGGGGCGGCTGGCTTGAACGCGCAGGTCCGCGCAAGGCGGGCTT
>JAYVYQ010000223.1:0-29809 GCA_043784125.1 Afipia sp.
CCTGCAAACCAGCGCGGGAAATGTATTGCGCAATCCCCAACCGTCAACACTTCGCAGCTTTGTACGGAACTGACGGCTTGCCCAAAACCAAAGGCCTGCCATGATTTGCCGACCAATGGGGAGAAGCACCATGGCGAAGAAAGCGCTCGACGGACGTCATCGCGACAAGGGTGGCGCGATCAGCAAGAAGCACGGCAACACCAAGGTCGGTACATTGCGCAAGGAATACTGCCCCCGCTTTGCCAAGGGCAGGCGCAGCGACATGATGCTGAAAACGCTGCTGTCGGAAACCAAATCTCCTTCGCTGCACGAGTATCTGAAAAAGAAGCATCGCTGAGCGCACACACGGCGTTCACCGGCTAAGCCTAACAACCAGCGGCGGAGCCAGCCGCCGGATCATTTTGCGTGCTGTTTTCCAGCGAGTAGAGCCGTTACGGCGCAATGCCCGGATCGGGCGGGTCGATGCCGAGGGCGGTTGCCAGCGCGCTCAGGTGATCTTGCTCGTCGATAAGTATGCCGCGGATGCTTTCCGCGATCGCAAACTCGTTCAATTCATCCGCTTGCCTGACCCGCCGCCGGTAATTGCGGATCGTTTCTTTCTCGTTCTCCAAATCAAATCGGAGCATTTGTTCGGCTTTTTCGGAGGTCTTGACCGACTTCGGTGTAACCGACGGCATGCCACCCAGATAATCGATGTGGGCGGCAATTTTCAGCGCGTGGTCCAACTCCTCCTTGGCATGCACTTCCAGCTCGCCGGCGATATTCATGTAAGCCGCGCCCTTGAGCACTTGCGAGTAGTTCACGTAGGCGATGATCGCTTGATACTCGCGGGATAAATCTTCGTTGAGGCCATCGATAAGAATCTTGCGGGTAACCTTCTTCGATTTTGAAATTGCCACGTATGCTTCCCTGTTGTTGAGCGCGGTCGATGCACCCGCTTGAGTCGCGTCATCGCTGCGGTCGGGTTCCCACGAACCGCGAGGCATAAGAATGGATCGCGTTACGGCGTCGCTGTCGTGCGCGATGCTTCAACCCGTCCCATCGGCACGCACGTCTTCTGACGGCGAATTCCTCCGAGTGCACCCTTGATCTTCATGACTTTGCCGACGCCGCAAACGCCATTATCGACGTATACGACGGCAAAAGGAGCTAGAAAATAGGGTTCGGATTTGAGAAACGTCTGCGCAAGGCAAGGCTGGGCGACCGCACACAAAAACAAAACTGCAAACACGCCACGCATGATACTGGTCCTTAAGCTCGCAGATTCATAATGCTGCGTCTGCGATCCAGTTCCAAGGAAAATCGTGCAGCCGGAAAATCTTTCCGCGCATGTCAGTTAACTTGGAAGCGATGACCCGGTGATGACGGCAACGGGAACGCCAATCCGACGAACGGGTTGAACTCAATCCTTCAACTGATCGGAGCTTGTCATGCGACACCCCTATCTTATCGCCACACTTGCGGTGCTGGCACTTGCCGGATCGTCTTTGGCCGCCGCCGCGCAATCTCCGGCGGCCGGTCCCACGATTTCACCTGCGACGCCACCGGCCAGTGCCACAACGACGCCGACGGTGCCCTCGACGACGGGTTCGGCTGCAAACAACGGCCTGAATACCAGCGGCGTCAACCAGCCAGGCGTGCCAAACACCTCGACGCCCGGAACCATCGGAACGGGTGCCGCGCCGAGCAATCTACCCGGCGACAGCACAACAACCCCCGGCTATCCGAGCGGCACGGGTACAAATCGCTAAAGTCCGAAAGTGATCGGGAACGAAGGTCGCGATGCGCGGTCTCAGTCGGCTTTGACGGTGGCGTTGGTGCCTGTCTGGGCACTCGTCTTGGTGCTGGTTTTCGCGGGTGCGCTTTCCTTGCCGGGAGCCGCCGCGGCAATGCGGACCTGATCGCCATCGACGATGCCGTCGAGCGGGGTCACGATGATGCGGTCGTCGGCAGCCAGACCCGAGGCGATCTCGATCTCGCGGCCAAGGTCGCGCGCAATCGTCACGGTCTTGAACAGCACCCCTCGCCCGACAATGCGAGCTGGATGATCGGCACGGTGGAGGCGCTGTAGTTCAAGATCAGCGGCGGCGTCGCGCCTGGGGGCATTTGCTTGAGGAGCGTCTGCGAGATCGCGGTGACCTGCGCATTCGCCGTGTTGATATTGACGTTGGGCTAGAAGAAAATCTTGATGATGCCAAACCCGTTATACGAGTTGGCGGCGATGTGCTCGATGTCGTTGACGGTGGTGGTCAGCGCGCGCTGGAACGGCGTCACGATGCGCCCGGACATTTGATCCGGTGGCAGGCCGGTGTAATTCCACACCACCCCGATCACCGGAATGCGGATGTCGGGGAAGATGTCGGTGGGGGTTCGGAGCGCCGCGAGTGGCCCGACGATCAGGAGCAGCAGCGCCATGACGACGAACGTGTAAGGCCGGCTCAGGGCAATCCGGACGAGAGCATTCATCGTGGCGGTTCTCGCGGCGTCTTTTCTGGGTCAAAGGGCACAACGCGGTCGCCGGTGACCAGTTTGGTGACCAGTTTCTTGGGGCCTGATCTACCTGAATCCGGCCTGTTCAGGCAACGCCGGGGCGGTCACAGTCGCTTGTTCCGATTATGAAATCGCCCGGAAATCGAGCCATTTTCTGGCTCCCGACCGCGATCTTGCGGCACAACAACAAAAAGCCCGGCTAATGAGCCGGGCTTAAGTTTGATCGCTGGAGAAGATCAGATCAGAAACGGTAGTTGACGCCAAGCCGGACGATATGATCGTTGAATTCCACGGATGTGTTGCGACTAACACCGCCGCCGCCCGGCACGAACAAGGCGCGCGAGCCTAAATCCAGATAGAGGTATTCAGCCTTGGCGGTCCAATTACCCGCGAGTTGCGTTTCTGCGCCGCCGCCCGCCGCATATCCAGTGCCAATTCCTTTCGACGTCACGTTGGTCGAAAGGATTGGTCCTAGGTTGCTCACGTCGATGAGTTGAGTCTCGCCGTAAGCAAAGCCGCCTGTCGCGTATAGCAATGTCGATGGCGTTGCCAGCCAGCCAAGTCGCGCGCGAACCGTGCCGAACCAGTTTAGGCGCTCTTCAATATTGTTGAACGTTGCGCCGCCGGCCATTCCGCGCGCCTGATCGGTTCCGCGCTGAGACGCGCCCTAGAAATCGGACTCAATGCCGAACACCTATGTTGGCGCGAACTGCCAGTTATAGCCAATTTGGCCACCGCCAACGAAGCCGTCCGCGCCGATGTTGTTTGAGCTGCCTACCAAGCTTGCAGGAGGGCCAGCGTTGCCGATACCGTTAAACGTTCTGCCAGCGAGAATTCCATATCCCGCGTTCAAACCGGCATAGACTCCGGTCCATGCAGGCACCTGAGGACTTGCACTTGCGTAGGCAGCCCGTGCACTGGAAGCCGGAGCAACTCCATCGCCGCTAATTTTATAATTGAGGCCGACGCGAACGATATGATCGGCAAAGTTCATATTAGCGGCTTGAATGTCGCCGGCCGTGTTAGCGACGGCCGATGGATTGCCGAGGTCGAGATACAAATACTCAGCTTTGACCGACCAGTTCGCCGCAACCTGCGTTTCAATACCGCCGCCCACTGCATAGCCGGTGGAAATGTTACGCGCGGTCGCCGACGCTGCAACGTTGGGGCCGGGGATATTCACCGCCGTATCCACCTGCGTCTGTCCGTAGGCAAAACCGCCCGTCGCGTACAGGAGCGACGACGGCGTCGCATTCCAGCCGATGCGGCCACGGACAGTCCCAAACCAGTTCAGTCGCGCATCGAACGAGTTGAAGCCCGCGCCAACGGGGATACCCCGCGCCACCTCGGACACATGCTCTGGCCGGCACCTTGAAAGTCTGCCTCGACGCCGACAACCCATTGTGGGGCCATGCGCCAATTGAATCCGACCTGTCCTCCGCCCAGAAATCCGGGGGCGGCCGCTCGTCCGACGTCGCCCTGCGCACCAAAGGTGCCAATGTTGAGGGGAAGTACGCTGACATAGTCACCAACCCCTACGCCGTAACCGACATTCAAACCGGCATAAAATCCGGTCCAATAGTCTGCTGTGGCGAGCGGCGCTTTCCGATAGACCGGCGCCATATCCGCTGCATTCGCAGCACCAATTACCAATGCAAAAGTAGACGCCAAAAAAATGCGTTTCATGATTCTTCCCCAGAGCACCAAGGTACCGTTGCGCGAACGAGAAAGTGAACATGAAACTCTGAAACGCAAAATGTTGCGATAGAGTGTGACCTAATGGACACGATCTATGTAATGGGCCATTTTCCGTTCAAAATCAGTGGGTCACCCGCTGCCTTAAAGCACCATCTGGGTCTGCGTCACCAGCGCAACCAGTCTGCCCTCGCCGGTCGCAATCCGCGTCTGCCAGACCTGTGTGCGGCGTCCCAGATGAACCGGCGTCGCAGTGGCTGTGATCGTGCTCCCGGCTTTTGCGCCGCCCAGGAAATTGGTCTTGCTCTCGATCGTCGTGGTGCCCTGCGCCTCCGGCGGCAGATTGATGATCGTGGCCGCAGCACCGACGGAATCGGCGAACGCCATTACTGCGCCGCCATGGATGGTGTGGCCGAGCGTGCACAGATCCTCGCGCACCAGCATGGTGGCGACGACCTTGTCCTTCGCCACATCCGTGAAGGTCACACCCATCAGTTGCGCCAGCGGCATCGGCCGCGACTGGATCATCTCAAGCAGGCCCATCATTGCCTCCAAAAATTTGTACCGCCGCGACAGTAGCGAACTTTGCCGGGACGGTGGAAGGCCCGTGCGGGTAACCGGAGATATGCCGCCAGGTTTGCTGTCCTGCGTCTTTGAGAATCACAGCGCGGCGGTTACGCTTGCAGATAGTATCGTTTTTCAAAGCGCTCACATATTGGCAAAGGGATTTTTCGATGAACCGCAACGTTCTCTACGCGCTGGTCGGCGCGCTGATCGTCGCCACCGCCGTGCTCGGCTACAAGGTCTATCAGGACAGCAAAGAGCCGCAGGGGTTGCAGATCAATCTCGGACCGGGTGGCGTGAAGATTCAGAACAAGTGAAATCCGCCATCTTGAATATGACACCGCGATGGATCGCTGGTGTAGCGGTGGCGCTCGGTATTGCCGCCAGCGCAACGCCCGCTTTGGCCGACCTCGTGATGCGCGAGAGCGAAATCGTCAATCTGCGGCTTGGGCAAAAAGTGTTCGTCGATGACGGCGTCTGTCCGGCGGGTCAGATCAAACTCGTCACGGGCATCAAGCTTGCCGTCGACGGTGTCCAAGCCTCTAAGCAGTGCGTCGACCGCAAGGGCATCAAGCGCTAGATGCCCCGCTCCTCATCGCTGAGCCGGGAGCGCCTTGATTCTACATTTCACAAGTCAATTTTATGAAATCGGGGCGCTTATCGCGCGGCGTCACACGCCGAATTTTCGCACCTGCAGCGTGACGTTCCGGGTTCCACGGCAGTAGCTTGGTACCCGCGCGGCGAATGAGTCCGGCGCCGCTTGTGAAATCTTAGAGCCGGACCTGGGGAGACTTCGTCATGTCGGGCACGATTGTCAACCTTATCATCCAGCTTATCGCGGGGGCTATCGGCGGCAATGCTGCTGGCGGCGCTATGAAGAATATCGATCTCGGCACGCTCGGAAACACGATTGCGGGTGCCATCGGCGGCGGCGTCGGCGGCCAGATTCTGGCAGCGCTCGTTCCGATGCTCGCCAATGCAGGCACCACAATGGATATCAGCGCGCTTGCGGGTCAGGCCGTCGGCGGCGGCGTGGCCGGCGCGATCGTCACCGCCATTGTCGGCGCGATCAAGAACAGGGCGGCGTGACGCAAACAAAAAATGGCGAGGACAGCAACACGTCTTCGCCATTTCTTTCTTTATTCCGAAATGAAATCTCCGCACTTCTGGATGCTGTCGCTGCCGCCCCACGGCATGATCGGCACCGACGAGGTTGAATTTTTGGGCGAGCCTTCGATCAAGCGGTCGGAATAGACCATGTAGACCAGCACGTTTCGCTTGGCGTCGCAGCCGCGCACGATCTGCATCTTCTTGAAGAACAGCGACCGGCGCTGCCAGAACATGTCGTCGCCTTGGGCCATTTTGGATTTGAACCGGATGGGCGCGATCTGCCGACAGGCGAGCGAAATGTCTGACACCTGTTCGGCCAGACCCAGCCAGCCTTTGACGCCGCCCTTTTCAGGTACCGTGAAATGGCAGGCGACGCCCTCCACCTCCGGGTCGTCCACTCCGTAAGTCGCCAGCTTGTCGTCCGGCGTCATGAGCTTGAACACGGTCGAGCGGCGGAAGATCAGGTCCGGCTCGTCGGCCGCCGAGGCGGGTGTGAGAACAGCCGATCCGGCCAGCATTAGGACGGCGGCGGCAATCGGGAACCAGCGCCGGGCGGGCTTGGCCCGCAGGCGGTTTGGCAGGGTCGTCATCGCATTCTGCTCCGAAAAACCGGCCCGGCTACCGGGCCATCGAACGCCTGATGTGGGGTCGCCCGGTTCCCACGCAACCGTGACCGCAAACGATGCGGCATATCGCCGGTCCCAACGCTTTTTGCACCGCTTCTTAGCGCCTTGGGGGATAGCTTTTCGGCAACAGGCACGGATAAAGCGTTCGCAGGGCGGCGGACCGGCTGGTGCGGGTTTTGACCGTCTGCGACACTGAATCATATTTGGAATCAATTGGGGAATTTGAGCGTGGGCGATATTCGATTGGCGGCGATCCGGCGCGGAGCCCTCCTCACCTCAACTTTCATTCTCCCCTCGGCCCTCCTTCTCGGTCTGGCTGCGCCTGCGCACGCGCAATTCTTCTGGCCGGGCGAGCGCGCCGAGACTGTGCGCGTCGAGCGCAAGAAAATCCGCCATGCGCGCCAGCGCGCGCCGAGGGTCGAGGCGGTCAAGGACACATCGAAGCCGGTTGGCCCGGTCGTCATCTCGATCTCGATCGAGAAGCAACAGTTGAAGCTCTACGACAACAACGGCGTTTACGCCGAGTCGCCGGTCTCCACCGGTATGCCCGGACACTCCACGCCGATGGGCGTGTTCAGCGTCATCGGCAAGGAAGTTTTCCATCGCTCGAACATCTACAGCGGCGCACCGATGCCGCACATGCAGCGCATCACATGGTCCGGCGTCGCGATGCACGAAGGCGTGCTTCCGGGCCGCCCCGCCTCGCACGGCTGCATTCGTTTGCCGGGTGCATTCGCAACGCGGCTGTTCGGCTGGACCAAGATGGGCGCGCGCGTCGTCATCACACCTAACTACATGACGCCGACCGAGTTTTCACACCGCCTGCTGGTGACGCAAAAGCCTGAAGGCACCGATCCGAACATGCCGATGGTGTCCAACAAGCCAGCGGACGTGATCCCGACTCCGAAAGCCGACAAGGCTGATGCAAGCATTCCGGAATTGCGCCTGACATCGACGACCGGCAGCGGCGACGGCGGCAAAAAGAGCGACGAGATCAAGACTGCGGATGCCAGCGGCACCATCGTGACAAAGCCCGATGCGCCGGCTGACGTCAAAACCGAACTCAGGACCGAACCGAAGACCGACAAGGATCAGGCCCGCCCGCAGGATGGCGACAAGTCATCCGCCGCAACCCTGCCCGCGCCGCGCCCGACGCCCGGCATGGCCGAGTTCGTTGGACCCATCAAGCCGAACACCGGACAGGTTGCGGCGTTCGTTAGCCGCAAGGAAGGCAAGCTGTTTGTGCGGCAGGCGTTCAAGCCTGTGTTCTCCGTACCGGTGACGATTGCGCCCGGCGACAAGCCGCTCGGCACGCATGTGTTCACCGTGCGCTCAGAGAACGACAACAGACTGGAATGGACCGTGATCTCGCTGCCCGCACCCTCGCACGCGGCAAAGCGGGCCGACGCGGAATATTCGCGCAAGAAGAAAGTCGTCGTGGATACGGGCCCGGCGCCGACGCCATCGACGGCAGCTGAGGCGCTCGACCGCATCACCATTCCGGATGAGGCGATGAAGCGGCTGGCCTCCGTGCTGGCACCCGGCGGTTCGCTGGTGGTGTCGGATGAAGGTCTCGGCTCCGAGACCGGCGAAGGCACCGATTTCATCGTGCATCTGCGCTGATTATCGCGCGAGCGTGCATTGGATTTGATCGCCTCGCTGCGCTAGAAACCGATGCATGACAGCAGCACCTGCAAGCAAGAACGCAAGCGGCCCACGCGACGCGTTCGCGCGTCTGACGCCGTTTGGCTGGAACGGCGGCCTCGCGATCATCCTGATCGGTCTCACGCTGTCGTTTTTCCTGGCCGGCTATTTCGTCATCTATTGGCGCAATGCCGACATGGATTTCATGATCGTCTACAACGCGCTGGCGATGAACGACGGCAAGCCGCAGTTGTTTCTCGATCATCCGGCCTACTTTACGATTCTGTCGGTGAAGGCGTGGTTCCAGTCGATGCATGCGCTGGGCCTGCTCGACGCATGGAAACTGTCGTCGATCCCCTCGGCGCTGAATCTTCCCGCCTTCGATGCTGCGATGACGAACGCCATTCGCGCAGGACGCATCGTGGCGTGGCTGACGGGAATCCTGTTCGTCGCAATCTATGCAGGACTGATCCGCCATGTCGTGCGCGACTGGCGCGTTGCATTGCTCACGACATTCGCATTCGCATTCTCTGGCGGCGTCGCCATGCAGATCAGAATCCTGCGCAGCGAAATGATCGCAGGTTGTTTCTTTGCGTTCGCGATGCTGGTGCTGATTATCGTCGCCAAACGCGCGACGCCGTGGCGGCCTCTCGCGATTGCTGTGGCGGCGGCATTCTGCGTGCTCGGCATGGAGAATAAAGTGCAGATCGTGCTGCTGATCTCAGCACTTCCATTTCTGATGCTGACGTTCGGCGGCCCGGACAGCACCAGCGCGAGTTTCTGGAATAATTCCGCAAAGGCATGGCTCACCGTCGCAGCATCGGCGCTCATTGCCGCGCTGGCATTTTTCGCAGCGTTGCCGTTGATCCGCGCCGGTCTCGATCCGGCCGCAACATCAGCCGCATTGCTGCGGCCCTTGTTGTTCGGAACATTCTTTACGTATCAGTTCGCACTGCTGGCATGGATCGACGGCTGCATGATCGCCTATGCGATCATCTGGCGAGTCAGCCCGGCCGAAACGCTGACGGCGATGTTTGCCGTGATCGCGGGCGCGTGCCTCGCACTGCTCGTGCTCAGCATCCAATACAATGTCGGCAATGTCGTCGCCGTCATCAACCCCATCGAGAAGATGATGACCTTTGCAGGCACCGACCCGCGATCCACCACCGCAAGCGAGCAATTCTTTGCGACGCTCGGACCGCTGATCGCTTACATCAAGGGCGTGCTTGCTCGCTACAGTTTTGTGCTATTTACGTCTCCGCGCCCGACGGTGTTTCTGGTCTGGCTGATCGTGCCCGGTATCGTTGTCGCGTGGCGGCGCGGCGAAAAGCAGGTCGCGCTGCAGGCGACGTTGCTGTTGCTGACGTCCATCGGCATCGATACGCTGGGCGTTCAGCGCGGCTTGAAAACCGAATATTTCATCTTCACCGACCCGCTGATGATTCTGGCGGGCGCTTTGCTGCTGGATAGATTAGACGATCTGCGCTGGGCGCGATGGACGTACTTCATCGGCGTCGCATTGATTGTCGTCCACGTCGCGATCAGTCAGGCGGAGCCGGTGAAGCATGTGCTCAAGAAAAGCGGCCCGCAATATATCTGCGACTGGAATCAGGATTACGAACCGGAATTGTCACTGCCGTGGTGCGACCTTCCTCTAAAAAAGCCGTAACGCCGGTTTGATGCCAGCACCGCGCGGAATCCTGTAGGCTGCGACCGACAGCGAGGCATTCATCATGATCGACCGCCGGCAAATTCTCATCGCAGCCCTTGCCGCAGGTGCAAGTTCCTTCATCGCGCGCGCCGCATATGCGCAGGCCGCGATGAGCCGCACCACGGCCTACGGATTTTCGTTCGAGGGATTGAACGGCGAGCGCATCCGCGTTGCCGACTTCGCAGGCAAACCGTTGATGGTGGTCAACACCGCCTCGCAATGCGGATACACGCCGCAGTTTGCAGGGTTGCAGGAATTGTGGTCGCAGTTTCACGACCGTGGATTTGCCATCATCGGCGTTCCCTCCAACGATTTCGGCGGTCAGGAACCGGGCGGTGCCGCCGAGATCGCCAAAACGGCGGGCGACACCTATCACGTCACCTTCCCGATTGCGGCCAAGACTGTGGTCAAGGGACCGGACGCGCACCCGTTCTATAAATGGGCGGCATAGGAGCGCCCCGCCGAGTTGCCGTCGTGGAACTTCTACAAATACCTGATCGGCCGCGACGGTTATATCGCCGAGGTGTTTCCGACGCGCGTGGAGCCCACCGATACGCGGGTGATTGCCGCAATCGCGCGCAACCTGACGGCCTGAGCGCTTCTGTTGCCGAAATGCCCCGCCGAATTAACCTTGAATGACGTCGGCAGCCGCCGCCCCGAAAAGGCGTTGGCGCGCCGCTCGATGTGGCGCTAGGTTAGGGTTTCGTTAACAGCTTTTTCCGCCGGGCATCACGGCTTCGTTGAGCCTTCCGGCGAGCGTTCATCAGTTGCGTCAGCGTTCAGGGGAGTTTTCATGCGTATCAAGGCAGTCATCGTCGCCAGCGCGATTTCGATGTGTGCGTTCAGCAGCGCATGGTCGCAGGCGTTGATCCCCCAGGCCAAGCAGCAAGAGCAGGAACGCGCCAAGCAAGAACAGCTGAAGCAGGAAGAAGCCGCGAAGGCGGAAGCTGCCCGTCAGGCTGCATCGACTCCGAGTTCGGGCGTGACCACTGCGACCGCGCCCGCCAAGGCGCCGGTCGTGGCCAACTGCGCCAATCCAAATGCCATCGGCGTCTCGCGCGTGGTCGCGATAGACACCACGGGCGGTCCCGGTTTCGGCTTCGAGCACTTCAAGCAACTCGACTTCCTGCGCGACAAGGAAGTGGTGCTGACGTTCGACGACGGCCCATGGCCGGTGAACACCCCCTCGGTGCTCAAGACACTCGACGACGAATGCACCAAGGCGATCTTCTTCCCGATCGGCAAGCACGCCACTTATTATCCCGAGATTCTCAAGCAGGTGGCCGCGAAGGGCCACACCATCGGTTCGCACACCTGGTCGCATGCCAATCTCAACGACAAGAAGATGACCGAGCCACTGCAGAAGGAAGAAATCGAAAAAGGTTTCAGTGCCGTCTCATGGGCGCTCGGCAGCCCGCCTTCGCCATTCTTCCGCGCACCGGCCTTGCAGCATCCGCCCGCAATGGTGACCTACCTCGGCGAGCGCAACATCGCGATCTGGTCATGCGATCTCGACTCGCTCGACTTCAAGGCCAGCAAGCCGGAAACCGTCATCAAGTCGGTGATGAGAAAGCTTGAGAAGCACGGCAAGGGCATCATTCTGATGCACGATTTCCAGAAGCATACCGCAGAAGCCCTGCCCGAACTGATGAAGCAGTTGAAGGCCGGCGGCTACAAGGTCGTGCAAGTCAAGGCCAAGGCGCCGGTGACGACCATCGCCCAATACGACGAAGAAGTCGTCAAGGGTCTGAAGCTGCCGACCATCAGCTCGCGCCCGGTGTCGAGCGTGGTCGAAACAATCTCGGAAGAGAAATAAGCCGACGCCAATCTTAGATCTGATGGCGAAGCCTGAATTGCGCATCGAAGGCTATGTGATTGTGTCCGCCGACGGCATGTTGGCGGACGCGACCGGCGAGATGCCGCAATCGCTGAAATTCCCCGCCGACCAAAAATTCTTCGAGACCGCGCTCGACGCGGCAGCGCTCATCGTTCACGGCAGAAACTCGTTCGAGGACCAGCCGCGTTCCGCGCTACGCACGCGCCTCATCCTGACGCACAAGGTCGCCGCCCTCGCCGCCGATCCCGAAAACCCCAAAGCGACGTTGTGGAATCCGGCAGGCGCCTCGTTCGACGACGCCTGCCGCCGCGCGGGCGTTGCCTCCGGCGTGGCCGCGATCATCGGAGGGCCGGATGTGTTCGGGATGTTCATGGATCGCTACGACGCCTTCTGGCTGTCGCAGGCGCATGGGTTGAAAATTCCCGACGGCCAGGGCGGCTTTCCTGGCGTCCCGCAAAAGACACCGCAGGATATTCTCATCCAGCACGGCCTGACGGTGGCCGAGGTGCGCAAGCTCGACCCCGCGCATGATGTCGATGTCACGGTTTGGCGGCGGGCATAAGACTCGGGATCCCGAGAAAACAAAACGGCTCGATTACCGCGAGAGTTTGAACGTCTTTCCGGTCACCGGCCCGATCCAGTCCCCGGTCTTTTTGCAGTGATCGCCAGCGGCCTCGCACTTGGCGACGTTCTCGGATTTGTGGTTTCCTTCGGTCTTGCATTTATAGACCGCTTGATCGCACGTCGTTGCAAGGCTCGGCGTCGCCCACACAATTAGAAAACCGGCGGTCACGGCTTGCAGCCTACGTTTCATTTTACATCCCCGGCGTCTTTCCACATTCACAACGGATGTCTCAATATCTCGTCTCGGCAGTGCCGGTGTAATTGTTGTCCGCAATGACTCCGCGCGGATAACCGGCGACAATCAAAAGGCCGCCGATCAGCGACAGATTTTTCAGCGCGTTGTAGATGTTCGTGGTCTTGTCGGCACCCGCCATGTTCCAGAAATCGTGGAAGTAGCAGGTCACGCAAGCGATGAAAATCACCAGCAGGATGGCGAACAGGCGCGCCCCGATGTTGAGCGCAATCGCAAGACCGCCGAGAACTTCCAGCATGCCGGCAAAGATCGCGAGAATCCGGTCGATGGGCATTCCGGCCGCGGCCTCAAGTTGCGCGGTGTAAGGGCTCAAAGCCGCAGGCAGCGCGGGGACAACTTTCCCGGCGATCATCTGCGAGGTGGCTGCAATATCGAGCAGCTTGTCTGCGCCCGCATAAACAAAAATGATCGCGAACAAAATGCGTCCAAGAGTAACAAGAGGCGGCATGGTCAACCTCGCTGAAGTTCAATACGACGTGCACACTACAATAATACAGTAACGGATGTCAGCCGAACAATGTCGGCTGCTGGCGGCCTGCCCGCTCCTGCGCCTCGACTGCGGCCACCGCCGTCATGTTGAGAATGCCGCGCGCGGTGACGGATGGGGTCAGGATATGCGCCGGACGCGCGGAACCGATCAGGATTGGGCCTACGGGAAGTGAATCCGACAGCACCTTGATCATTTGCGCAGCAATGTTTGCCGCATCCAGCGTCGGCATGATGAGGATATTGGCGGAACCCTCAAGCCGTGAATGCGGCAGCACGGTCTTGCGCACGATTTCGGCCAGCGCGGAATCGGCCTGCATTTCGCCGTCGGCCTCGATTTCGGGATGGTCGTTCGCCAGCAATTGCGTGGCGCGGCGCATCTTGCGCGCGGATTCGGAATCGTAGCCGCCGAAATCCGAATGCGACAGAAATGCAACCTTCGGTTTGATGCCGAAGCGCTGCACGTGTACCGCAGAAAGGGCCGCGATTTCCGCCAATTGTTCTGCAGTCGGATTGGTTCTGATCTGCGTGTCGGCGATGAAGAATGCACCCTTGCTGGTGATGCAGAGCGACAAAGCCGCGAAGTCGCTCAGGCCCGGTGCCACGCCGATGATTTCGCGCACCCGCCGCAGATGACTCATGTAACGGCCTTCAACGCCGCAGATCAGCGCATCCGCCTCGCCGCGCACAACGGCCAGGGCCGCAATCACGGTTGCGTTGGTGCGCACCAGCGTGCGCGCCGCATCCGGCGTGACACCCTGCCGTCCCCCGGCATCGATGTAACTCTGCACGTAGGAGCGATAACGCGGATCGTCTTCCGGATTGACGAGGTCGAAGTCCTTTCCAGCCTGGATCGACAGGCCGAAGCGCTCGATGCGCGCGGCGACGACGGACGGACGTCCGACGAGTATCGGCCGCGCGACACTTTCCTCCAGCACGACCTGCACCGCGCGCAACACGCGCTCGTCCTCGCCCTCGGCATAGATCACCCGCACCGGCTGCGTCTTGGCTTTCGCAAACACTGGCTTCATCACGAGGCCCGAGCGGAACGCAAAGCTTTCCAGATTTTCGACGTAAGCATCGAAATCCGTGATGGGTCGCGTCGCAACGCCGGAATCCATCGCAGCCTTTGCGACCGCGGGCGCGACGCGCAGGATCAATCTGGGATCGAATGGCGAGGGAATCAGCGAGCCCTCGCCGAACCCGTGCGTTTCGTTGTCATAGCGTGCCACGACGTCCGACGGCGGATCGCGCGCAAGTTGCGCCAGCGCATCCACTGCGGCGATTTTCATCGCCTCGTTGATGGCGGTCGCGCCGACATCGAGCGCGCCGCGGAAGATGAACGGAAAACACAAAACGTTGTTCACCTGATTGGGAAAGTCCGACCGCCCGGTGCAGATCATCGCGTCGGGGCGCACCTTGCGCGCTTCGTCCGGCATGATTTCAGGCGTCGGATTGGCCAGCGCCATCACAAGCGGCTTGTCCGCCATCGCCTTGACCATTTCGGGCTTGAGCACGCCGCCCGCCGAGACGCCGAGAAAAACATCCGCGCCGCCGATCACATCCGCCAGCACGCGCTTGTCGGTCTTCTGTGCGTAAACCGCCTTCCACTTATCCATCAGCGTGTTGCGGCCCTCGTAAACCAGACCATCGATGTCGCAGACCCAGATGTTCTTGCGTTTCGCACCGAGCGACACCAGCAGGTTCAGGCATGCAATGGCCGCCGCACCCGCGCCGGAGGCCACGATCTTGATGTCTTCGAGTTTCTTGCCGTTGAGCATCAGGGCGTTGCGCACGGCGGCGCAAACGATGATCGCCGTGCCATGCTGGTCGTCGTGGAACACCGGAATTTTCATCCGCGCCTTGAGCTGCTCCTCGATCTCGAAGCACTCCGGCCCCTTGATGTCCTCAAGGTTGATGCCGCCGAAGGTCGGCTCCAGTGCCGCCACCGTCTCGACGACACGCTCCACGGTGTCCGCCGCGATCTCGATATCGAACACATCGATGCCGGCGAACTTTTTGAAAAGAACCGCTTTGCCTTCCATCACCGGCTTGGAGGCCAGCGGGCCGATATTGCCGAGGCCCAAGACCGCCGTGCCGTTGGTGACGACGCCGACGAGATTCGAGCGCGTGGTAAGCTCGGCTGCTTGCGCAGGATCGGCGGCGATGGCTTCGCAAGCGGCCGCGACGCCGGGCGAATAAGCGAGAGCCAGATCGCGCTGGTTGGCGAGCGGCTTGGTAGCCTGGATTTCAAGTTTTCCGGGGCGCGGCAGCCGATGATAGGCCAGCGCCGCAAGACGGCGTTCTTCGGACAAATTGGACGCCATTCAACTCCCCGAACAGTCTTCCGGCTTGACGCCGATCTTGTCTATCTCACGCTCATATCAATTCTGCGGCAGATTGAGCCTGATATGCAATTCACGCAACTGCTTGGGCGTGACTTCCGATGGCGCGCCCATCAAGAGATCTTCGGCGCGCTGGTTCATCGGAAATGCCACGACCTCGCGCAGATTTTCTTCTTCGCACAGCAACATGACAATACGATCCACACCCGGCGCGATGCCGCCATGCGGAGGCGCGCCGAACGACAATGCGCGCAGCATACCGCCGAACTTCGCTTCCAGCACATCCTCGCCGTAGCCTGCAATCGCGAACGCTTTGCGCATCACTTCGACGCGATGGTTTCGGATTGCGCCGGAAGACAGTTCAATGCCGTTGCAGACGATGTCGTATTGAAATGCCGTCATGCCGAGAATCGCCGCCTCGTCCTTCGGGTCGAGCGCGAGAAACTTGTCGATGTCGAAATTCGGCATCGAGAACGGGTTGTGCGAGAAGTCGATCTTCTTGTCTTCCTCATTCCACTCGAACATCGGAAAATCGACCACCCAGCAGAACTCATACGTGTTCTGTTTGATGAGCTTGAGTTCTTCGCCGACTTTCGTGCGCGCGCTGCCAGCGAACTTCACGAAGTCCTTCGGCTTGCCGGCGACGAAGAATGCCGCGTCGCCAACCTTCAAGCCGAGCTGATCCGCGATCTGCTTGGTGCGCTCCGGTCCGATGTTCTTGGCGAGCGGACCTGCGCCGCCCTCCTCGCCGTCGCGCCAGAAAATGTAACCGAGGCCCGGCTGGCCCTCGCCCTGCGCCCATGAGTTCATGCGGTCGCAAAACGCGCGGTTGCCGCCGGTCGGCGCTGGAATTGCCCACACTTCAACAGCCGGATCGGACGCGATCATGCCGGCAAAAATCTTGAAGCCCGAACCCTTGAAAGCCTCGGTGACGTTCTGCATCAGGATCGGGTTGCGCAGGTCCGGCTTGTCGGAGCCGTATTGGCGCATCGCGTCCGCAAATTTGATTTTCGGAAAAACCTTGGTGACGGATTTGCCGTTGGCGAATTCCTCGAACACACCACGCAGCACCGGCTCGACCGCGTTGAACACGTCGTCCTGCGTCACGAAGCTCATTTCGATATCGAGCTGGTAGAATTCACCCGGCGAGCGATCCGCCCGCGCGTCCTCGTCGCGGAAACACGGCGCGATCTGGAAATAACGATCGAAGCCGGAGATCATCAGCAGCTGCTTGAACTGCTGCGGCGCTTGTGGGAGCGCGTAGAACTTGCCGGGGTGGATGCGTGAGGGCACGAGGTAGTCGCGCGCGCCTTCCGGCGACGAGGCGGTCAGGATCGGCGTCTGGAATTCGAAGAAGCCCTGATCCTTCATCCGCTTGCGCAGGCTATCAATCACCGCGCCGCGCTTTATGATATTCTGGTGGAGGCGATCGCGGCGAAGGTCGAGGAATCGGTTCTTAAGCCTTATATCTTCAGGATATTCCTGATCGCCGAACACCGGCATCGGCAGTTCGGCGGCTTCACCCAACACTTCAATGTCGGCGATGAACAGCTCAATCGCACCTGTCGGCAAATCGGGATTTTCCGTGCCTTCCGGGCGGCGGCGGACCTTGCCGTCGAACCGCACCACCCATTCGGCGCGCAGCGTCTCGGCCAGCTTGAACGCCTTGGAATCCGGGTCGATCACGCATTGGGTCAGGCCGTAATGGTCGCGCAGGTCGATGAACAGCACGCCGCCATGGTCGCGGATGCGGTGGCACCAGCCGGACAGACGGGCTTCCTTGCCGATGTCGCTGTCGCGCAGATCAGCACAGGTATGGGAACGATAGCGATGCATGAAAATCCCGGAAAATCGGCGTCAAAACAGAATCAAAGGGGGCTGCACCTGAGAGGCGCGCGCAGGGTTTAGCCGAGCCGGTCTTTCTTGGGAAGGTCAAGATCGGCAGTCGTGCGCAAAAAGTGCAGCAAAAACAACCTGCCACATACTGGTGTAACGAACAGGCCCTTAATCTTTTGAGCCAAATCAGGATTCATTCTAAGAATGGCTTGGATGCAGCCGTCGAGGCTAAAGGGACACGCGCCGTTGCCAATGTTTTTTAGGATATTGCGAAAACTCAAAAGACTGTTCGAAAAACTATTCAACCCTGAAAATCTATTCTACGGATTAAACGACCTCGACAAAAAGATTTTGCGTTTCCTCCCGTCAAATCCGGGGTTCTTTGTAGAGCTCGGGGCTAACGACGGCATTTCCCAATCTAACACCTTGTATCTCGAGCGCAAACGCGGCTGGCGAGGCGTTCTGATCGAACCAATCCCACACAATTTTTTGAAATGCAGGCAGAACAGAAGCCTGAACACGCAAGTGTTCTGCGCAGCCTGTGTGCCCTTCGATTACAAAAACGAGTTTGTGAGAATGGTCTATTCAAATCTTATGACCGTTGCTGCCGGACTAGACGTCGCTTTTCCACACAAGCATGCCGAAGCTGGAAAAAAATTCATAGGAGACCATGCAATTTTTGAATTTGGCGCGGTCGCAAAAACGCTGACAAGTATTTTGCAAGAATCCGGAGCACCCACGCAGATTGATTTTCTCCCCTTGGATGTCGAAGGGAATGAACTAAGCGTTCTAAGAGGAGTCGACTTCAACACTTATGTCTTTCGCACGATGTTAATTGAAAGCCATGCTGGCGCTGAACCGCTGGCAGGCTATCTCTCAAATTTCGGCTATAAATTGGTGGCTACCATCAGCAATCATGACCATGTCTTTCAACATCGATCCTTCGCCTAAATCGATAAACTTCCGCATAAAGTTGGTAAAAGCCAGAATTTAATCTTAGCCGAGGCGACAACTCCAGGCAGAACCGTTATGCAGCTTCCATGGACCTCATTTCTAATACCGCTCGGCTGACCGAAGCCTGCGAGCGCCTCGCGAAATTTCCGGTCATAACCGTCGATACCGAGTTTCTGCGCGAGACGACCTATTATCCCCTGCTCTGCGTCGTGCAGCTTGCGAGCGCCGACGAGGCTGTGATCGTCGATACGCTGGCGGAGGGCATCGACCTCAAACCGTTCTTCGACCTGATGGCCAACGAGAAGGTGCTGAAGGTTTTTCACGCCGCCAGACAAGATATCGAAATCGTCTGGCACCGCGCTGGCATCGTGCCGCATCCGGTATTCGACACGCAGGTGGCGGCGATGGTGCTGGGTTATGGCGACTCAATCGCCTACGACCAGCTGGTCGAGCGCATCACCGGCACCAAGCTCGACAAGACGCATCGCTTTACAGATTGGTCGCACCGCCCGCTCTCGCAGGATCAGATCACCTACGCGATCGCCGACGTCACCCATCTGCGCGACGTGTTCGCCGCACTCGATGCCGATCTGAAAAAACGCGGCCGCAGCGATTGGGTCTCCGAGGAAATGGAAATTCTCACCTCGCCCAAGACTTACGACTTTCATCCGGAGCGCGCATGGGAACGGCTGCGCACCCGCGTCCGCAAGCCGAAGGAATTGGCCGTGCTGATGGAAGTAGCTGCCTGGCGCGAACAGGAAGCGCAAACGCGCGACGTGCCGCGTGGCCGGATTCTGAAGGACGACGCCATGGGCGACATCGCAACGCACGCACCGACCAGCGTCGAGCGGCTGGCGAAACTTCGCTCACTGCCCAAGGGTTTCGACAAATCCAAATGGGGACAGGACATCGTCGCGGCGGTCAATCGCGGTCTCGCGCGCGATCCATCCACCTTGCCGAAAATCGACAAACCCCGCGGCAACAACAATAGCGGCGCCACCGTCGAGCTGTTGAAGGTGCTGCTGCGCATGACATCTGAGCGTCACGCCGTCGCCAGCAAGGTGATCGCCACCACCGACGATCTCGAACAGATAGCCAATGACGACAACGCCGATGTCGGCGCACTTCACGGCTGGCGGCGCGAACTGTTCGGCGAGGCGGCGCTTGCGCTTAAAGCCGGCCGCGTCGCACTCGCCATCGACAAGGGTCGCGTCGTTCGCGTGGATCGCGACTGAATAGCGCTAGTTTGTCACGTCGGTTGGAACATCGCCCTTGCGGATCGCGGGTACGACCGGCGGTTGATCGGTCTCAACCAGTATCTTCTGCGCATCGGCCGTCAGCAGAAAGCGCACGAAAGCCGTCGCCTCCGTCGGATTTTTCGCGGTCCCCGGGACCGACGCCGCGTTCCGGATTGCCTCGCTCATATTGACGCTCGCCGGAAAACGCACGATCTCGACATCGTTACGCGCGGCGACTGCGGCGGAATAGTAGACAACACTCGCCGTGGCACTTCCTTCGCGCACCGCACGGACAGCTTCTGGAACCGACGTCGGCCTGGAAGGGTCAGCGACGGACGCATCGAGGATCGACTGAGCGAGTTCAGGCTTTCCTTCAAGCGTGGTGGCGCGCTTGAGAAACTCGACGGTACGATTGCTTGCGAGATCCTTCTCGGCGGTGATGCGATAGAGTTTGACGCCAGGCTTCGCAAGATCCACGACCTGCTTGATTCCGAGTGGATTTCCCTTCCCCGCAATCACAACCATTTCGTTCGCAGAGAAGACCACGTACCAGGACGCCGCATTCACTCCTGAACCCTCGATCTTCTTGCCCAACAAGTCCTGATCGATGACGGCAGGCGACGACGGCGCAAAGACGTCGCAAACATCTCCCTTGAGGATGCGTTCGGCAAGTTGCTTCGACGTGCCAGGTGTCAGATTGATCGTGACACTCTGGTTATTCGCTTCAAATGCTTTCTTGAGTTCGCGCATCGGGCCGCCCAGCGAGTCCGCATGAAATATTTCGATGGTGCCGCCCATTGCGGGGCCAGCCGACAAAATCGCGGCAGACACAAGCGCAATGACGAAATTCACGCGAACGAAGGACGAGATGCCGAGAGTCATTTTACGTTCCCCATTCGATTGAACCCACACCAATCAGCCCGGCCGGGTGATGACGGGTTCAGCGCACCGCACAATAATTTTAGATTATAGATATCCTACCGCTTTACGATAGCGCTGCCGCGGCCGATCAGCCGCGTGAGCTGCTTGAAGCGATTGCCGACGCGATCTGCAGCCAGATCCGCAACCTTGTGATCGAACACCAGCAGCAATTTCCGGCCCTGATTGCGGAAATGCGTATGCGGCAACACGCCGGTTTGGGCCGCCGACACCAGATGCGCGACGCGGAACATCGCGCCCAGCAATCGCGCGCGCTCCACCATCGCGGGCGGAATCAGATCACGCACGATCTGCGGCGCTTCGTTCTCCGCGCCCAAGCCCGCGTAGCGATAGAAAATCGCCAGCGCCAGAAATGCGCGGTCCTGATGGCTGATCGCGCCGAAATTCGCATTGGTGATGATGTTGAGCGTCTGTTCGCCGCGATAATCCGGGTGCGCGCGCCAGCCGATGTCGGACAACAGACACGCCGTGTGACGCAACCGTCGCTCGTCTTCGTTTTCGCGCAGGCCCGCAACCCGCACCAGCCGGTCGGTCCAGCCGATCAGATCGTCGGCGTGGCGCGGAGATCGCGAACGCAAGCGATTGAGCGACTCCGCCGCCGAGATCAATCCGTCCCTCTGCTGCTCGTGTTCGGACAGCATGTCGAACAACAGGCCTTCGCGCACGCCATAGGTCGAGAACACGATGGTCTTCGGCTTGGCGACACGGATGATGTATTCGAGCACGAGCGCCGCATAGGTCAGCAACGGACGCCGTGCGTCCGCGACGGTCTCGATATCGGCGAGCGTGTTTGATGCAGCGAGACGGCGCAGGCGCTTGACGAAATCGAGCGCGTCCGCCGCAGGAATTGTGTAACCGTGCATCACATGCAGCGGGTAGCCGCTCTGAATGATGTGAATCCGCGCCAGCGCGCGCCAGGTGCCGCCGACGGCGTAGAAATTCCGGCCCTTCCCGGCCTTGAGCTGCGGCAGCCCGACGATTTTCGACGCAACGATCTTCTCGGCTTTCTTGAGCGATTTCTCCGACGCATCCTGCAGCGCGAGCCCGCCGAGCGGCAGCGTCAGTCCGTTGCGGATACGATTGCCGCGCACATCGACCAATTCCAGAGATCCGCCGCCGAGATCGCCGACAATGCCGTCGGGTTTGTAAACGCCGGAGGCCACACCCAGCGCGGATAATTTCGCTTCACGCGCACCGGAGAGAATTTCGATCGAACAGCCGCAGATGCGCTCAGCTTTGGCGATGAATTCCGGCCCGTTGCTGGCGTCGCGGCAGGCCGCCGTCGCAATGGCGTGGACCTCCCCGACGTGCATGATGCGGCACAGCGCCTTGAAGCGCTTGAGCGCCGCCAGCGCTTTTTCGACGGCATCGGACGCCAGCAATCCGGTGGACTGCACTTCGCGGCCAAGCCCGCACAATGTTTTTTCGTTGAAGATCGCGGAGAGATTTCGCGTCTTGTCCTCATAGACAACAAGACGAACGGAATTCGAACCGATGTCGATGATGGCGACACTGGTGGAATGTTTACGCTGCGAAGCCTTGCTTGCGCGCGCACGGGCGCGGGTCGCCGGCTCAGGCGGGGGACTGACGCTCCGAACGGCGCGTAAGACGACGCGGCGAAGATTCTTTAAGCGACTTTCCACGGCCTGACAGACTCGGATTGGTCATGAAGTAGTTATGCACGTTGAAAGGTTCCTCACCTTTCGCGGCCTTCATACGTGTTGACGACCCATCGGGCAACAGTTGCCAGCTTTGCTCATTGTCTTTCAGATTCGCGACCATAATCTGTTCGAGAACCTGCTGGTGAACCGTGGGATTCTGCAATGGACACAATACCTCGACGCGGCGGTCGAGATTGCGCGGCATCATGTCGGCGGAGGAGATATACACAGCCGCCTTCGCGCTCGGCAGCCCGTGACCCATGCCAAAGCAGTAGATTCGGCCATGTTCCAGAAAGCGGCCGATGATCGATTTGACGCGGATGTTTTCTGACAGTCCCGCCACGCCGGGGCGCAGACAGCAGATGCCGCGAATGATGAGTTCGATCGAAACGCCGGCCTGCGAGGCGTCATAAAGTGCGTCGATAATCTCCGGATCGACCAGCGAGTTCATTTTCATCCAGATCGCGCCCGGCTTGCCGTGTCGCGCGTGATTGGCTTCGCCGTGGATGTGATCGAGAATCCGCTTGCGCAGCGAGATTGGAGAAACCGCCATCTTTTCGATGCCGCTCGGCTCTGCATAACCCGTTATGTAGTTGAACACCCGCGCGGCATCGCGCGCGATCACCGGGTCCGATGTGAAATATGACAAGTCGGTATAGATGCGCGCCGTCACTGGATGGTAGTTGCCGGTGCCAGTGTGGACGTAAGTCGTCAGCCCCGTGCCCTCGCGCCGCACCACGAACGACAATTTGGCGTGGGTTTTCAGTTCAAGAAAACCATAGACCACCTGCACGCCGGCGCGCTCCAGATCGCGCGCCCAGCGAATGTTGGCTTCCTCATCAAAACGAGCCTTCAACTCGACCAGAGCCGTCACTGACTTGCCGGCTTCGGCGGCTTCCGCAAGCGTGCGGACGATCGGAGAATCGCGCGAGGTGCGATACAGCGTCTGCTTGATGGCGACCACGTCGGGATCGCGCGCCGCCTGCTGCAAAAACTGCACGACGACGTCGAAGGATTCGTAAGGGTGGTGAACGATGAGGTCCTTCTGCCGGATCGCGGCAAAAATATCGCCGCCATGATCGCGCACGCGCTCGGGATGACGCGGCACGTAGGGCACGAATTCCAGGTCTGACCGGTCGAGGCGCGTCAGCTGCGACAGTTCGTTCATCGCCAGCACGCCATCGACGATCAGCACTTCATCGTCGGTGGTGGACAAGGCGCGCTGCACGAAGGCGTGCAACTCGTCCGGCATGGTGGCTTCGATTTCGAGCCGGATCACCGATCCGCGGCGGCGACGTTTCAATGCGGTCTCGAACAGCCGCACCAGATCTTCGGCTTCTTCCTCGATTTCCAGTTCGGAATCGCGGATGACACGAAATGCGCCCTGCCCCTTGACGGTGTAACCGGGAAACAGCCGCCCGATGAAAAGTCCCGTGGCCTGCTCCAGCGTGATGAGGCGGACGACGCCGTCTTTGCCGGTCGGCATTTTGATGAAACGATCGATCTTGCCCGGCATGCGAATGAGCGCGTTCATCGCGCGGCCGTCCTTGGTGCGTGCGAGTTGAAGCGCAATCGTGAAACCGAGTGACGGAATGAACGGGAACGGATGCGCCGGATCGATCGCCAGCGGCGTCAGCAGCGGAAAGATGTTGTTCAGGAAATGATCTTCGACCCAGACTGCTTCCGCCTTGGTGACGTCCTTGCCATCGACGAGGACAACGCCCGCTTCGGCCAGGATCACGCGCAGGTCGCGCCAGATGGCTTGCTGGTCACTGGCGAGTTTCGAGACGGTCTCGTTGATGCGCGCCAATTGCTCGGACGGCGTCGCGCCATCAGGGCTGCGCTCGGAGATGCCTTCGCGGACCTGCGCCTTCAGGCCGGCGACGCGAACCATGAAGAACTCATCAAGGTTATTGGCCGAAATCGACAGGAACCGGACCCGCTCCAGTGCCGGATGATGCGGGTTCACCGCTTCCTCGAGGACGCGGCGGTTGAAATGCAGCCAGGACAGTTCGCGATTGATGAAGCGTTCCGGCAGAGCGGTAACCGACGCTGGAGCGCTAGATTCGTCAATTTGTTCTTTTTTTACAATAGCTTGTCCGGAGTCCATCGAAGGCAGTCCAATCGTATTCACGAGCCACAAGGCTCGTTGTCATGCGAGGCGGAGCATCTGCCAGCGACATGACCATTCGATGACATGATGTGCCAAGACCTTTAACGGGCCAAGACTTATGAGGGTGGAAGTTTAACAGCCGAGAGTCGAAAGAGTTGCGCCATCAGGCTGCGGCATCCCGCAGCACCGCGACCGCCAGCGCCCGCGTGACAGGACGCCGCAGCCGCAAGGCTTCCGCATCGAGCAGCGCGACCGTGCGCCGAGCCGCTGTGAAGGATCGCTCGATGTGGGTTGCGAGATAACTCACCAGAGCCTCATCCACATTGATCTGCCGGTCGGCGCAGAATTTCACGATCAGCGCGCGCAGCAGTGCATCGTCCGGCGGATCGAGCGTGACCACCGGAATGGCGCGCAGCCGCGAGCGCAGATCGCGCAATTCAATGTCGAACAAGGTTTGCGGCAGGCGGCACGTCAAAAGCACATACGCACCATCTTCCCGCGCAAGATTCATCAGGTGAAACAGCGCGCGATGATCGAGTGTGGCTGGATCGAGATCGTCGACCACCAGCGCGCCGGTCGCCAATGCGCCGGGTACGTTTTCGGTGGTGAGCAGATGCGCCGAGATCGACCGCGCGCCGGACACCTCCGCCCATATCGTCGCCAGATGACTTTTGCCGCCGCCTTCAGGACCGGCCAGCATCATGATGCGGTTCGGCCAGTCCGGCCATGAATCGACCAGCGCCAGTGCCTGCGCGTTGCATGGCCCTTCGAGAAAATTCTCGCGCGACAGGCTCTCAGCATGCGGAAGCGCCAACGCCAATTGCCGCGGTTGCGCGCGCGCCGCGATGCTCATGGCAACGGCTCCGTCGTGCTCATGTGCCGCGCCCATTCGACGAGATAGAATGACATCGACAGCACCGTCAACGCCGCAACCGCACCCATCAGGATCGTCTCGAGCGGATCGGCGTGAAAGCCGAAACCGAGCGACGCCAGCACCAGCGCTGCGAACGCCACCTGCGCCACCGTATTCAATTTGGATACCATCAGCGGCTTCATCGGGATCGGATTTTCCAAGAGCCATGAAATGATGACGGCGCCGACGATCATCACGTCGCGCGACACCACCAGAATCACGAGCCAGCGCGGAATGAAGTCCATGATGCCGAGCGTCATGTAGATCGAGACCAGCAGCGCCTTGTCGGCGACCGGATCGAGCAGCGCGCCGATGTCCGTGACCATGTTGAAGCGCTTGGCGAGAAAGCCATCGACTGCATCGCTGACGCCTGCGACCACGAAGATCACGAAGGCGAGTTTCATCTGCTGCGAAGCGATGGCCCAGATAATCACCGGCACCAGCACGATACGCATCAGGGTAATGATGTTGGGCAGATTCACGCGACTTTTCCCGGCTTTCATTCTTGTAGCTTGCACATAGGCCGGTGCAAGGGATTTGGCCTCACCAACCAAGACTGGGCAGCGCTGACCACGCTATGCACAGCCATTTCCCGCCTTTATGACGGGCCATTGCGCAGGCGCGGAATCCGACGTAACCACCGCTTGTTCTCTCGAAAGTGCGGCATGACCGACAAGAAATCCGGCCTTTCCTACGCTGATGCGGGCGTCGACATCGACGCCGGCAACCGGCTGGTCGATATGATCAAGCCGCTGGTCCGCGCCACCGCGCGTGCGGGGGCCGACGCCGAAATCGGCGGCTTCGGCGGGCTGTTCGATCTCAAAGCCGCCGGCTTCAAGGATCCGGTATTGGTAGCCGCCACCGACGGCGTCGGCACCAAGGTCAAGATCGCCATCGACACAGGATTGCATGGCGGCATCGGCATCGACCTCGTGGCGATGTCGGTCAACGATCTCGTGGTGCAGGGCGCCGAGCCGCTGTTCTTTCTCGACTACTTCGCTTGCGGCAAGCTCGATCCTGACGCCACGGCTGCGATTGTTGCCGGAATTGCGGAGGGCTGCCGCGAATCCGGCTGCGCGCTGATCGGCGGCGAAACGGCAGAAATGCCGGGCCTCTATAAGGACGGCGACTACGATCTCGCGGGCTTCGCGGTCGGCGCTGCCGAGCGCGGCACGCTGTTGCCGACCAGAGATATTGCCGCAGGCGACGTGGTGATCGGTCTCGCCTCGTCCGGCGTGCACTCCAACGGCTTCTCCCTCGTGCGCAAGGTGGTGAAGAAATCCGGCGTCGCCTTCGATGCGCCCGCACCCTTCGCACCCGTGATGACGCTCGGCGCGGCACTCCTGACGCCGACCAAACTCTATGTCCGCTCGTGCTTGCGCGCCATTCGCGAAACCGGCGGCGTCAAGGGACTGGCGCACATCACCGGCGGCGGCTTCACCGACAACATTCCGCGCGTGCTGCCGAAGCATCTTGGCGTTCGCATTGATCTCACAGCCGTGCCGGTGCTTCCCGTTTTCAAATGGCTGGCGCGCGAAGGCAATATCGCCGAACTGGAACTGCTGCGCACCTTCAACTGCGGCATCGGCATGATCGCCATCGTCAAACGCGACTCGCTCATCGAAGTGATGGATGTGTTCGCACAAAGCGGCGAGCGGGTCGTCGATCTCGGCGAAGTGGTTGACGCGAAAGGCGACGAGCGCGTGATTTACGGCGGCCACCTCGATCTGGCGGAATGACATGAGCAAACGCCGCGTCGCCATTGTGATTTCCGGGCGCGGCTCGAACATGACGGCGCTGATCGAGGCCGCCAAGCAGGACGGCTATCCGGCAGAGATCGTGCTGGTGATTTCAAATATCGCCGATGCGGGCGGCCTTAAGAGCGCGCGCGAGGCCGGCATTGAAACCGCAACCGTCGAGAGCAAATCCTTCGGCAAGGACCGCGAAGCCTTCGAGCGCGCGTTGCAGGACAAGCTTGCAGCCCACAAGATCGATCTGGTTTGCCTTGCAGGTTTCCTGCGCCTTTTGACGCCGTGGTTCGTCAAGCAGTGGGATGGCAGGATGCTGAACATCCACCCCGCTCTGCTGCCGTCCTACAAGGGACTGAACACCCATGAGCGCGCATTGAAGGACGGCGTGAAAATTCACGGCGCGACGGTGCATTTCGTCGTGCCCGAAATGGATTCCGGCCCCATCGTGATGCAGGGCGCAGTCGCAGTACGCGATGACGACACGCCGGAGAAACTGGCCGCGCGCGTGCTTGCGGTCGAACACCGGATCTATCCGGACGCGCTTCGTCTTGTTGCCAGCGGTGGCTCGCGCCTTGAAGGCGGCGTCTGCAAGACCGACGCAAAATCCAGCCCCGACGATAGACTGATCGCCCCCACCGTCATCTGAACGCAGTGACGCGAAAAACAAAAACCCCGGCGCGATGGCCGGGGACGCAGTCTTTGGACAATGATGTGAAGCTGGAACGCTCACTTCACCTTGAGATTTTCCGCAGATGATTTGCCGCGATTGGCGACCATGTCGAATTCGACAATTTGATTTTCGTTGAGCGTCGAAAGCCCGGCGCGTTCGACGGCCGAGATATGGACGAACACGTCCTTGTCCCCGGCGTCCGGCTTGATGAACCCGTAGTCTTTGGTCGGGTTGAACCATTTGACGGTGCCTTTTGCCGCGTCTGTCTCCTTAATCTGGATACAAAAAAACGCGGTCACGCTCTTCGCGTGCCACGCCACTCGCGGGCTTCAACAACTCCAACGCAATGGTCAACGATCAAGCGCACAGCCGAACGGCCCAAATCCGAATGCGGGCGCAATCCCAACACGAAAAATTCGGATGTGCAAGACGCTATCGACGCCGCCGCTGCCGTCTTTGGCGTCAGGCGTGCGCCGGAACTTGCCTTCCACGCAACGCGCGCGCCCGCCAGATCGAGCCGACCACAAGCACCACCACGATGCCGAGCAGCCCCAGCACCAGTTCGCCCGCGTCGGTGCCGAATTTGAGATTTCGAGCATAACCGAACGCAGATGACACGGTGTCGATGGAAAGATTGACCGTGCCGCTCAGCATGCTGTGCAGCCACGGGGCAACGGCCGGATCGGTCGCGATCACTTCGCCTGCGATCCATCCGAGCAGTGCCGCGCCGAACCACACCAGAATGGGCAACTTGTCGAGCAGCGCCATGATGATGGCCGCACCGGCCACGATCATCGGAATGCTGATTGCAAGGCCGAGGATGAGCAGGATGGCGCTGCCATTGGCAGCTGCGGCCACCGCGATGACGTTGTCGAGGCTCATGATGATGTCGGCGATGGCGACGATGCGCACCGCCGCCCACAGATGGGACGCCGCCTGCACGCCGTCGTCGTCATGCACTTCCGGAACAAGCAATTTGGCGGCGATGACGATCAGCGCCAATCCGCCGATCAGCTTGAGGAACGGCAACGCCATCAGCGTCACGACGATGAAGGTGAAGATGATGCGCAGGACGACGGCGACGCCCGCGCCCAGCACCATGCCCCAGACACGCTGCTGCGGCTGAAGCCCGCGGCACGCCAGCGCGATCACCAGCGCATTGTCGCCGGAGAGAAGGACGTTGATCCAGATGATCTTGGTCAGCGCGACGTAGAATTGCGGTTGCTGAATTTCGGACTCAAACTGCGTCAGTAGGTTTGTGTACGTCGCAAGATCGAGAAACTGCATCAACCAATTCATCGCGAGCCCCCGCCCATTTTATGTGTAGATCAGCCGACGATTTCGTTGCCGGCGAAAAACTGCGCGATCTCGACGGCAGCCGTCTCAACCGCATCCGAACCGTGCACGGAATTTTCGCCGATCGACTTTGCATGAACCTTGCGGATGGTGCCGTCGGCGGCTTTCGATGGATCGGTCGCGCCCATCACGTCACGATGCTTCAGGACCGCATTCTCGCCTTCCAGCACCTGCACGACGACGGGCGCGGAAATCATGAAATCCACCAGTTCGCCGAAAAACGGACGGGCCTTGTGGACGGCGTAGAATGTCTCGGCCTGCGCGCGCGTCATCTGGATGCGCTTCTGCGCAACGATGCGAAGGCCCGCTTTCTCGATGATGGCGTTGATGGCGCCGGTCAGATTTCGCGCGGTCGCGTCCGGCTTGATAATCGAAAAAGTGCGCTCAATCGCCATGGATTTGTCCTTCAGATTACATTTGGAGGGAAATTGCGGCGCTTATAGCCACGCTGGCATGCCACGGCAAGCGGGCCGCTGTCCTGCGTCCGGCTGTCGCAGTTTTTGCGGCCGCTTTGCCGGCGGCAAGATAACCGAGATTTCATCTAGATGAACCGTATCTGACGCGAACGTGCGGACCGCATTCACGTTGTTAATCCTACTTTTTGACGCCTTGAACCCGCCCAAAAGCTGAAACGACATATCGGCACGGGCGGCACCACAACGGAGGCGCGGTTGCGCCGAACACTGAACACAATGGAGACGATCATGTTGCGCAAACTTGTTCTTGCAGTTGCTGCGGTGGCCGCACTTGGCGGCGCGGCAGCACTTTCATCGACACCGGCTGCGGCCTGGCATGGCGGCGGCGGCTGGCACGGCGGTGGCGGCTGGCACGGTGGCTTCCGCGGTTATGGCGGGCCGCGCTTTTACTACGGCGGTGGTCCGTATGCTTACGGTTATGGCTACGGCGGTGGCGGCTGTTATGTGCGCCGTCTGGTGCCGACCCCATGGGGCTATCGCTATCGCACGGTGAACGTCTGCTACTGACGCAAACCGC
>JAYVYQ010000224.1:0-3392 GCA_043784125.1 Afipia sp.
AAGCCCGCCGTGCTGGCGGGCTTTTTTGTGGCAAAAAACTCGCAGTTAATTTTCGAGGTCGGAAAACTCCGGATGCTTCGAGAGATAATCGACGACGAAGCCGCAGCCTGCGACGACTTTTAATTTGTCCGCGCGAATCTGCTCGAGCGCACCTTTGACCAACTGGGAGGCGATGCCGCGGCCGCGCAGAGCAGCGGGCGTTTCGGTGTGCGTGATGGTCACAACGCCAGGCGAGAGCCGATAATTGGCGAAGGCGACAGATCCTTCGACATTAAGCTCGAAGCGCTGCATCGCTTTATTGTCGTTCACGTCGGTCATAAGTGCTACTCAAAGGTTCATCGCATTGGAGTTGTCATGGACAACGTAAGAGGTCCAAACATCAAGAAAAGGCCGAAGTGCAAGAATTGCGAAGGCAAGGGCTTGCTGAAGAAGGGCGACAAGGTGGTGAAGTGCCAGCGCTGCGGCGGGACGGGGCTGCGCTGAATTCCAGCCTCATCACTCAGCTGCTTCCTCTGCCTTCCGTTTCTTGCTGGCGCGGCCCTTCTTGAGAATAGGCGCCAGAAACTTGCCGGTATAGCTCCGCGGCGCTTTGACGATGTCTTCCGGCGGACCCCAGGCGACAATCTCGCCGCCGCCGTCGCCGCCTTCGGGACCGAGATCGATCACCCAATCCGCCGTCTTGATGACTTCGAGATTGTGCTCGATCACGACTACGCTGTTGCCCTGGGCAACCAGCTCGTGCAGCACTTCGAGCAGCTTGGCGACATCGTGGAAATGCAATCCGGTGGTCGGCTCATCGAGAATGTAAAGCGTGCGGCCGGTCGCGCGCTTGGACAATTCCTTGGCGAGTTTGACACGCTGGGCTTCGCCGCCCGATAACGTTGTCGCCTGCTGGCCGACATGAATATAGCCTAAGCCGACGCGCTGAAGCGTCTTGAACGTTTCGCGCACACGCGGCACGGCTTTGAAGAAGTCTGCTGCTTCATCAACCGTCATGTCGAGCACGTCGGCGATGGTCTTACCTTTGAACAGAACTTCCAGTGTTTCGCGGTTGTAGCGTTTGCCCTTGCAGGTGTCGCAGGTGACATAAACGTCCGGCAGGAAGTGCATCTCGATCTTGATGAGGCCGTCGCCCTGACAAGCCTCGCAACGTCCGCCTTTGACGTTGAATGAAAACCGTCCCGGCTCGTAGCCGCGCGCCTTGGATTCCGGTAGACCGGCAAACCATTCGCGGATCGGCGTGAACGCGCCCGTATAGGTTGCGGGATTCGAGCGCGGGGTGCGCCCGATTGGCGACTGGTCGATGTCGATGATCTTGTCGATATGCTCCAGGCCCTCGATGCGGTCGTGCGGCGCCGGGCCTTCGCTGGCGTTGTTGAGCTTGCGCGCGATGGCCTTGTAGAGGGTATCGATCAGCAGTGTCGATTTGCCGCCGCCGGAGACGCCGGTCACGCAGGTGAACAGCCCGAGCGGAATCTCAGCCGACACATTCTTCAGATTATTGCCGCGCGCGTTGATAACCTTGATGGTCCGGCGATGATTGGGCGGCCGCCGCTCCGGGATCGGCACGAACATCTCGCCGGTCAGGTATTTTCCGGTTATCGACTTCGGATTGTCCATGACCTGTTGCGGGGTGCCCTGAGCAACGATGTTGCCACCGTGAACGCCGGCACCCGGCCCGACGTCGACCACATAGTCTGCGGCCTCGATGGCGTCCTCGTCGTGCTCCACAACGATCACCGTATTGCCAAGATCGCGCAGGCGCCGAAGCGTGTCGAGCAAGCGTGCATTGTCGCGCTGATGCAGGCCGATCGACGGCTCATCCAGAACGTATAGCACGCCGGTCAGGCCGGAGCCGATCTGCGACGCCAGACGGATGCGCTGGCTTTCGCCGCCCGACAAGGTGCCCGCCGCGCGAGCCAATGTAAGGTAGTTGAGGCCCACATCGAGCAGGAACGACAGCCGCTCGCGAATTTCCTTTAGAACGCGCGCCGCGATTTCGTTTTGCTGCTTGTTCAACGATTTGGGAACGGTATCGAACCACTCGACCGCGCGCAGCACCGACAGTTCGGAAATCTCGCCGATGTGCTTGCCGCCAATCTTGACGCAGAGCGCTTCGGGTTTCAGACGATGACCATGGCACGCCTCGCAGGGCACGTCGGTGAAATACTTCGCCAGTTCCTCGCGCGCCCATTCGCTCTCGGTCTCGTTATAGCGCCGCACCAGGTTGGTGACGACACCTTCAAACGGCTTTTTAGTGTCGTAGGAGCGCACGCCGTCTTCGTAGGAGAACTTGATCTCGTCGTCGCCTGAACCGTCGAGAATGGCGGTTTGCGTTCTCTTCGGCAGGTCTTTCCATTTGGTATCGAGTGCGAATTTGTAGAATTTCGCCAGTGCCTGCAGCGTCTGCAGATAATAAGGCGACGAGGATTTCGCCCATGGTGCAATCGCACCCTTGCGCAAGGTCAGTTCCTTGTCGGGAATGACCAGTTCAGGATCGATATGTTCCTCGACACCGAGGCCGCCACATGCAGGGCAAGCGCCGTAGGGGTTGTTGAAAGAAAAAAGTCTGGGCTCGATTTCTGGAATGGTGAAACCGGAAACCGGGCAGGCGAATTTTTCCGAAAACAGAATTCGCTCCGGGCCGCTCTTGTCGTGGATTTTCGCGGTTTTCTTGTCGGCCTTTTTATCGAGGTTCTTATCCGATGTGGCTGCCGGCGCATCCGCATACTCGATGACCGCGAGACCTTCGGCCAGCTTGAGTGCGGTCTCAAACGATTCCGCGAGGCGCTGCGCGATGTCGGGGCGAACGACGATGCGGTCCACCACCACGTCGATATCGTGTGGGAATTTCTTGTCCAATGTCGGCGCGTTCGCCAATTCGTGGAAGGTGCCGTCGATCTTGACGCGCTGAAATCCTTTTTTGAGATACTCGGCCAGTTCCTTGCGGTATTCGCCCTTGCGGCCACGCACCACCGGCGCGAGCAGATAAAGCCGCGTGCCTTCCGGCAACGCCAGAACGCGGTCGACCATCTGCGACACGATCTGACTCTCGATCGGGAGGCCCGTCGCCGGCGAGTAGGGAATGCCGACACGAGCCCATAGCAGGCGCATGTAATCGTAGATTTCCGTGACGGTGCCGACAGTCGAGCGTGGATTCTTCGATGTTGTTTTTTGCTCGATGGAAATCGCAGGCGACAAACCATCGATCTGATCGACGTCGGGCTTCTGCATCATCTCCAGAAACTGGCGCGCATAGGCAGAGAGCGATTCGACGTAACGGCGCTGGCCCTCTGCATAGATGGTGTCGAATGCGAGAGAGGATTTCCCCGAGCCTGACAGGCCTGTAAACACCACCAGCTTGTCGCGGGGAATTTCGAGATCGACATTCT
>JAYVYQ010000225.1:0-2841 GCA_043784125.1 Afipia sp.
AAAATCTCCAGCAGCTTTAGCGAATGTGCTTCACTGTGGAAAGGCGGGAGCCGCCCTTTAGGAACAAATTACGGCAGTTTGACAGCGGCACCGTAACGCCGGTGAAATCTGGAACGGGAATGACGGATCGCCTTGAATATCCCGCCACGCTACGCAATCGCGATGCCATTCTGGACGTGCTGCGCGGCGTGCTGCCACCGTCAGGTCTCGTGCTCGAGATTGCCAGCGGCTCAGGTGAACACGCCGTTCATTTTGCGCGCGCCTTTCCCAGCCTCACATTCCAGCCAACCGACCCGGACGGCACCGCGTTGAAAAGCATCAAAGCGTGGGCAGAGGAGACGGGGCTGAAAAATGTCCGCCCGCCGCTGCTACTCGACGCCGCGTCTGAAACTTGGCCGGTGAAATCCGCCGACGCCATTCTGTGCATCAACATGATTCACATTTCGCCATGGGCTGCGACCGAGGGCCTGATGCGCGGGGCGGCGAAAATCCTGCAGCCCAAAGCGCCGCTTTATCTCTATGGCCCGTACCGGCAGGCGGATGTTGTCACGGTGCCGAGCAATGAGGCGTTCGACGCGAATTTGAAGTCGCGCAACAGGGACTGGGGACTTCGCAATCTTGACGACGTTGCGGCGCTGGCAGCGCAGGCGGGCTTCTCGCCGCCTGAGGTGACACAGATGCCGGCGAATAATTTGAGCGTGGTGTTTCGAAGACTCTAGTCTTACTGCTCAAGCACCAGCTTGCCGCCGGCAAACTCGAAACGCTTCAGCTTCGACAGATATGACAGGCCGAGCAGGTTTTCCGACAGTGCCTCGTCCGGCAATATCATCGCATCGACATCGCGCACGACGAGCCCGCCGACATTCACTTCCGAAAGTCGGGTGCGCGCACCCTTGATGGTGCCGTTGGCCGTCGAGACGTTAGCCTTGTAATCGGCAGGCGATGGGCGAATGCCGATCTGCGCGGCCGAAGATTCATTGAGCGCGATGACGGACGCTCCCGTGTCGACCATGAAGCCGATGCGGCGTCCGTCGATGCGGCCTTCGGCCTGAAAATGTCCGCGCCCGTCGCGCGCGATTTCGACGCTGCGCCCGCTCGCATTGCCGGTTGTCTGCGGCTGCATCGCCGCGAACGCATTCACGTTCTTGGCCTGCGCGAGCGCCTTCGCCTGTGCCTGATCGCTCGACATTTTGTCGGCGACATTGGCCATGAAGGTGCCCATGACGGCGAGAGCCGCCGCAAAGATCATCAGGTTACGCATACGCTTGACGCCCGGTTCTGGGAATTTCGAAGCCGACTTCAACACACCGTTCTGGAAGTTGAGACTAACGCCGGCTTTGCGGCGACGCTTTTATGAGAGCACGGTGAGCGAAAGGTTAACTCGCGCACTCATGTTCCGCGCGGTTTGACCCGGCGCGTCGGCGGCGCGGACGCCGGATCTTCCGGCCAGGGATGACGCGGATAACGCCCGCGCAGATCGGTGCGCACGGCGGCATAGGAGCCGCGCCAGAATCCCGGCAGATCGCGCGTCACCTGCACCGGCCGATGCGCGGGCGACAGCAATTCCAGAACCAGCGGAATTTTTCCCCGCGCAATCGACGGATGCGTTGTGAGTCCGAACAATTCCTGCAACCGCACCGCAATGGTCGGGCCTTGCTCGGCTTCATAATCGATCGGCAGTGACGTTCCGGTCGGCGCTTCGAAATGCGTCGGCGCTTCGCGGTCCAACCGCGCGCGCAACTCCCACGGCAAAAGCGCCATCAGCGCGTCGGACAAATCGCCCGACGAAAAGCCAGCAAGCGATGTTTTGTCGTGGAGCGCCGGCGTCAGCCAATTCTCTCGCGCGGCCGAGAGCGCGGCATCCGACAGGTCCGGCCATTCGTCCTTTGAGGCCGCGCGCAAAAACATCACGCGGTCACGCCATTGCTTGAGTGGCTTCGGCCACGGCAAGCGGTCGATGCCCGCCGCAGCAAGACCATCGGCGAGAACACGCGCGGTCTCTGCAGATGGCTTCACCGGCAATGTCTGCTCGGACAGCGTGATCGCATGAAGCGTCGTCCTGCGCCGCGCACGCAGCGCCATCGCGGATGTGTCGAACGTGATCTCGTCGTTCGTCTTAATGTGATCGGCGAACTGCGTCTCGATCTCATCCTGGGTGATCGGCGCAGCCAGAAGGATGCGCCCGTTCGCAGCGGTGCCGGTCAATTCGGCGACCGCAATATAAGGGGCCTTCGCCAGAGATGTTGTCTGATCTATATTTGCGCCGCGCCCGTTGGCGAGAACGAACGATCCGTTGCCACGATTGCGCGCAACGCGATCCGGAAATGCGAGCGCGAGCAACCGGCCTGTTGAAAGTGAGACGTCCTTCGCCGACAGTTTCTCATCGGCGGCGACTTGCGCCGTCCACCGCTGCGCGAGTTGCTTGGCGCTCTGCGCGCGTTGTGAACGGTCACGGCGGAATTGATCCAGCCGCGCATCGAGATCGGCGCTGTCGCCGCCGAGACCACGCTCGGTGAGAATAGCCGCAATATGAGCGGCGTCCTCGCCACTGCCCAGCCGATACGAATCCACGATCATGCGCGCCAGACGCGGCGGCAACGCCAGCGCGCGCAGGCTTTTGCCTTCGGGTGTGATACGGCCCGCGTCATCGAGCGCATTGAGTTCACGCAACAGCGCCCGGGCCTCAAGCAGCGCGGGCGCGGGCGGCGCGTCGAGGAACGCCAGTTTCGACGGGTCGCTGACGCCCCATTGCGCCAGATCCAGCACCAATGACGACAAATCTGCCGAGAGAATCTCCGGCCGCGTGTAGGCCTCGAACGACGCGGTTTGCGGTTCGTCCCA
>JAYVYQ010000226.1:0-5350 GCA_043784125.1 Afipia sp.
TTCTCGACGTAACGCATCACATCCGGACCCCATTGGGCGGATTTCGCCGCCATGAACTCGTCGACGCGCTGGTCGATGCGGGAAAGCAGTTCCTCGCCCGCAATGCCTTCTTCCTTGGCCCAGTCTTCAATCGGCAGATCGAGATCAAGAACGCGCTTCAGTTCTTCCTTGAGGCCCGCGACATCCCACTGTTCGGCGTAGGCATGTTCGGGGATGTGCTTGGCGACCAGATCCTCGACCAGCACATGGCGCATGTCGGAGACGGTCTCGGCGACGTTCTGATCGCGCATCAGGTCGATGCGCTGCTCGAAGATCACCTTGCGCTGATCATTCTGAACGTCGTCGTATTTCAGCAAATTCTTGCGGATGTCGAAGTTGCGGGCCTCGACCTTCTGCTGCGCCTTCTCCAGCGCCTTGTTGATCCATGGATGGATGATCGCCTCGCCTTCCTTCAGGCCAAGCCGCGTCAGCATGGTGTCGAGCCGGTCTGAGCCGAAAATGCGCATCAGATCGTCTTCGAGCGACAGATAGAATTTGGTGCGGCCCGGATCGCCCTGACGGCCCGCGCGGCCGCGCAACTGGTTGTCGATGCGGCGGGACTCGTGGCGCTCGGAGCCGATGATGTAGAGGCCGCCGGGCTTGGTGACGGTCTTGGCCGGACGGTCGCCCTTGGCGGGCTCGATCTCGATGATGTCTTCAGCCTTCAAGACAGCTTCGCGGAATTTCTCAATGTCGGCCTTGATGCCGTCGACGATCTTCTGCTTTTCGGCTTCGTCCTCGATGCCCGCAGTTGCCGCCGCCGCGCGCATTTCAAGCGAGCCGCCGAGTTTGATGTCGGTGCCGCGGCCCGCCATGTTGGTCGCAATCGTGATGGCGCCCGGCACGCCGGCCTCAGCCACGATAAAGGCTTCCTGCTCGTGGAAGCGGGCGTTCAGAACCGCAAACAGCTTCGAGGGTTTACCGGAGCGCGCCGCATCGTACAGCTTTTCCATCGACTTCGGATTTGCAAAGTCGATCTGCTTGTAGCCGTGCTCCTTCATGAACTCGGCGATGGTCTCGGATTTCTCGATCGAGGCCGTGCCCACCAGCACCGGCTGCATCCGCGAATTGGCGCTCTCGATTTCCGTCAGGATCGCGGCGTATTTCTCCCGCGCCGTGCGATAGACCTCATCGTCTTCGTCCAGACGCGCGACCGCCACGTTGGTCGGCACTTCGATGACCTCTAACTTGTAGATGTCGAACAGTTCGTCCGCTTCGGTTGCCGCCGTGCCGGTCATGCCAGCCAGCTTTTCGTACATGCGGAAATAGTTCTGGAAGGTGATCGAAGCCAGCGTCTGGTTTTCCGGCTGAACCGGCTGACCTTCCTTGGCTTCCAGCGCCTGATGCAGGCCTTCCGAATAGCGGCGGCCCGGCATCATGCGGCCCGAGAACTCGTCGATGATGACGACTTCGCCGTCGCGCACGATGTAGTCCTTGTCGCGCGTGAACAGCGAATGGGCGCGCAGCGCCTGATTGATGTGATGCACGACGGAGACGTTCTCGACGTCGTAGAGCGTCTCGCCCTTGAGCTGCCCGGTATCGCGCAGCAGGGTTTCGATCTTTTCCATGCCGTCTTCGGTCAGCGCCACCGTGCGCTGCTTCTCGTCGACTTCGTAATCGGCGACCTTTTCGAGCTTCGGCATATAGGTGTCGATGGTGTTGTAGAATTCCGAGCGGTCATCGAGCGGGCCGGAGATAATCAGCGGCGTGCGCGCTTCGTCGATCAGGATCGAGTCGACTTCGTCGACGATGGCGTAGAAGTGCTCGCGCTGGACCATGTCCTCCAGCCGGTACTTCATGTTGTCGCGCAGATAATCGAAACCGTATTCGTTGTTGGTGCCGTAGGTGATGTCGCAGGCGTAGGCGGCCTGACGCTGGGCGTCGTCCAGACCGTGCACGATCACGCCCGTGGTCATGCCGAGGAAGGAGTAGATCTGCCCCATCCATTCGGAGTCGCGCTTGGCGAGGTAGTCGTTGACGGTGACGACGTGGACGCCCTTGCCGGCAAGCGCGTTGAGATAGACCGCCAGCGTCGCGACCAGCGTTTTGCCTTCGCCGGTTTTCATCTCGGCGATGTCGCCTTCATGCAGCACCACGCCGCCGATCAGCTGCACATCGAAATGGCGCTGGCCGAGGGTGCGCTTGGCGGCTTCGCGGACGGTTGCGAAAGCGGGGATCAGCAATTCGTCGAGCGTATCGCCGTTGCGAACCTGCTCGCGGAACTCGTTGGTGCGGGCTTTCAACTCGTCGTCGGTGAGGGCCGCAATTTCCGGCTCGAGCGCATTGATGGCATCGACGCGCGACTGGTATCCCTTGACACGCCGGTCGTTGGCGGAGCCGAAAAACTTGCGGGCGAGCGCGCCGATCATAACGAAGTCCTGTCTTGCGGTTCGGCCTTGCAACCGTGATGTCGATTATCGGCCAAAAATCTGAGATGGGCAGCCCCGGCAAAAATTCGTCGACAGAATTCGTGCAGAGGCAGGTTCCTGAAAAGGATCGAGGTCAGCGATTTCACGGGTTTGCCAAGCGGCCCGACCGCCAACGCGCCCCGGCCATTGAGCCCACCTTCAGCGTGAGAGATATGGCTGGCTCCGAGCCTTGTCAACGCGCGGACCTGTCAGGGATTTCATGATTTTGGCGGGTTTTTCGCGTTGCTTAACGACTGTAGCTGGGCGAGTGTCCGCCCCATCCCGAATAACCCGATATTGACCCATAAGGACTTTCCATGACTGCTTTTCAGACCCGCCTGATGGCATCCATTGCGGCAACGTGTCTCGTCGCCGCCTTTGCGGTCGGCCAGCCTGCTTTCGCGCAAGATGCCAACACCGTGATCGCAAAAGTGAACGGTCAGGACATCAAGCAGGGCGATCTGACCATCGCGGAGGAAGAACTCGGACCCTCGCTCGCCCAGATGGACCCTGCGACAAAACGCGAAAACCTGATCGCGTTCCTGATCGACATGAAGATCGTCGCCAAGGCCGCCGAAGACAAGAAGGTCGCCGACAGCGCCGATTTCAAACAGAAGCTCGCCTTCACACGCAACCGTCTGTTGATGGACAGCCTGCTCGCCAATGAGGGCAAGGCCGCGCTGACCGACGACGCGATGAAGAAGGTTTACGAGGAAGCCATCCAGAAGGTCGCGGGCGAGAAGGAAGTTCACGCCCGTCATATTCTTCTTCCAACCGAAGACGAAGCCAAGGCCGTGAAGGCCGAGCTCGACAAGGGCGCGGACTTTGCCGAACTCGCCAAGAAGAAATCGAAAGACCCCGGTGCCGCCGATGGCGGCGATCTCGGCTTCTTCACCAAGGATCAGATGGTGCCGGAATTCTCCGCCGTGGCGTTCGCGCTGGAGCCTGGGAAAATTTCCGATCCGGTGAAGTCGCAGTTCGGCTGGCATGTCATCAAAGTCGAGGAAAAGCGCGACCGCAAGGCGCCCGCATTCGATGATGTGAAGGCGCAGGTCTCGCAATTCGTCGTGCGCAAGGCGCAGGCCGACTACGTGACCAAGCTGCGCGCTGCCGCCAAGATCGAACGTCTCGACGTGAAGGCGGATGCGCCTGCGGCGGCCGACAAGGCCGCTCCGGCGCCTGCGAAGAAGAAGTAAATCGACTCCTCACCCATACTTCAGTAGTTTGACGTGATGCCCGGGCTTGTCCCGGGCATCCACGTCTTGGAGCTTTCACAATTGAGGAAGTAAGACGTGGATGGCCGGAATAAATCCGGCCATGACGACCGAGAGTCCTCATTGATTTAAGGCAATCATTCCATGTCCACCGCCATCTCGCCGCTCGCGCCCACCAGCGTCCCCGACATGCCACGCATTGCCGGCGTGCGTCTTGCGACAGCTGCCGCCGGTATCCGCTACAGGGATCGTACCGACGTGCTGCTAGTGTTGCTCGACAAGGGCACGACGGTCGCGGGCGTGTTCACCAAATCGAAATGCCCGAGCGCTGCGGTGGACTGGTGCCGCGACAAGCTCAAGGGCGGCGAAGCGCGCGCACTTGTCGTCAACTCCGGCAACGCCAATGCGTTCACCGGCAAAACGGGACGGCAGGCAACGTCATTGACGGCCGCCATCGCCGCCAAGGCCATCGACAGCAAACCGAATAAAATTTTCCTCGCCTCGACCGGCGTGATCGGCGAGCCGCTCGATGCCACGAAATTTGACGGCGTGCTCGACACGCTGGCGAACAATGCCGTTCCGGATGGCTGGCACAACGCCGCGCGCGCGATCATGACTACGGATACTTTTGCGAAGGTCGCGACCGCGACCGTCAAGCTCGGCAACACCAAGGTTCGCATCAACGGCATGGCCAAGGGTGCGGGCATGATCGCGCCCGACATGGCGACGATGCTGGCCTTCGTGTTCACCGACGCGCCGCTGTCGGCAGCGGTGCTGCAATCGCTGCTGAAGACCGGCGTCGAGGACACCTTCAACGCCGTCACCATCGACGGCGACACCTCCACATCGGACACGCTGCTGGCATTCGCAACGGGAGCCGCTGCGGCCAAAGGCGCGCCCACGATCAAACGCGCCGGAGATCCGCAATTGAAGGCCTTTGCGAAAGCGTTTCAGGGCGTGCTGGCGGATCTGGCCGAGCAAGTCGCGCGCGACGGCGAAGGCGCGCGCAAGCTGGTCGAAATCATCGTCGAAGGTGCGGTGTCTAAAAAATCCGCGCGCAAAATTGCGATGTCGATTGCGAATTCGCCGCTGGTGAAAACCGCGATCGCGGGCGAGGACGCCAATTGGGGCCGCGTCGTGATGGCGGTCGGCAAGGCAGGCGAGCCTGCGAACCGCGACAAGCTCGCGATTTCTTTCAACGGCATTCGCGTGGCCTCCAAGGGCGCGCGCGATCCGTCGTATAATGAGCAGGAAGTCTCGACGCTGATGAAGCAGCCGAAAATCCAGATCAAGGTCGGACTTGGTCTGGGCAAGGGCAGCGACCGCGTGCTCACCTGCGATCTCACCAAGGAATATGTCGCCATCAACGGCGACTATCGCTCCTGATGAGAACCGTCTTCGTCGTCGCCTGCGCGTTGATTGACACGGACAACCGCGTGCTGATCGCACAGCGGCCCGAAGGCAAGACGCTTGCGGGGCTGTGGGAATTTCCCGGCGGCAAGGTCGATGCGGGTGAGCGACCGGAAGCAGCCCTCATTCGCGAGTTGAAAGAAGAACTCGGCATCACGGTCGAGGATCCATGTCTGGCGCCGCTGACATTCGCCAGCCACGCCTATGATGATTTTCATCTGCTGATGCCGCTGTATGTGTGCCGCAAATGGGAGGGCGTTGTTGCGGCGCGCGAGGGCC
>JAYVYQ010000227.1:0-8183 GCA_043784125.1 Afipia sp.
CTTGCCGTTCGGGCCGGTCTTCAGCGCCTGCAGAAATTCCTTCGACACCAGCGCGCCGGCATAACCTTCGCGTTGAAGCGCCAGTTCTTCGATGTCCATCGAGTAGGAAACATCGACGGCCAGCACCAGTTCGACATCGACCCGCTTGGCCTCATCGACGGCCACCAACGCCTGTGCGTTTGGCGCGGCCGCGCTCGACACATCGCCGCCCGCGATCGCTCCGGCGACGAGAATAACTCCGACCGAGACACACCAGCGCATGGCGACCCTCACATCGTTCGATGGAGGATCGTGACACGGCTGAGGAGCGTGAGAAAGCGGCAATTGAGGCAACCCCCACGCCGGAACCCCTGTAAAACCGCGATTTTCAGAGCACCCGCGAGCCCCGACTGCCGGTGCCCGTTTACCAACATTTCACCCAATCTGTTTACCATTCGAGGTGCGGTTGCTGCATTCAAAGGCACACCGACTGGAAATCGCCACCACCACAAGCCTTCACGGGCGTCGGACGCCGTTCGACTGCCACCTGTTGTCCTGTTCGCGACCGGTCAGAACGACCTCAAGGATTCAAAGCAATGCTCTCCAGGCTCTCGATCCGCGCCAAACTCATTCCCCTCGTTTCGCTTCTGCTGATGGCGCTTGCCTTCATGGGCGGCTTCGCAATCTTCGAAATGCGCGCCATCAACACAGCAGCACAGGACATTCAGACCAACTGGCTGCCGAGCATCCGCCTTGTTGGAGAATTGCGCACCCAATCGGCGCGCTACCGCGCCGTGCTGCGCGACTACCTGACCGAGCCGGACGCGAAGTTCATGGCCGACATCCAGAGCAATCTGGACGCGCGCGCCAAGGACTACGAGACCGCCGAGAAAACCTACCGGGACATGAGCGCCGCGCCGGACGAGGTCGCGCTGCAAAAGCAATTGACCGAAAGCTGGAAATCGTTCCGCGCGGCGGCCGACGAAGTTGTCGTGCATGCCCGCAAGGGCGATGTCGCGCAGGCGCGCCAGATCAATGCCGAACGTGCGACGCCCGCTGGCCGGGGCATGGACGCCGTACTCAAGAAACTCGTCGATCTCAATGACAAGGGCGCAGAGACTGCCGGACAGCGCGCCAAGGACGACTATGAGCTGGCATTCCGCATCGTACTGGTGGCGCTTGCCGGCATGATCGTGCTCGGCATGTGTTCGGCCACCTTCATCGTGCGCGACATCGCGGTCGGTATCGACTCGGTGCTGTCTCCGATGCGCAAACTTGCCAGCGGCGATCTTGCCGCCGAAATTCCGCATCAGGGCGAAGCCAACGAAATCGGCCAGATCGCCGACACGCTCCAGATGTTCAAGGACGCGCTGATCGCCAACCACGCCGCCGACGAAACATCGGCGCGCGAAGCCAGCACCAAGATGAAGCGCGCAGAGACGCTCGATCGCGTGACGCGCGAATTCGAGGCCATGATCGGCGAATTGACCAATTCGCTGTCGTCAGCATCGACCGAAATGGAAGCGACCGCCTCGACGCTGACCAACGCCGCCGACGTCACCCGCCAATTGTCGAGTGCCGCCGCCGACGCCTCGCGCGACGTGTCCGAGAGCATCCAGTCCACCGCGACCGCGACTGAAGAGATCACCTCCTCGGTCAACGAGATCGGCCGTCAGGTTCTGGAATCCAGCCGCGTGGCGCAGCGGGCCGTCGAGCAGGCGCAGAAGACCGACGCCAGCATCGGCGAGCTGTCGCATGCCGCAACCCGTATCGGCGACGTGGTGAAACTCATCACCGCGATTGCCGAACAGACCAATCTGCTGGCGCTCAACGCCACCATCGAAGCTGCGCGTGCCGGCGAAGCCGGACGCGGATTTGCGGTGGTTGCGTCCGAAGTGAAGGCACTGGCGTCGCAGACCGCAAAAGCCACCGACGAAATCGGCGCGCAGATTGCCGGCATGCAGGCGGCGACCAGCGACTCGGTCGCGACCATCAAGGAAATCAGTACCACCATCAATTTGATTTCCGAAATCTCCTCGACCATCGCCGCCGCCGTCGAAGAACAGGGCGCGGCGACACAGGAAATCGCCCGCAACGTCCAGCAGGCCGCCGAACTCTCCTCGCGCGTCGCCACCAACATCACGGATGTCGACCGCGGCAACAGCGAAGCCGGTGCGGCCTCGGCGCAGGTGTTCACCGCCGCGCAGGAGCTTTCCAAGGAAAGCCACCATCTGGAAAGCGAAGTGCACAAGTTTCTGGCGACGATCCGCGCTGCCTAGTCGCCTTTAACTTTCACATAAAAAAAACGGCGGCCCATCGGGCCGCCGTTTTCGTTCGATGCATCGCCTAGTGCCGCGCAGAAGACGTTTCATCCGGCAGGCCGTAGACACGCTCCGGCGCCGAGAATCCCGCAACCGCAAACTCGCCGACATCGGTGAAAGGCACGCCCGCATAGGTGTTGAACAGCGACGACACCACGACACTGCGGCCGAGATTGCCCGCAATCTTCTCGATCCGTGCGGCGAGGTTCACCGCAGGTCCGATGCAGGTGAAATCGAGCCGGTCGCCGCCGCCGATATTGCCGTACAGCACGCGCCCGACATGCAGCGCCAGCCCAAAGCGAAAGCCGTCGATCGTCTCGGTGCCGGTGTCGTGGGACAATTTCGCGATCAGCGCACGGCATTCCTTCGCTGCGTCCAGCGCGCGGGTGCAGACCAGCGTCGCGTCGCTGGCGTCGTCGGCAATCGGAAACACCGCCAGCAACCCGTCACCCATGAATTTGAGCACTTCGCCGCCTTGCGCCAGAATGGCCGGCACTTGGCAGTCGAAATAGGCGTTTAGAATTTGCACAACGGTCTCGGATGACAGCCGATCCGACAATTTCGTGAAGCCGCGCAAATCCGACAGCCAGATCGCCGCATTCATCGTCTCGGTGTGACCGCGCTTGATCTGGCCGGCGAGAATACGCGTGCCGGCGCGCGCGCCGACATAATTGTCCAGCAGTCCTGCCGCTGTCCGCCGCAGCAGGAAAATCTCGATCATCCGCGTCAATGACGGGATCACCGATCTCAGGCCGTCGATTTGCGCGTCGGTGAAGCCGCCTTTCGCACGCGTCACCCAACTCGACGCGTGAGCGGCCCCGTCCGACATCAGCAATGGAAACGCGATGTAATCGGTCGCACCTTCGGCGACCATGTCGGCAAAGAATGGGGCGTTGCTCGCCGCCCCATTGGTCATGCGCTGGCGCACTTCCTCGCCCTGATAGAATACCTTGTAGAGTGGGCTGAGCAGGAATTCCTCGCCGACTTCGTCGCCATGCGCCATCGCGCCGACCTTGACGTCTTCGCCAGGTTTCCAGATGAAATTGCGGCCCAGCGTGCTCGGATGCAGCGTGCGAACGAAGACGCCGACGCGATACAGCGGCACACCGCGCGCAACGAGGCGCTCGCAGGTCTCGGCCATGAACAGATCGATCTGCTGCGCGGAGCGCGCACCGTCGATGAGCCAGTCAATGACGCTTTGGAAACTCTCGGTCATGGAATTGTTTTGCGCCGTTCGCACGGCGCGGGTCAAGATGGACTAACCCATCTGCCCGCGATGGCGCAGCAGATGATCCGCGATCACGCAGGCCATCATGGCCTCGCCGACGGGGACTGCGCGAATGCCGACGCAGGGATCGTGACGGCCCTTGGTGGAGATGTCGGTATCGGCACCGGATTTGTCGATGGTCTTGCGCGGCGTCAGGATCGACGATGTCGGCTTCACCGCAAATCGCGCGACCACCGCCTGCCCTGTCGAGATGCCGCCGAGGATTCCGCCGGCATGATTGGAGAGAAATGTCGGGCCGTTATTGCCCATTCGCATCTCGTCGGCGTTTTCTTCGCCATGCAGTTCAGCAGCGCCAAAGCCTGCGCCGATCTCCACGCCCTTCACCGCATTGATGCTCATCAGCGCGGAGGCGAGATCGCTGTCGAGCTTGCCATATATTGGCGCGCCCAATCCTGCCGGCACGCCTTCGGCGACGACTTCGATCACCGCACCAATGGACGAACCTCTTTTACGTATGTCGTCGAGATAACCCTCGAAGAACGCAGCCTTCGCTTTGTCAGGACAGAAAAACGGATTGCGCTCCACCTCCGCCCAATCCCAATTGGCGCGGTCGATCTTGTGCGGTCCCATCTGCACGAGCGCCGCGCGCACATTCAATCCGGGTAGAATCTTTCGCGCAATTGCACCGGCCGCCACGCGCGTTGCGGTCTCGCGCGCGGATGATCGCCCGCCACCGCGAAAATCGCGCAGGCCGTATTTAGCCTCATAGGTGAAGTCGGCATGGCCCGGACGAAACTTGTCCTTGATCTCGGAATAATCCTTCGAGCGCTGATCGGTGTTCTCGATCAACAGCGCAATCGGCGTGCCGGTCGTGACCTGACCCTTGTCGGTCTCCATCACGCCGGAGAGAATTTTGACCTGATCGGCTTCCTGCCGCTGCGTGGTGAACTTCGACTGGCCCGGACGGCGGCGGTCGAGATCGCGCTGGATCTCCTCGACGGTCAGCGGAATCTGCGGCGGGCAGCCATCGACCACGCAGCCGATCGCAACCCCGTGGCTTTCGCCGAAGGTCGTGACGCGAAACATGTGGCCGAAGGTGTTGTAGGACATGGACTTGAACTCGTAGCGTTAATGCTACCTTCGAGTAGCTTTAATGCTACGTCGTAGCGAGAAGTAGCCAAAATCGCAACTTTCTTCCCCTCTCCCCTTGCGGGAGAGGGTGGCGAAATCGAGTGAAACGAGATTGAGCCGGGAGAGGGTTTGAAGGCCAGAGTCTGTATAGAAGAACCCCTCACCCGCCTCGCAGCTTCTCCGCTCGGCACCCTCTCCCACAAGCGAGAGGGGAAAGAACTTAACTATGTTTGACGACCTGCCCGTCTTCAAAAACATAGACCACGCCCTGCTCAACCGTGAGATCGGACGCGCCGACCGGCGTCTCGACATCGAGCGCCACCAGCAGCGCGCGCATGGTGCCGCCATGCGAGACGCAAACCGTGTCCTGCAGCAGGGAATCGTACCACTCGCGCATGCGGATGGTGACGGAAGCATAGCTCTCGCCACCCGGCGGCGGCACGCCCCATTTGTCGATCTGGCGCTCGGCGAAAACATCCGGGTGGGAGACTTCCATCTGCGCCAGCGTCGAGCCTTCCCAATGGCCGTAGCCGATTTCACGCAAGCGATCGTCGAGCGCGTAATCGTGCGGCGGCACGTCGAGCGTTCCGCGCACCAGCTCCATGGTGTTGCGCGCGCGGCCCAGGGGCGAGGACACGAACGGCGTCTTCGATGGATCATGTTCGTCGCGCGCGAGAATCTCCGCGAGCAATTCGCCGGCACGGATCGCCTGCGCCTTGCCGAGATCGTTCAGCGGAATGTCCTGATTGCCCTGAAAGCGGCCCTCGGCATTCCATTCGGTCTGACCGTGGCGGATATAATAGATTGTCGGCATCGCCGCGTTCTTATGAGTCTTTCGCCAGCGAAATGTCCGGTGCGTCGGGGCGCTTCATGCCGTTGACGTGATAGCCGGCATCGACGTGATGCACTTCGCCGGTGACGCCGCGCGAAAGATCTGACAGCAGATACATCGCGCTGCCGCCGACATCTTCGAGCGTGACGTTGCGGCGAAGCGGTGCATTAAATTCATTCCACTTCAGGATATAGCGGAAATCGCCGATGCCGCTGGCCGCAAGCGTCTTGATCGGACCTGCGCTGATCGCATTGACGCGAATGTTCTTCTCGCCGAGGTCCGCCGCGAGATAACGCACGCTGCACTCAAGTGCTGCCTTCGCCACACCCATCACATTATAATGGGGCATCCACTTTTCTGCGCCGTAGTAAGTGAGCGTCACGATGGAGCCACCGTCGGTCATCAGATGCTCGGCGCGCTGCGCAATCGCGGTCAGCGAATAGCAGGAGATCAGCATGGTCTTGCTGAAATTGTCGGCGGTGGTTTCCAGATAGCGCCCGTCGAGCTGGTCCTTGTCGGAAAATGCAATCGCGTGAACCAGGAAATCGATCTTGCCCCACTGCTTTTTCAGCTCGGCAAACACCGCGTCGATGGTCGATGGATCGGTGACGTCGCAATGGCCGAGCGTGATCGCGCCCAATTCCTTGGCAAGCGGCTCGACGCGCTTTTTCAGCGCGTCGCCCTGCCAGGTGAAAGCGAGTTCAGCGCCCTGCTCGCGGCAGGATTTGGCGATGCCGTAAGCGATGGAGCGGTTGTTGGCCACGCCCAGAATCACGCCGCGCTTGCCGCGCATCAGGCCTACATTGTCCGCCATCAACTGTTATCCGATACCGCTGGAGAATTCCGGCCTCTCTTGGCATAGCCTAAATGGCCGTTCAACCCACACAAGCGGCGGGGACATATAACCTTAACGGCGCAAAAGCGCGGAATAGTCGCGCATTTACGGTGTTTTTCTCTGTAGAACGGGCGCAAGCGCGCATCGCTAGTACGGCCGAAAAGAACAGCAAAACAGCCGAATGACCGACTTCCGACATAACGTCGAAACCATGATTCCATCGCTGCGGCGTTACGCGCGGGCCTTGGCGCGCGATGCCGACATCGCCGACGATCTGGTGCAGGACACATTGGTGCGGGCGCTGCGCGCCGAGCGGCTGTTCATCGGCGGCGATCTGCGCGCATGGCTCTATACGATCTTGACCAACCTCAATCGCAACCGCCGACGCTCGCTGTCACGCCAGCCGGCGATGATGGAATTGTTCGACACCACGCCGGATGCCTCCGGCACCGAGGCCGAGGGCCGGGATATTTCGCGCGCACTCGCCACACTGGCCGAAGACCAGCGCTCCGTTTTGCTTTTGGTGGTGCTTGAAGGCTTGAGCTACCGCGATGTCGCCGACATTCAGGGCGTGCCGATCGGCACCGTGATGTCGCGCCTCGCCCGCGCCCGCGCGCATGTGAAAGCAGCACTTGCGGGGCAGCCAACAGTTTTACGCTGCGTCAAATGACTTTGATTTTTTGAGAGACGAAAGAACAAGACGATGACCGATACCAACATTCCCGTCACCGAAGACGAACTCCACGCATTCGTGGACGGCGAACTGCCGGCCGAGCGCCGCGCCGCTGTCGAAGCGTGGATCGCGACGCATCCCGACGACGCCGAGAAGCTCAAAGCGTGGCGCGCGATGAGCGACATGCTGCATGCGAAGTACGATTCGGTCAGCGACGAGCCGGTACCGGCGCGCCTGTCGGTCGACAAGCTTTCGCGCGCGCCGCGCCGCTGGATGATGGGCGCGATTGCGGCAACGCTCGTTGCCTTCGCGGCGGGCGGCGGTGCGGGCTGGATCGCGCATGGTGCCAACGCCAAGCCTTCACTGTTTGCGAATTTCACGCTCGATGCGCTGGACGCGCACAAGCTCTATGTCGTCGAAGTGCGCCACCCCGTCGAGGTCGCGGCGAACGAGCGCGCGCATCTGCAACAGTGGTTGAGCAAGCGCGTCGGCTACGACATCAAGGCGCCCGATCTCGATGCCTCCGGCCTCAAGCTGGTCGGCGGACGGTTGCTGCCCGGCCCGAACGGACCTGCGGCGTTCTTCATGTACGAGACGGCATCGGGCGAACGCTTCACCATCTTCACCTCGCGCGCCAAAGACGACGCGACGCAGATGCGCTACGCCTCGAACGACAATGACGGCGCTCTTTTTTGGGCGGATCGCGGCGTGGGTTATGTCGTGAGCGGGCCGACCGACAAGGATCGCCTCACGCAGGTGGCGCGGCTGGTCTATGACCAGACGGAAGGGAAGATGTAAGAGCGCGTTCAAACATCACGAAACACAAAACCCCGGCGCGATGCCGAGGTTTTTCGGATCAGTATTCCGATTGATGGGACTTTGGTAATTTTAATAAAACATCTTCGGGCGTCAGGTCCGTATCGACATACGCATCATCCCGGAATTCAATTCGAGTAAAGTTCGCTTTTCGCTTCATGGTTTCTACTAAATCGAAATTTATCCAAACAACCTCACCGCTCTGATTCTTTATTGGATGAAACATCGCCATTTCCGTTCCTCTCGCGCATACTTGATGTCCATTCTTGAAAGGACATATTTCCAAACACCTCTCTAATGCGTTTTTCGAGATCGCTCCCGTGCATGATGAAACTCATCATATTTTTCATTGATGGGAGTTCGCGATC
>JAYVYQ010000228.1:0-7728 GCA_043784125.1 Afipia sp.
AGTAGCCGCAAGAGCGACGGGGAATTTTGAACCTTGGTGCCTGCGAGCAACGACTAAATCGGCTAGACTGAAAATTATTCATGGGGTTGATTTTCATGCGCCGCCTGATTTCGACGATTGCGTTGCTCGCCGCTGTTTGTCTGACAGCTCCCGCTTTCGCGCAATCCAACGCACAGCTTGGGCCGCTCTGCACATCCGAAGGCACGCCACCCGACCAGCAGATTTCCGCCTGCAACAAGATCATCGCGCTGAAGGTTTTCTCCGGCGAAAAACTTGCCACGATCTATTTCTGGCGCGCAGTCGCTTGGAATAAAAAGGGCGACTACAACAAGGTCATTGCGGACGCCACCGAAGGCCTGCGGCTGCAACCCAACACGGTTGCGCTCATCAACATGCGCGGCTCGGCCTATTACGACAAAGGCGAATACGACATCGCAATTGCTGATTTCACCGACGCGCTACGCATCGGCCCGCCGAGCGGCACCGTCTATCACAATCGCGGCAATGCCTATCGCGGCAAGGGCGATTATCCGAAAGCACTTGCCGACTTTTCACAAGCCATCGAGATCGGACCCAAGAGCGCGTATTCGTATCAAAATCGCGGCGGTGTGAAGCAAGCGCTCGGCGATCTCGACGGCGCAATGGCCGATCTTAATGAAGCGATCCGCATGTCGCCGGAGCTGGCATCGGTGCACACCAATCGCGCGGTGATCTGGCGCGCCAAGGGCGACATCGACAAAGCCATCGCGGACTGCACCGACGCGATCGCGCTTGCGAAAGCCGGCGGCCCGGTCAATCCGATGACGCCGCCCGGCAGCGTGTTCATCAGCGCGTATATCCAGCGCGGCCTCGCCTATGAGGCGAAGGGCGAATTCGACAAGGCGAAAGATGATTTCAAATCGACGCTCGATGGCACGGCTGTCGACAATGTCAGCAAGGCCAATCAGGCGACCGCGAAAGTGCGCCTCGCATTACTTTCGGATTCTCCTGCTTCAGTGCTAGTAAAGAAAACCGACAGCGGCGGACGGCGTGTCGCGCTGGTGATGGGCAACGGCGCGTACCAAAATTTCCCGGCATTGCCCAATCCGCCGAACGACGCGCGCACGCTGGCGAAAAACCTGCGCGATCTCGGCTATGAAGTGACCGAAGGCATCGACCTCAAGCGCGACGACATGCAAAAGATGACGCGCGACTTCATGCGCAACGCCGCACAGGCAAAAACGCTGGTGCTGTATTATGCCGGTCATGGCGTGCAAATCGGCGGGCGCAACTATCTGGTGCCGGTCGATGTGAAGCCGCAGGACGGCGCGAACATTGTCGACAGCATGACCGACATGGACAAGATTCTCGCAGGCCTCGACGACCAGGTGCGGACCAACATCCTGATTTTCGATGCCTGCCGCAACGATCCGTTCGCGCAGCAGACGGCGGCGGTCACCGGACGCTCGCTTGAGATCAAGACGCGCTCAGGATTAGCGCAACCGACCGCGCCCTCGGCTGGCTCGACACTCGGCGCGGGAACGCTGATCGCATTTGCGACCGCGCCGGGACAGGTTGCGCTGGATGGCGAAGGCGCGAACTCGCCATTCTCGGCAGCACTCTCGCGTCACATCGGCACGCCGGGACTTGAAGTGCAGCAAATGTTGACGCGCGTGCGCGCCGAAGTCGTCGCTAGTACCAAGAGCAAACAGGTGCCGTGGTCGAATTCGTCGCTGCTCGGCGAGGTTTATCTGGCGGCGAAGTAGATCGTCTCTTAACGCCGCAACCGCTGCACACCTCTGCGTCGTCCCCGCGAAGGCGGGGATCCATAACCACCAAATTCAAATATCACTCACGATGGTTCAGCATCCTTGCGGAGAACTCGGGGAGTATGGATCCCCGCCTTCGCGGGGACGACAACAAGACTCCTAACGCTCCTCGCAATGACGAACTATTTTCCCCACACATCCCGCACCACATCGACCGCGAGTTTCAGCTTCGCCCATTGCTCGTCCTCGGTCAGCACGTTGCCTTCCTCGGTGGAGGCGAAACCGCATTGCGGCGACAGCGCCAGCTGATCGAGATCGACGAATTTCGCCGCCTCTCCGATGCGTTGCTTGAGCATGCCTTTGCTTTCCAGCGCGCCTGCTTTTGACGTGATAAGACCCAGCACCACGATCTGGTTGCCTTTTGGCAAAAACCGCAGCGGCTCGAAACCGCCCGCGCGCTTGGAATCGTATTCCAAAAAATAGCCGTCGTAATTCACTTTGGAAAGCAGCGTCTCGGCCACCGGCTCGTAGCCGCCCGACGACACCCATGTGGAGCGGAAATTTCCGCGGCACACATGCGTGGTGATCGTCATGTCCTTGGGCCGCTCCGCAATCGCGTAGTTAATGACGCGCGCGTAAATCTCTTTCGTCTCGTCGGGGTCGTCGCCGCGCCCGCGCATTTTTTCACGCTGGTCTTCCGAGCAGAGATAAGCCCAGATCGTGTCGTCGAACTGCAGATAGCGGCAACCGGCGTCGTAGAACGCCTTCACGGCCTTGCGATAGGTTTTTCCCAGATCAACAAAAAAATCGTCCATCTCCGGGTAAGCGTCCTTCGAGATCGCATGCCGCCCGCCGCGATAATGCAGAACGGATGGCGAGGGAATTGTCATCTTCGGAACGATCTGTGCGAGATCCGCGTGCTTTTTCAGAAACGCGAAATGCGCCAGCATCGGATGATCGGCGGGGAAATCGATCTTGCCGGTGACGCGGATGTTTTCGCCGCGCGTTTTCATGCCGTTGAATTCGATGCCTTCGGTCTTGTAGATCTCACAGCCGTTGAGATTTTTCAGAAAATCGAAGTGCCACCACGAGCGGCGAAACTCGCCATCGGTCGCCGACTGCAGGCCGATCTGCTTTTGCTTGTGGATCACCTTTTCGATTTCCATGTCTTCGACACGGCGCAGTTCGGCGGCGTCGATGGCGCGCTTGTCGAATTTCGCGCGCGCCTCCTTGATGCGCTGTGGACGCAACAGACTGCCGACCATGTCGGCACGGAACGGCGGCCTTGAGCGTTGCATGTTTGGATTCGACATCGCGGCTTTTAGTTCGTTTTAATGCGTTTTTGCGGACGCGCCTGAAACGCCAAGATGACGCTCCAGCACCGCAGGATCGGCCTTCAAGGCGCTGCTTGGCGCATCATGCACGATTCCACCGCGCTCCAAAATCAAAACACGGTCGGCAAGGTCGAGTATCTTTTGGGCATTCTGCTCGACGATGATGGAGCAGATGCCCCCTGCCCGCGTGATCGCGCCCAGCGCTTTGAGCAATTCCTCGACGATGATCGGCGCCAGCCCCTCGGTCGGCTCGTCGAGCAGCAGCACTTTGGGATTGAGCGTCAACGCGCGGCCGATGGCCAGCATCTGCTGTTCGCCGCCTGAGAGTTCATTGCCGAAGTTTTTCCGGCGCTCTTTCAGGCGCGGAAACATGGCGTAGATTTTCTCCACCGTCCAAGTCCCCGGCTGCGCCACCGCCGTCATGTTTTCTTCCACCGTCAGCGATTTGAAAATGTTGCGTTCCTGCGGCACCCAGCCGATTCCGGCACGCGCGCGCTGATCCGGACGCAATTTCGTGATGTCGCGATCGCCGAGCATGACGCTGCCGCTGAAGCGCCGCGTCACACCGACGATGGAATTGACCAGCGTGGTTTTTCCGGTGCCGTTGCGCCCCAACAGCGCCAGCACCTGGCCCTCGGCCAGTTCGAGCGAGAGTCCAGGAATGACGACCGCTTCGCCATAACCCGCACAGAGATCACTGAGGCTGAGAAGATTACGCATCGGCGCTCTCGCCGAGATAGACGGCCTTCACGCGCGGATCGCACGCAACTTCGTCGGGCGGCCCTTCGACCAGCAAGCCGCCATTGACCATCACGGAGATTCGATCCGCGAAGGAGAACACCAGATCCATGTCGTGCTCGATCAACAACACCGTGACATCGCGCGGCAGACCCGCGACGGCGGCGAGAATATCGTGGCGCTCGCTTTCCGGCACGCCGGCTGCCGGCTCGTCGAGCAGCAGCACGCGCGGACCGGTTGAGATGGCGAGCGCGATTTCGAGCAGGCGCTGTTTTCCGTAAGGCAATGTCGCGGTGCGCTCATGCATGACGTCGAGCAGATGAAACCGCGCGAGATGTTCGCCGATCTCGCCGTTGATGTCGGATCGCGTTCCCATGCTGCGCCACCAGTCCGCGCCGTGGCCGAAGCGCTGCGACACCGCGAGCCCGATCGTCTGCAGCGGAGTCAGATCAGGATAGAGCTGGTTGATCTGGAAGGTGCGCGACAGCCCCTTGCCGACGCGCGCATGAACCGATGCATGCGTGATGTCCTCGCCGTGAAGAAGAATTTGTCCGGCATTGGGAGCCAGCACGCCGGTCAGAAGATTGATGACCGTGGTTTTCCCGGCGCCGTTGGGACCGATCAGCGCATGGCGCGCGCCGGTCTTGATCTGCAACGACAGATCGCGCGTCACGGTCAATCCGCCGAAGCGCTTTTGCAATCCAATTGTTTCGAGCGCGAAGGTCATGGCTTGCGCCTCGTGAAGAGTCGCGCTGGCCACGAGAAAACCGCCTGAATCCGGTCACGTCCGACCAGCACGACGATCACCAGCACAAGGCCGATCCAGAACTGCCAGTATTGCGGCGTCAGGTTGGAGAAAAATTCCTGGAGAATTTTGAACGCAACCGCGCCGATCAATCCGCCATAGAGATAACCCGCGCCGCCCAGCACCAGCACCAGCAGCAAATCCGCCGAACGCTCGAACGAGAACACGTCGGGCGAGGCAAGCTGCGTGGTCTGCGTGAACAGTCCGCCCGCAATACCTGCATACAAAGCCGCGAGGGTGTAGATCGCGATCAGGCGGCGATTGACTGGAATGCCGATGGCGGCGGCGCGCAGCGGATTGTTCTTGATCGCGCGCAGCGACATGCCGAACGGCGAATGCACGACGCGCCGCGCGACCAGAAACAAAACGAACAGCACAACCAGACAATAAATAAAGGCGGTCTTGCCGAACATGTCGAACCTGAACATGCCGAACACCGGCGCAATGATGATCCCTTGCAGGCCGTCGGAGCCGCCGGTCAGCGAGGAATACTGGACCGACAGCGGATAGAACATCGAGGCAATGCCGAGCGTCACCATCAGCCGCGTCAGATCGGTGCCGCGAATGATGAGAAAGCTGGTGAGAAATCCAAGCACCGTCGCCGCGAGGCCAGAGACGAGCAGTGCGAGCAACGGATCGCTGACGATGCCGTGGACCGCCAAGAGCCCAGCCGTGTAGGCGCCGACACCGAAGAACGCCGCATGGCCGAGCGAGACGATCCCCGCATAACCGAGAATAAGATCGAGCGAGAGTGCAAACAGCGCGAGCCACGCGATCTCGGTCAGGATCAGATAGCGATTGGGAAACAGAAAGATCGTAGCGAACGCGAGCAGCCAGAACACGGTCTCGCCTGCGCGCCAGCGCGCCAGCCGCCGAACCTGAGTGCCGATGGAGAGGTCCGTTGTCATCGCGCCCTCACCGCGCCGCCGTGCGGCCGAACAATCCGTTCGGCTTCCACAGCAGCAGCACAATCATCATGACATAGATGACGAACGAGCCGAGGTTCGGCACGTAATACTTTCCGGCGACATCGCCGATGCCCAACAAGAGTGCTGCGAGGAACGGCCCCGTCACCGTCGACGTACCGCCGACCGACACCACGATCAAAACGTAAATCAGGAATTTGAGCGGGAAATGCGGATCGAGGCCGAGAATTTCCGCGCCCAGCGCTCCGCCCAATCCTGCGAGACCGCATCCGAACGCGAAGGTGAACGCAAACACCTGCGGCACATTGATACCCAAACCCGATGCTGCGCGCGGGTCATCGACCGCCGCGCGCAGGCGAGATCCAAAGCGCGTCTTCGACAGGATCGTCTGCAAACCGAGCGTCAGCAATCCGCAGATGACGATAATCATCAAACGATATCGCCCCACCCCGACGCCGAATACATCGATCTGTCCCTGCAGCATGGCCGGCAGATGAATGAACGTCTGCGACGAACCCATGATGTAGTCGGCGGCAGCCACCGACATGAACGTCAGGCCGACGGTGAACAGCACCTGATCGAGATGGCTGCGATGGTACATATGGCGATAGACGAGGCGCTCCATCACCACGCCGAGCAAGGCTGCGGACGCGAACGCCAGCGGCAATCCTGCAAAAAATGGAACACCGTACCGGTTGACCGCAATAGCACAGACATAACCGCCCGCCATGGCGAACGCGCCGTGCGCGAGATTGACGAAATTCATCAGCCCCATCGTGACGGCGAGACCGCACGCCAGCACGAACAGCAGCATGCCGTAGGCAACGCCGTCGAACAGAATGGTGAAGAGCGTGGTCATGGCGCGATGCTATCTAAAATTATGCCCGGCACAAAGCCGGGCATAATGTTCTTATCGCCGCAGAGACGCTTACTTCTTCGTCTTGCCGGGGTCCTTCACGTCCTTGAAGGTCGCGAATTCCACATTGTAGAGTTCGCCGTCCACCTTCTCGACCTTGCGGATGTAGATGTTCTGCACGATGTCGCGCGTATCGGGGTCGATCGAGATCGGCCCGCGCGGGCTTTCCCACGCCATGCCCTTCATCGCCGCGATCAGCGCGTCGCCGTCGGTTTTGCCGCCGGTCTTTTTCAGCGCTTCGTAGATCAAATGAATACCGTCATAGCCGCTCACCGCCATGAAGCCGGGACGCTGGTTGAACATCTTTTTGTAAGCCGCGACGAAATCCTTGTTCATCTGCGAGGGATGCGCCGCCGAATACAGATGCGCGGTGACGGTGCCGAGTGCCGCATCGCCCATGCCGTTCAGCAGATCGTCGTCCATCACGTCGCCCGGTCCGATCACCTTGATGCTGGTGAGGCCGCGCTCGGCATATTGCTTCATGAAGTTGCCGCCCTGTCCGGCCGGCACGAACACGAACATCGCGTCGGGATTGGAATCCTTCATGCGTTGCAGGAACGGCGCGAAATCCGGATTCGCCAACGGCACTTTGACTTCTTCGACGATCTGGCCGCCGCCTGCGATGAAATGTTCCTTGAAGGACGCCAGCGCGTCGTTGCCCGGGGCGTAGTCCGACGTCAGCGTCGCGACTTTCTTGATGCCGTTTTTCGCCGCCCAGTCGCCGATGATGGTGGACGACTGCGCCAGCGTGAACGAGGTGCGCACGATGTAGGGCGAACGTTCGGTGATGATCGAGGTGCCCGCCGCCATCACGATTTCCGGCACCTTGGCCTCGGTCGCAAGCGGAGCCGCCGCGAGTGCCGCAGGCGTCACGCCGAAACCGGCGATGAAGGAAACCTTGTCGTTGACGATCAATTCCTGCGCCGCGCGCTTGGTGTTATCCGGCACCGCGCCGTCATCCTTGAGGATGACTTCGATCTTCTTGCCCGCGACGGTGTCGCCCTTCTGCGACATATAGAGCTTGATCGCGTTGTCGATCTGCTTGCCGGTCGAGGCCTGTCCGCCGGTCATCGGCAGGATCAGACCGATCTTCACGCTCTCCTGCGCCTGCGCAGAAGCGGCTGCCAGCGCCAGCGATGCGGCGGCGATCAGCAAGCTCTTTCCGTAAACTGCCGTTCTGTAAATCGACATGGCTCGTCTCCCTTTGATCGGTTGAGCGCTTAAGCGCTTTTTGTTGTCGATTTCGATATCGTTTGGTGGT
>JAYVYQ010000229.1:0-3196 GCA_043784125.1 Afipia sp.
GCGCTCGCCATCGAAGGCCATTTCGACGATTGCCAGGGAATCGTCAAAGGACTGTTCAACAATCACAAGTTTCGCGATGCCGTGTCGTTGTCGGGCGTCAACTCGATCAACTGGGCACGCATTGTCGCGCAGGTGGTCTATTATTTTACCTCGGCTGTTGCGCTCGGCGCGCCCGCACGCGAGGTCGACTTCACCGTGCCGACCGGAAATTTCGGCGACATCTTTGCCGGCTACGTCGCCAAGCGCATGGGCCTGCCGGTGCGGCGGTTGCGCATCGCCGCCAACGTCAACGATATTCTGGTCCGAACGCTGAAAACCGGCATCTACGAGGTGCGCGATGTTTACGCGACCGCGTCGCCCTCGATGGATATTCAAATCTCGTCGAATTTCGAGCGCCTGATATTCGAGGCGGCGGGCCGCGACAGTGCGGCTGTGCGCTCATTGATGGGATCGCTGGCGCAGTCGGGACGTTTCGTGCTGCCGGATTCGGTGCTTGCGAACATCCGCAAGGATTTCGATGCCGGTCGCGCCGATGAGACCGAGACCAGTGCGGCGATCCGTACCCTGTGGCGCGAATGCGGCGATCTGGTCGATCCGCATACCGCCGTGGCGCTTGCCGTCGCCGAGCAGGACAAGCCTGTGTCGACTGTTCCCAACATCGTGCTGTCCACCGCGCATGCGGCGAAATTTCCCGACGCCGTCGAGGCGGCTTGCGGGATTCGTCCGGCGCTCCCGGTCTGGCTCGATGGACTTATGACGAAGCCTGAGCAAATAAAAATCATGAAAAACGACCAAAGCGAAGTCGAGCGGTTTGTGCTCTCGGTCAGCCGCGCGGCCAAGCAAGGAGCGTCCCGATGAGCGTCAATGTCACGAAACTCGACTCAGGCCTGACCGTCATCACCGACACTATGCCGCATCTGGAAACGGCGGCGCTAGGGGTGTGGACCGGCGTCGGCGGTCGTGACGAGAAGCCGGACGAACACGGCATGTCGCATCTGCTGGAGCACATGGCATTCAAAGGTACGACCACGCGCAGTTCGCGTGAAATCGTCGAGCAGATCGAAGCTGTCGGCGGCGATCTCAACGCTGCGACCTCGACCGAGACCACTGCCTATTATGCCCGCGTTCTGAAGGCGGACGTGCCGCTTGCGCTCGATGTGCTGTCGGACATTCTCGCCAATCCGGCATTCGATGCTGACGAACTTGAACGCGAGAAGGGCGTGATTGCCCAGGAAATCGGCGCCGCACAGGATACGCCGGATGATGTCGTGTTCGAGCATCTCAGCGAGCTTTGCTATCCGGATCATCCGATGGGGCGCTCCTTGCTGGGGACGCCGCAATCGCTGGCCGGCATCAACCGCGACGGTCTTCGCAATTATCTGACGACGCATTATCGGGGTCCCGAAATGGTTGTCGCCGCAGCAGGCGCAGTCGATCACAAGAAGGTCGTGGAGGAAGTCGAGCAGCGCTTTGCGAGTTTCGATGCAACACCTTCGCCGAAGCCGGTGCCTGCGATGTTCGGCAAGGGCGGCTCGCGGGTGATTCATCGCGATCTCGAGCAAGCTCATCTGACACTGGCGCTGGAAGGCGTGCCGCAGTCGGATCTATCGCTGTTCAGCATGCAGGTCTTCACGAATATTCTCGGCGGCGGTATGTCGTCGCGGCTGTTTCAGGAAGTGCGCGAGAAGCGCGGGCTTTGCTACTCGATCTACACGTTCCATGCGCCGTATTCGGACACCGGTTTCTTCGGCCTCTACACCGGCACCGATCCGAGCGACGCGCCGGAGATGATGGACGTCATCGTCGATGAAATGAACAATGCGGTTGAGACGCTGACTGAGGTCGAAATCGCCCGCGCAAAAGCGCAGATGAAAGCCGGCCTGTTGATGGCGCTGGAAAGCTGCAGTGCGCGCGCCGAACAGATGGCGCGGCATATTCTTGCCTATGGCCGTCCGCTCACCGCCGAAGAACTTGTGGCGCGGATCGATGCCGTCAGTGTCGAGACGACGCGCAATGCGGCGCGCGAGCTGTTGAGCCGCAGCCGTCCGGCAGTCGTCGCACTCGGGAATGGCCGTGGCCTCGACAGCGCCGTGACGCTTGCCGAGGGATTGTCTCGGCGGAAGGCGCGGGCGATGCTCCACTAAGTCCTGCTGCGGACACTGGTGAAGCCGTGAGTTTGCGCTAAACTCGGCATCACTGCGCTTTATAAACAAAGGTTGTAATCGTGGCCCTGTTTCGTCTGCCATCGGCGACAGCTCCAGCGCTTGCTCCTCAAGGGCAGGGATTGCTGCTGCGTGCGCCGATGATGTCGGATTTTTCGCAGTGGAGCGAATTGCGGGAGCAAAGCCGAACTTTTCTGACGCCGTGGGAGCCGATCTGGCCGTCGGACGATCTGACGCGTTCGGGATTCCGGCGGCGGCTGCGGCGTTATACCGAAGACATCGCCGAGGACCGCGCTTACCCGTTCGTCATCGTGCGCGAGGACGACCATGCGATTGTCGGTGGTGTGACGCTCGCGAATGTTCGCCGCGGCATCGTCCAGGCGGGCACCATCGGCTACTGGATCGGCCAGCCGTTCGCGGGCAAAGGCTACATGACTTCGGCGTTGCGCGTGTTGCTGCCGACGCTGTTCGGCGAACTCAACCTGCATCGTGTGGAAGCCGCCTGCATCCCCAGCAACCTCGCCTCGGTGAAGGTGCTGGAAAAGTGCGGTTTCGCGCGCGAGGGGCTGGCGCGGCGCTATCTGTGCATCAACGGTGTGTGGCAGGACCACTATCTGTACGGCCTGCTGGATGAGGATGTTCGCGGTTAACCAGTGCAGGCGTGAGGGCCATTTGAAGGGCCTTGCGCCTTTGGTTCGCCGCCTTTGCCCTGTTATAAGGCGGCGTTCTGATTTTGGACCTGCCGGAAGCGATCATGAAAATCACCGCGAAACGGGCTATCGGCGCGATGCTTGCTCTCACAGCCGCGACCGCACTCTCAGGCTGCGGCGGCGGCAGCATGTTCGGCTCGGCGTCGAGCACCGGCTCCTCCTCGCCGTCCATCGGCAGCCGTTTCAGTCAGTTGTTCGGCTCGAACTCGCAAGCAGCCGTGACCTCCGACACTCATGCCACGCCTTCAACTCAAGCGACCGACAACAGCGATCTGACATGTCCCAGCGTGCAGATCCGTTTCGGCGCATCGACGCTGGCGGTGG
>JAYVYQ010000230.1:0-14905 GCA_043784125.1 Afipia sp.
GCCTTGCGGATCACGCTGCGCCCCGGCCAGAGAAAAAGATTCTTTGCGACCTGTTGTGTGATGGTCGAGCCGCCGCGAATGACGTCACCTTCCTGTGCGTCCTCGATCACATCGCGCACCGAACCCCAATCGATGCCATGATGCGAGCAGAATTTGGCGTCTTCTGCGCCGACGACGGCAGCCGGCAAAGCGGGCGACATCTTGTCCAGATCGACCCATGAGCGCGACACCGGCTCACCGATGAGGAAACGGCCGATCATCAGCGTTGAGATGGGGTGGCCGACCGAATAGAGCGGCGTCAGGAGGTAGGGCAAAAACACCAGGAGCAGAAGGACCAAGATCAAAGCGCGGATCACTCGTCGCATGCCGCTTCCATTCCCTCGCCACCCACTGGTGTCGGCCTGACTAACAGAAACGGCCCTTCCCGCTCCAGCAAAATCCTCTTTCAGGAGAGCGTTTGCGGAATTGACGAAGGCGGGGCCATGACCGATTGTCCCGCCAAATTTGACCATGGTTTTCTGGAGCATTCGATGACAGCCGGCATCTCACCGCAGGATTTCTCTCAACGGCTGGATGCCACAGCGGCTGAGACCGAGGCATTGCTGGCGCGTCTGCTGTCCGACGCAACGCTGCCCGGAGAAATCGCGCGACCGCACCGCCTGATCGAAGCGATGCGCTATTCCAGCCTGAATGGCGGCAAGCGATTGAGGCCGTTTCTTGCGGTGGAGAGCGCCGCGGTCTTCGGTGTACCGCGTGAAGGCGCATTGATGGTGGGCGCCGCGCTCGAATGCATTCATTGCTATTCGCTGATTCACGACGATCTGCCCTCTATGGACAACAGTGACTTGCGGCGCGGACGTCCCACCGCGCACAAGAAGTTCGACGACGCGACTGCAATTCTCGCAGGCGACGCATTGCTCACGCTCGCCTTCGACATCATCACGCGCGATGAAGTCCACAAGGACGCCGGCGTGCGTCTTGCGCTGACACGTGCTTTGGCACGCGCATCCGGCATTGGCGGCATGGCCGGCGGCCAAATCATGGATCTCGCAGGCGAAGGCCGCTTCGGTGACAAGGAAACGCCTGACGTCGCAAAGTTGCAGCAGATGAAAACCGGCGCGCTGTTGAAATATGGCTGTATCGCGGGAGCCCTTCTCGGACAGGTGCCGAAGGCGCAATATGACGCCCTCGATGCTTACGGACACGCATTCGGCGAAGCATTCCAGATCGCAGACGATCTGCTCGATGTCGAAGGCGATGCCGCAGCACTCGGCAAACCCGCAGGCCAGGACGCGGCGCTCGGCAAAACCACCTTCGTCACTCAACTTGGCATCGATGGCGCGAAGAAGCGCCTGCAGGATCTCTTGAAACAGGCGGACGCGGCCCTCGCGCCATTCGGCGCGAAGGGCGATGTGCTGCGCGCGGCTGCTCGCTTTGTCGCCGAGAGGCAAAACTAGGCCGACATGAAAAGCAGAAAGCCAGCTCAAGGAAAGCCGCAAGCGAAGCAAAAGGAAGATGATTTCTTTTTTCGCTTCCAGAAAATGCCGAAAGCGGTTCGCATCGTTTATGCGCGGCCGCGCCTCTTCATTTCGCTGGCAATCGGTTTTGCATCACTGCTCGTGATGCCATCGGAATGGCGTTTGACGACTCGGCTTTTGATCGGTTGGGATATTTCTCTGATTCTCTATTTGTGTCTGGCGTATACGACCGTGATGTCATGCGGGCATGAATATATTCGCCGGCAGGCCGCACTGCAGGATGACGGCCGATTTCTCATTCTCATTATGACGCTGGTCGCAGCGTTCGCGAGTATCGCCGCCATCGTGATGGAGCTTGGCGCATCGCATCAGAAGCCATTGCAATTAGGATTGGCGGTGCTGACCATCGCGCTGTCATGGGCAACAATCCATACAACCTTCGCGCTCCATTACGCGCATGAATATTACCGCGGCAGCACGAGCGGGGGATTGAAATTCCCCGGCGGCGGCGAACCGGACTATTGGGACTTCGTCTATTTTTCATTCGTCGTCGGAATGACGGCGCAAGTCTCGGACGTCGGCATCACCGACAAGATCATCCGCCGGACCGCCACGGCGCACGGTATCGCATCGTTTATCTTTAATACCGCGCTGCTGGCCCTGACCGTTAACATCGCCGCCAGCGCCATTTAAGAACGCGGACAGGCCTCCCGACATGGTTCAGACCTTCCTGACTTTTCTGTTGGTTCTGACAGTGCTCGGCGCGTCCGCCACGCTGGCGCGCAAAACCGATATCGCGCCTGCCATCGTTTTTCTGATTGTCGGTATCGTACTGGCCTTCACGCCCGGTTTTCCGCGAATCGAGATGAAGCCCGAGGGCGTGTTGCTGCTGGTGTTGCCGCCTTTGATTTATTCGGCAGGCGTCTCCATGAGCTGGCGCGAATTCAAATCCAATTTGCGCCCCATCGCATTGCTCGCGATCGGCTGCGTCATCTTCACGACATGCGCGGTGGCCGCAGGGACGCACTACGTACTCGGATTGCCGTGGGGCGTCGGCTTCGTCCTCGGCGCAATTGTGTCGCCGCCAGATGTCGTCGCACCTCTCGCTATCGCGCGCCGGTTGAAGCTCCCGCATCGCATCCTCGTTATTCTGGAGGGCGAAGGACTCGCCAACGACGCGACGGCGTTGATCCTCTATCGTTTTGCCGTGCTGGCCGTGAGCACTGGCACGTTCTCGATGTCATCAGCCATCGACACATTCATCGGCATCCTCATCGGCGAAGTCATTTTCGGCATTGCCGTCGGCTGGCTGAGCTTGCGGCTACGGCAATGGGCTCACGATCCGCGCGTGGAAATCTCGTTGTCGCTGCTAACGCCTTATCTGGCGTTTTGGGTCCCCCAGCATTTCGGCGGCTCGGGTGTGATCGCAACCGTGGTCACCGGGCTTTATGTCAGCTGGAACGGCCCCTTGCTGATCTCGGCCAACACGCGATTGCAGGGCATTTTCTTCTGGGATTTCGTGATCTGGCTGATCGAAGGCGTGCTGTTTCTGATGATCGGCTTTCAGATGCGGCTGTTGATGGAAAAATCGAAAGCCGTGCCGGTTGACGAGATTCTGGCCGCTGTTGCACTGACATCGATTATCGTCATCGTCGCTCGATTCTTCTGGGTATTTCCCGGGACTTATCTGACGCGGTATTTCAGCAAACGTCTCACGGCCCGCGACCCCATACCGTCCTGGCGGTCCATCGTCGTTATCGGATTCACCGGTATTCGCGGAGTCGTCTCGCTTGCCGTCGCTCTGGCACTGCCGCTCACGCTGCCGAACGGTCAGGAATTTCCTCACCGCGACCTCATCCTGTTCGTGAGCTTCGGCGTCATCATCGTGACGCTGGTCGGCATCGGTTTAACGCTGCCTTTGCTGGTGAGCGCGCTTGGCCTATCTCAACATGGTCACGCCGAGGAACGTCATGAGCGTGAAGCAGAAATCGCAGCACGACGACAGATCGTTCACGCGGGACGCAAACATCTCGATCATCTCATCGAGAGCGGCAAACTGTCTGAAAGTCTTGCTGGCTTTCTGATGGCGCGACATGAAACGCGCGTGCGCGCAATTCCGGATCCGCCGAAAGAGGAAGGCGCTCACACGCCCGCGACGCAAGGCGCGTCGATCATCAAGGAAATCATCACGGCGGAGCGCCAGGAACTGCACAAACTTCTGCGCGACGGGAAAATCACGGACGAGACGCGGCGGCGTCTTGAGCGAAATCTCGATCTCGAAGAAGCCGTCGTCAGCAACAGCGAAAAAAATACGTCGCTGTAAAACAGCCGTGTATTGATATCTCGAAATTAACGAAGATTTATTCGGCGGCGGTCACAGGCACCTTCCGATTGGCACCATAGCGCTGCTCAATATAGTCGATCACCAGCGCCTTGAAATCCTGCGCGATGTGTTCGCCACGCAGCGTCCGGAATTTCTGGCCATCGACAAACACGGGTGCCGCAGGCGTCTCGCCAGTGCCCGGAAGCGAAATGCCGATATCGGCATGCTTGGATTCGCCGGGGCCGTTGACGATGCAGCCCATCACCGCGACGTTCAGCTGTTCGACGCCCGGATATTGAGTCTTCCAGCCCGGCATTTCATCGCGAATGAACGCCTGAATGTCGCGCGCCAGTTCCTGGAACACCGTCGACGTGGTGCGGCCACAACCCGGACACGCTGCAACGAGCGGCACGAAGGTGCGGAAGCCCATGGTCTGCAGAATTTCCTGACCGACTTTGACTTCAACTGTGCGGTCGCCATTCGGCTCAGGCGTCAATGACACGCGAATGGTGTCGCCGATGCCCTCCTGAAGCAGGATGCCTAGTGCTGCCGACGAAGCGACGATGCCCTTCGAGCCCATGCCGGCCTCGGTCAGACCCAGATGGATCGCATAATCCGAACGCCGCGCAACTTCGCGATAGACCGCAATCAGATCCTGCACGTTCGACACCTTCGCCGAAAGGATCATGCGGTTTTTCGGCAGGCCGATTTCCTCAGCGCGCGCGGCTGACAACAACGCCGACTGCACCATCGCTTCGCGCGTCACGGCACGGGCATCGATCGGGTTCGGCGACTTCGCATTGTCTTCCATCAGGCGCGTCAGCAATTCCTGATCGAGCGAACCCCAGTTCGCGCCGATGCGGATAGTCTTGCCGTACTTGATCGCCATCTCGACGATGTCGGTGAACTGGGTGTCGCGCTTGTTCTTGAAACCGACATTGCCGGGATTGATTCGATATTTCGACAGCGCCTTGGCGCAATCGGGATACTCCGCGAGCAGCTTGTGGCCGATGTAGTGGAAGTCGCCGATCAGCGGAACATCGACGCCGAGCTTGTCGAGCTTTTCGCGTATGTGCGGGACGGCAGCAGCCGCTTCGTCTCGGTCCACTGTGATGCGGACGAGTTCGGAGCCGGCACGCGCGAGTGCGGCGACCTGCGTCACCGTGCCTTCGATATCCGCAGTATCGGTGTTGGTCATGGACTGCACGACAATCGGCGCGCCGCCGCCGACCTTGACGTTGCCGACCGTGACTTGAACGGTTTTATGGCGCCCCTTGGGGCCAGCCGGAATTTCTTTCGTTCGCTCTTTAAGATCGGTCATGGCGCTCGATTATCAGGTTTTTGTGACAGGAAGCAGCGGGTCGCCCGATGCTTCGTTGGGGCGGTTTACCAGATGGTTTACCAGATATAGGCCTGCCATGACCAGAAGTGCAGCCCCCGCGAAGGCCAACGTCAGGCTGTCATGCATAATGAAATAGCCGCCAATCACGCCAAACAGCGGCGTTATGAAGGTAAATGACGACAATTTGCTGGCCGAGAACGTCCTGATGAGGAAGAACCAGATCAGGAATGTAATCCCAACAACCCAGAACGTCTGGTAGACCATCGACAGCATCGCGACCGCTCCGGGCATGTGCGTCATCCGCTCACCCGTCACCAAAGCCCCGATGGCCAGGATCGGCACCGAAACCGCAACCTGATAGGCGAGCGTTTTTTCGGCGGGCGCCTGCAGCAGCTTGGTCGATTTCACGATCAGCGTCGTCGCAGCCCATAAGACTCCGCCACCGACAACGAGCAAATCGCCGAGAATGACTTTCGCATCGACGAATGGCTGCGGCACGCCGATCGCCAGCGCCACACCCGCAAACGACAACGCCATGCCGCTCCATTGTAAAGAACTCAGACGCTCGCCGAGAAATCGCTTCGACCCAAGCGCAACAACGAATGGCGCAACATAGAGAAACACCACGGCGCGCGACGCGGTGGTCATCGTCAGACCGATATAGATTAAAACGAATTCAAACCCGAACAGCACGCCGGCAAAGATACCGGCCCATAGCGTGCCGTCGCGGCGGAAAATCTCGACACCGCGAATGCGCGCAATCGCAAGAATGACAAGCAAGCCTCCGAACGAACGAATGGCTGCCTGTGTCAGCGGTGGAATATCCGGGAGTGCAAGCTTGACCGAAATCTGGTTGAAGCCCCAGCTCAGGCAAAGCATGAGCATCAGGAGAACTGCGGTCGCGTTCAGTGGTCGCCCTGCGCGCGTAACAATCGCTCTATCTGACATGAACCCCCGTTTCGGCTTCCCGCCGATTTTATTGTTTTGATTTACCGCGTGGCTTTTTGACAGTGCGTGCATGTGCCGGTGATTTCCACCACCGAGAGTTTCGGCGAAAATCCCGTGCTGCGTGCCGCTTCGTTGAAAGTATGCGCAAGCGCTGCCGATGGAATTTCTCCAACCGACCCGCATGTCTCGCAGATCAGGAACGCCACGACGGCCGTCTCATCGTGATTGTGGGCACAGGCAAGGAATGCGTTGCGACTTTCGATGCGGTGAACGAGGCCGTTCTCCATCAAAAAATCGAGTGCGCGGTAAACCGTGATCGGCGCCGGCCGCGGCATGTCCTTGGCCAGTTGATCGATAACCTCATAGGCTCCGAGTGGGCGATGGCTCGACAGCAATGCCCCCAGCACCTGCCGGCGGATCGGCGTGAACTTTTGCCCGCGGCCCGTACAAACCCGCTCGGCATGCGAAAAGGCGTCCTCGGCGCAGCGGCCGTGGTCGTGATCCGGGGCAGGAAAAACGGGCTTCGGTTGTGTCATCCAGTGACCATTTAACGCGGTTAACGTGATTCCACGCGGTATTTCAGAGTGATGACGGATAGATTTATTGCGCCGCACAAATTCCTATTGCATCGCATCATAAAGTCCCCAATTCTTATGCAGGACACATCGGCGTGGCCAGCAGTCTAGGATTGCACGGAACCGGTGAGAAAGAGGCGCAACCTTGGCGACCAATCTCAAATCGTATCTCGACAGTCTCGCGCCGTGGAATTTCACCGGCGCGCGCAAGGCCAGCACTGCGAAAAAAATCAACCTCGCTCTTCAGGGTGGTGGTTCCCATGGGGCCTTTACATGGGGTGTGCTGGACCAATTGCTTGCCGACGGGCGGCTTGAGATTACCGGAATTTCCGGCGCGTCGGCCGGCGCACTCAACGCCGTGATGCTGGCCGATGGTTTGACACGTGGCGGGCCAGAAGAGGCGCGCAAACGTCTGGCGGATTTCTGGCGCGCTACAAGTGCCGGCGGGGATCTGCCGCCAATCCAGCGAGCGCTGACGGATCGCCTGTTCTCGATGATGCCGTTTGCTTCGGCGCCGGTGCAGAACTGGTTTGAGGCGATGTCGCATTACTTCTCGCCCTACGAACTCAACCCGCTGAATATCAATCCCCTGAGCAGCCTGATCGAACGCTTCGTCGATTTTGAAGCCCTCGGGAAGAACAAGGATTTGGCCCTCTATATCTCGACGACAAATGTCCATACCGGACGTCTGCACATTTTCGCGGGCGACAAAATCACCGCCGACGTCATCATGGCGTCTGCGGCACTTCCCTTCATGTTCCGCGCGGTCGAGATCGAGGGGGTACCCTACTGGGACGGCGGCTATATGGGCAATCCCGCGATCTTCCCCTTCCTGCAAACAACGGAAGCCGAAGACGTGCTTGTCGTTCAGATCAACCCGGTGTCGCGCACGACGACACCGCGCACGTCCGCCGAGATCATCAACCGCCTCAACGAAATCACTTTCAATTCGGCGCTGATTTCAGAATTGCGGACGATGGATTTCGTCAACCAATTGATCGACGACGGACGATTGCCGCGCGGCACGGGCAAGGACCAATACCGGCGACTGAACATTCACCGCATCGATCTTGGCGGTCTCGGCACGCGACTCGCCGCCTCGAGCAAGATGAAGACTGATTTCGATTTCTTTGAGCTGTTACATCGCGCGGGCATGCGCGCCGCGAAGAAATTTCTCGATGTCCATTTCGACGACATCGGCAAGCAAAGCACCATCGATCTCGCGGCCGAATCCGGCGTCGAGTGGACATAGCGCAATCACACGTCGAAAAACACCGTTTCCTTATCGCCCTGCAAATGAACGTCGAATCGATAGGTGACAGGGTCACTTGCTTCACGCTTCGCGATCAGCGTTGAGTGGCGGTCCTCGGGCACCAATGCGAGGACCGGATCGGCAGCATTAGCGGCCTCATTCTCGAAATAGATGCGCGTCATCGCCTGTTGAGTCATGCCCCGCGCATAGACCGCGAGAAGGATATGCGGAGCCTGGGGTTTTTCACCGGGGCCGGGAACGGTGCCCGGCTTGATGGTGTGAAAAACATATCCGCCGCTGGCATCCGTGCCGCAGCGGCCAAAACCCTTGAACGCGGAATTCGGAAGCGCGCGTTTGTCCTGCGGATCGGCGAAGCCGCCCTGTGCGTCCGCTTGCCAGATTTCCAGCATCGAATCGTTGATCGGCTTGCCGTCACCGTCGAATATCCGCCCGACGATACGGATGCGCTCGCCGGAGACATCGGGCGTGACGAGATCGTTTCCGAACGCGTCATTCCACTGATAGCTGGTGCCGGGAGTCAAACCATATTCAAAATACGGTCCGACGGTTTGCGAAGGCGTGATGCCGCTCATCAATCATTGTCCAATGGTGTCGCGTTGCGGCCGCGCAGCACGATATCGAAGCGATAGCATAGCGCCCAGTCCGGCTTGGTATTGTCCAGATCGAAACTCGACACCATCCGCATGCGCGCCGCATGATCGGGGATCGAATTAAAAATCGGATCGTAGGCGCACAACGGATCGCCGGGGAAATACATCTGCGTCACGATGCGCGAGATGAATGCATGCCCGAACACGGAGAAATGGATGTGAGCAGGCCGCCATGCGTTGGGATGATTGCCCCACGGATAAGCGCCCGGCTTGATCGTGATGAATCTAAAATAGCCGGAGGAATCGGTCTTTGCGCGACCGACACCGGTGAAATTCGGATCGAGCGGCGCGGGATGTTGATCGACGACGTGAATATAGCGGCCGCACGCATTCGCTTGCCATACCTCAAGCAGCGTATACGGCACGCCGCGTCCATCTTCGTCGCGAACATGCCCGTGAACGATGATGCGTTCGCCGAGCGGCTCGCCCTTGTGCTGGATGGTGAGATCGTGATCGTTCTCGCGCACGGCGTCTTGGCCATACACAGGACCGGTCAACTCGGACAGCGTTTGCGGCATAACGATCAGCGGCTTTGTCGGTGACCGCTTCACCGTACTTTTATAAGCCGGCGATGGACGCGGCGCGTGTATCGTGTTGCTCTCGCGCGGATAGATGAGTGTCATGATCCGTCTCCGCAGCCGTCAGATCGGCGTCAACGCACGCAACTCAGTTCAGTTTCTCGATAGCCACGGCAACGCCCTGCCCAACACCGACGCACATCGTTGCGATGGCAAGTTTGCCGCCGCGCTTCTCCATGCCGTGAACAGCCGTCAGCGCCAACCGTGCGCCACTCATGCCAAGCGGATGGCCAAGCGCGATTGCGCCGCCATGCGGATTGACGAAATCGGCATCTTCCTTGACGCCGAGCTGGCGCAAGACAGCGATACCTTGCGACGCAAAAGCTTCGTTCAGCTCGATCAAATCGATGTCACCAATCTTGAGGCCGAGGCGCGCCAGCAATTTCTGTACGGCGGGAACTGGACCAATGCCCATCACACGCGGAGCGACGGCTGCGGAAGCGAATCCCAGGATTTTCGCGCGCGGTGTGAGGCCGTGCTTTTTAACTGCGTCTTCCGACGCCAAGATCATCGCGGCTGCACCATCGTTGACGCCGGATGCGTTGCCTGCCGTGACAGTGCCGGGATTACGAACGATCGGCTTGAGCTTGGACAACCCTTCAAGCGTTGTCTCGGGGCGCGGATGCTCGTCCTTGTCGACGATAATCGGCCCCGCTTTTCCGCCCGGCACCGTGACCGGGGTAATCTCTTCCGCGAAATATCCGGCTGCAATCGCCTTGCCTGCACGCTGCTGCGAGCGGATCGCGAATGCATCCTGATCTGCACGCGAAATCTGATAGTCCTCGGCGACGTTCTCGCCGGTCTCCGGCATCGCGTCGACGCCGTATTGTGCCTTCATGATGGGATTGACGAAGCGCCAGCCAATCGTCGTGTCGTAAGTCTCCACCGTGCGCTGATAGGGTTCGGACGCCTTGCCTGTCACGAACGGGGCGCGCGTCATGGATTCAACACCGCCCGCAATTGCCAGATCGATTTCGCCGGCGCGGATCGCACGCGCCATGCCGCCGACCGCGTCAAGTCCCGACGCACAAAGCCGGTTGATCGTCATGCCCGGAACTGTTTCCGGCAATCCCGCAAGCAGCAGCGCCATGCGCGCGACATTGCGATTGTCCTCGCCGGCTTGATTGGCGCAGCCAAATGCGACTTCATCGAGCGCCGCCCAATCGACCTTCGGGTTACGCGCCATCAGCGCCTTCAGCGGCACGGCTGCCAGATCGTCGGCTCTCACCTTGGCGAGCGCCCCGCCAAAACGGCCAATCGGCGTGCGGATCGCGTCGCAAACGAAAACATCGCGCATCGTACCACTCCCTGAATGTCTGCGGACGTCGAATGGCCGCCACCAATTGCCTGAGTTTTAGAAAGGGCTTTGCGGAACGTCAAACGATGGATGCAGAAAGATGACTGACTTTCCAGCAGAGCCGCCATGTCCAGGTCCCCCAGGAACGTGGAAAACACGGCGCGGATGCTCACCGTTGCCGAAAACTTTGATAGCGTCGCCCGCGATGACCATCCATTCCACGCCGCCCGCGCCATCGGACAATGAAGCTGCCTCATCCGAGGCGGCCGGCCGTGTTACGCCCATGATGGAACAGTATCTCGAATTAAAGGCGGCCAATCCTGGACTGCTGCTGTTCTACCGCATGGGCGATTTCTACGAACTGTTTTTTGAGGACGCCGAAATTGCATCGCGCGCGCTGGGCATCATGCTCACGAAGCGCGGGAAGCATCTCGGGCGGGACATTCCGATGTGCGGTGTGCCGATCGAGCGCTCCGATGACTATCTTCATCGTCTCATCGCCTTGGGCCATCGCGTCGCCGTGTGCGAACAGATGGAAGACCCTGCAGAAGCACGACGGCGCGGCAACAAGAGCGTGGTGCGCCGCGATGTAGTCCGGCTGATTACACCGGGCACATTGACTGAAGACACGTTACTCGATGCGAAGGCGAACAACTATCTGCTCGCGATTGCGCGCGCGAAAGCATCGTCGGGCGACGATAATATGGGGTTGGCGTGGATCGACATCTCCACGTCTGAATTTGTCGTGACGGAACGCAGTGGCGCCGAACTCGGCGCAACGCTGGCACGCATCAACCCCAATGAAGTGATCGTCACCGACCAACTCTATGGCGACCCCGATCTGTCGTCGCTCTTTCGCACTTTGCCGGCAGTGACACCTGTCACGCGCGACGTATTCGATGCCGCAACCGCCGAACGGCGGCTGTGCGATTATTTTGCGGTCGCCACAATGGACGGGTTCGGTGCGATGTCCCGGATGGAGGCGACTGCCGCAGCCGCCGTCGTGACCTATATCGACCGCACACAATTCGGAAAACGTCCGCCGCTGTCGCCGCCTGCGCGCGAAGCTGCTGGTACGACCATGGCGATCGATTCCGCGACGCGCGCCAATCTCGAACTCACGCGCACTTTGTCCGGCGAGCGCCGCGGATCGCTGCTCGACGCCATCGATTGCACGGTAACGGCTGCGGGCTCGCGGCTTCTGGCGCAACGGTTGGCTGCACCGTTAACCGATAGCTCTGCGATTTCGCACCGGCTTGATGCGGTCGCAGTCTTTGTGAGCGAGAGCGGGCTACGCGACGAACTTCGTGACATTCTTAAGAGCGCACCCGACATGTCGCGGGCTCTGGCGCGCTTGTCGGTCGCGCGCGGCGGTCCGCGCGATCTTGCGGCGTTGCGCGACGGCATCTTCGCCGCTGACGACGCGGTGGCGCTAACTGCGCGCTTCGAGGGATTGCAGCGCGATGTTGGTCTCGCAGTCGGCGCACTAAAACGCCCGTCACGCGAACTTGCCAATGAATTCAGCCGCGCGCTCGCCGATGAACTGCCTTTGTTCAAGCGTGATGGCGGTTTCGTTCGTGCTGGGTTCGATGCGGCACTCGATGAGACGCGCAATCTGCGTGACGCTTCAAGACTCGTCGTCGCCGCGATGCAGGCGCGTTACGCTGACGATACAGGCATCAAGGGCCTCAAGATTCGCCATAACAACGTGTTGGGCTATTTCGTCGAGGTGACGGCGCAGCATGGCGACAAATTGATGGCCGCACCGCTGAACGCAGTATTCATTCACCGCCAGACACTCGCGGGGCAGGTTCGTTTCACCACGACCGAGCTTGGCGAGATCGAGGCCAAGATCGCAAGCGCCGGCGATCGCGCACTCGGACTTGAACTCGAAATTTTCGAGCAGCTTTGCACCAAGGCCGTCGCGGCCGGCGATGACCTGCGCGCTGCCGCACAAGCATTCGCGCTGCTCGACGTCACAATCTCGTTGGCGAGACTCGCCCTTGACGAAGATTATGCCCGACCGGTCGTCGACAACTCCCTTCGATTTTCTATCGAGGGCGGACGCCATCCGGTGGTGGAGCAGGCTCTCAAGAAAGACGGTCAGCCTTTCATCGCCAATGGATGCGATCTGTCGCCGGCTCCGTCGCAATCGTCCGGCCAGATCTGGCTGATCACCGGGCCGAACATGGCGGGCAAATCGACCTTCCTGCGTCAGAACGCGCTGATCGCGCTGATGGCACAGATCGGCAGCTTCGTTCCGGCGACACTTGCGCATATCGGAATTGTCGATCGGCTGTTCTCGCGCGTCGGCGCTGCCGACGATCTCGCACGCGGGCGTTCTACCTTCATGGTCGAGATGGTCGAGACGGCGGCCATTCTCAATCAGGCCACCGAGCGTGCGCTGGTGATCCTCGACGAGATCGGGCGCGGCACATCCACGTTCGACGGACTGTCGATCGCATGGGCGTCAATCGAGCACCTGCACGAGAGCAATCGGTGCCGCGCTCTGTTCGCCACCCATTATCACGAGTTGACCGCGCTCTCGGCAAATCTGCCGCGCCTATTCAACGCCACTGTCCGCGTCAAGGAATGGCAGGGCGATGTCGTTTTTCTTCATGAGGTGCTGCCGGGATCGGCGGACCGTTCCTACGGCATCCAGGTCGCAAAGCTCGCGGGGCTTCCGGCGGCCGTCATCGCGCGCGCAAAATCGGTTCTCGTCAAACTCGAAGCGCAGGATCGCGGTCCGTCTGCGCGTGCGCTCGCGGACGATCTGCCGCTGTTTGCAACGCCGTCACGAGCGCAGGCTGAATTTCAGCCACCGAGCGAGACCGACTTGCTGATCGCCGCGCTCATCGCGCTGCACCCCGACGAGATGTCGCCGCGTGACGCACTCGAAGCGCTGTACGCCTTGAAGGCAAAATTGCCGAAAAATTGAACAGCGCCGCGCGCGTTTTCGTCAAAGGACGGCACCAAAACAACAATCCTTGATGACACAATCGCTTGCGTCCGTTATCCGGGTAACATGGATACTGCGACGAAATCAGCCTCCGAGGTCACGACAACTTTCGATGCGGCGCGCATCTCCCGCGATATCGCGGCGCTGGCGGAGAAGCACGCCGGCAACGGCGACGTCTTTCGCTCCGCAATCGCGCAAATGCTCAAGGCAGAGCTTGCTTCGGCGCGCGTTGAAGTTCAGGCCGAATTGCTGAAAGACCGTCGGGGCCGGAAATGTGCCGAACATCTATGCGACGTTCAGGACGATATCATTCGCATCCTGTTCGATGCCGCCACGCGTTACGTTTACCACTCATCGACGCCATCCGACTCAGAACGAATGGCGGTGATCGCCACCGGCGGTTACGGACGCGGCCTGATGGCGCCAGAGTCCGACATCGATCTGCTGTTCATTCTTCCCTACAAGCAAACGGCCTGGGGCGAGCAGGTCGCTGAAGCCATTCTCTATTGTCTTTGGGACATGGACCTGAAGGTCGGTCACGCCACACGCTCGATCGACGAATCGATCCGGCAAGCCCGCGGTGACATGACGATCCGCACCTCCATCCTCGAAACACGGTTTCTCACCGGCGATCGGGCGCTCTATGACCAACTCGTCACCCGCTTCGATAAGGAGGTGGTTCAGGGGACTGCCGCCGAATTCGTAACGGCAAAACTCGCGGAGCGTGAGGAGCGTCACCGCCGCGCCGGACAATCGCGCTATCTCGTCGAACCCAATGTGAAGGAAGGCAAAGGCGGCCTTCGCGATCTGCACACCCTGTTCTGGATCGCGAAGTACGTTTACCGCGTCCGCACAACCGACGAACTTGTCGCGCATGGCGTGTTCGATGCGCAGGAATATCGCACGTTCCGCCGCTGCGAGGATTTCCTGTGGTCCGTTCGCTGCAACATGCATTTCTATACGGGGCGCGCCGAGGAGCGGCTGTCGTTCGAAATGCAACGCGAGATCGCGCAACGGCTCGGCTACACGTCGCATCCCGGCATGCAGGACGTCGAACGCTTCATGAAGCATTACTTCCTGATCGCAAAGGAAGTCGGCGACTTGACTGCCATCCTGTGCGCAAAGCTGGAAGATCAGGAAGCCAAGCCTGCGCCGATGCTGAGCCGCATGATGGGCAAGCTGCGTCCGGGCCGCAAACGTGGCCGCGTTCCTGGCAGCGACGATTTTATCATCGACAACAACCGCATCACGCTTGCGGCGCCCGACGTCTTCAAGACTGACCCCGTCAACTTCATCCGCATTTTCCGGCTCGCGCAAAAAAACAATTTGGCGTTCCATCCCGATGCCATGCGCGTCGTGACGCGCTCGCTCAATTTAATTACGCAGAAGCTCCGCGAGACCCCGGAAGCAAACAAGCTCTTCATGGAAATCCTGACATCCAACGACGCGGAGATCGTGTTGCGGCGGATGAACGAGACGGGA
>JAYVYQ010000231.1:0-5892 GCA_043784125.1 Afipia sp.
GCCTGCAACAGCTTTTGCGCGACATGAAAGCCGATGAAGCCCGCCGCACCCGTCACCAATGTCGATTTACTAGTCATTATAGACGCCACAGTTCAATGCCGGCCGGCTTTGTCGCGCGGTCGAGTTTGATTTTCACGTCGAGCACCAGGCCCTCGCCGCGGTTCAGAAGCTTTTCGATCAACGGCCAGCCCGCATTCAGATATTCTTTGTGCGCAACCGCCATCACGACGGCGTCGGCAGGCTTGAGCGCATCGAGCTTTGTCAACGCCACGCCGTATTCATGTATCGCGTCTGCAGGATCGGCCTGCGGATCGGCGACCTGCACCGTCAACCCAAACGATTCCAGTTCACGAATCACATCGACGACGCGCGAATTGCGCGTGTCGGGAACATCTTCCTTGAAGGTGAGACCGAGCACGGTGACGACGCCATTGCTCACCTTGCGCTTGAGCAGTCCGCGAATGCACTCGCGCGCAATGCGCTGGCCCATGCCGTCATTGATGCGTCGTCCTGCGAGAATGACTTCTGGGTGATAGCCCGCCTTCTCGGCGCGGTAGGTTAGATAATACGGATCGACGCCGATGCAGTGGCCACCGACGAGACCGGGCTGGAACGGCATGAAATTCCATTTTGTCCTCGCAGCCGCCAACACATCGCCCGTGTCGATGCCGATCTTGTCGAAGATGATCGCGAGCTCGTTCATCAATGCGATGTTCAGATCGCGTTGCGTGTTCTCGATCACCTTCGCGGCTTCCGCGACCTTGATCGACGGCGCACGATGAATGCCGGCCGTGACGACCGAGCCATACACATCGGCCACAATATCAAGTGTCGCAGCATCCTGACCCGACACGACCTTCGTGATGGTCTCGAATCGATGTTGCTTGTCACCGGGATTGATGCGTTCGGGCGAATAGCCGACCTTAAAATCACTGCCGGCTTTCAGTCCCGAAACTTTCTCAAGGATCGGCACGCAGTCTTCTTCGACTGCGCCGGGATAGACTGTGGATTCATAGACAACGATGTCGCCCTTCTTCAGCGCACCGCCCACCGTGCGTGAGGCCGCAAACATCGCGCCCAGATCCGGACGCCGCGCTTCATCGATCGGGGTCGGCACCGTGACGATATAAAAATCGGACGCCGCAAGCGCCACAAAATCGCTCGTGAACGACAAGGATTTGTGAGCGAGATCGCTCGCCTCGACTTCATGGGTGCGGTCGTGGCCCGATTTCAGTTCCGAGATGCGCGTGGCATCGATATCGAAACCGACAACGGAAAAGCCGGCGCGCGCGAAAGTCGCCGCGACCGGCAACCCCACATAGCCAAGACCGATGACCGCTATTTTGCGTCCGTGTGCCAATTTGATCTCATGTGAAAAACGTGGCCGTTCGCGCGCCGAAAAGGCGTTGGTTTACGCCGTATTTTCGAGATTGGTTTGCCCCTCTTTAGCCGCCGCGCCGTAGCCGCTGCAAGTGGCTGGCGCATGCCTATTGCCAGATCGGCAGCAAAGCCACTCCGAACTACAGCAAATAGGTCCAAATTTGCCATGCTGTTTGGTTAATTTTTGCAGTGTCCCGACGGGCCGCCGCTCTAGCGTTTTGCCGGCAAATCGCACCAAGGCAGCGGCAAAAGCGGAAGATAATACTGATTCCACTCGCAGGTGTTCTCTGGTCCACTGCGTTTCAGGAGTGCCTTCGCAGGCTCCGCCTGACTGATGCCAACATGCAAGGCGATCAGAGCAACACCAATCGGATAAGCCCATTTCCGATAGCGCAGATCACTCATCCGATCGAGCAGCATCATGCCGGCGAGAATGATAAGCGGATCGGTGAGGATAAAATACTCGGCCTTAAGGCCGCGACGAATACCAAGTGCATCGATGCCGATCGCCGCAAGCATGAGTATCGTGGCTTGAAGTGCGGCCTGTTTTTCTCCACGCCGCCATGCATAGACAATTCCCGGAAGAACGAGCCATGTCAGAAATACAGTCGGCCGCGGTGAGGTGAACAGAAAAAATGTGTAACGCTGAAGCACGCTCAGTACCCCGGACGCAAGGAGGCCGAGCGCCGCGAATGGCCCGCCCCCCGCTGCCGCCGAAACGGCGCTTGGATCGGCAAAGGTCAGCATTTCTTCAAGCGGATTGAGAACGACGACGACGTTGTTGAGATCGAAGTCGATGTAAAGCGCAGTCAGGCCGAGCGACGCTCCGGCGATGACGGCAAACATCGCAGCGATCGTTTCGCTGACCGCGACGTGCCACAGCTTCGCAAAAACCAGCATGCAAATCGCTATCAAGATCAGCAGGCCGAGCTGATATGTGCCGAATCGTCCGAGCAGCAGCGGCTGCAACGACAGTCCTGAAACAACAGGATGATCCAGGCCGAGAACGATGAGTGGCATCGCGGCCCAAGCTAATCCGCCAGCTACGACAGCCGACGCGGCCGTCACCAGCCACGCGCGGCGATCATTCGTCCAGAAGATGTTACTTGCGCCCAAAGCCGAGCCAAATGGCAGAGTCAAAACCGGGAGCGATGCGACAAGCAAGATCGCATGGATCTTGTTCTCCAGCGCGAGCACGCAGAGCGCCGCCGCGCATCCAATGGCCAGCGGTCGCCAGATGGCCCCGCGCCTTGCGACGACAATCAGAATCAACAAGGCGAACGCGACGAAACACCCGGCGATCATCTCGCTGCGCAGAATGCGCATATGAACAGCAATGCCGCCGGAAAAAGCGAACGCAAACGTTCCCAGCAGCGCGATGCGCCATTCCTTCACGATCAGACGGGCGAGACCGGCAAAGACGAGAACGAACGCGGTCGCGGTCAGCCATGAAACGATACGCGCGGCGCGAATTGCAGACGTCATCGCCGCGTCAAACGCCGGCACATTGGATGCGGAAGGGATCGCGGACAGCGACGATGCATCGAGCAAGTTCAGCGCATGCAGAAACTGAAACCACCTGTTCACGGATAGGATCGTGAGATAGGCCGGGTGCGGGAAAAATACATAGCGGCCGTCATTCAGCGAAAGCGCGCTGTAAGTGACCATGAAGTCCATATCGGCATTGCGCCAGTAAATGACGAAATAACCGGCTAGGAAAAACGAAATCGCAAGGAACGCCACGATGACGATAAGCCCACCCCGCCAACCGAAAGGAGTGAGGCGCGCGAAGGCATCCGGCGCCGCGCGAAAGGAGGCCGTATCTGGCGTTTTTAGAAATGCAGGCATGGTGGGGTTCTAGACGTGGCTCCGCGAAAATCCAAGAGACATACCTGCGATTTGAGGTGTCTCGAGCATCCGGCTATTTTGCTGTTGAAAGAAAGAGGCTATTAACCCGGATCAGACGGCCCTCCATCATTTCCCAAGCATTGAGTCCTGAATGAAGACTGTTTACAAACTTCTGCTGGCTCGTGTTGCCTATTTCGGCTTGCACGCAGCGCGAACGGCCATCGGGCTTTCGGACCATACCGTCGTCAAGCGCAGCGGCGTCACCTTCGATCTCGATCTGTCGCAAGGTATCGAGATCGCGATGTATCTCGGCAACATGTTCGAGCGTGGCACCGGCAATGCAATCCGAAAACTAGTTCAGCCTTCCTGGCTGGTGCTCGATATTGGTGCCAATATTGGGGCGCATACGCTGCCCATGGCGCGCCTTGTCGGGCCTACAGGCCGTGTCGTCTCATTCGAGCCGACCGAATATGCCTATCAAAAACTGAAAAGGAACCTCGATCTCAATCCCGACATCGCGTCGCGTGTGACGACATATCAGTGTTTTCTGGCGGCTAAAGACGAGGCAGAGGTGCCCGGCTCTATCTATTCGAGCTGGCCGCTATCGGTAAATGACGGACTGCACGCAAAACATCTTGGGCAGGCGATGTCGACGAACAAAGCGCGCGCGCGTAGCCTCGACGGTGTGCTCGCCGAAATGGGGAATCCCACAGTTCAACTCGTCAAACTCGACATCGACGGTTTTGAAACCGAAGTCCTGCGCGGAGCCACGACGATGCTGAGGGACAGCCGTCCGGTATTCGTCATGGAGTTGTCGCCCTATCAGCTCGAAGAGTGCGGCTCGTCGATTGAGGAACTGCTCGCTTGCTTTGGGCCATATGGATACAAATTCTATCATGAGCGGTCGGGCCGTGAACTCCCGACTTCTGCAAAAGAGATCCGCGAGATGATCGGCGACGGCGCCAGCATCAATGCAATCGCTCGTGTTACTTAAACGAACGAAACTGCGCTCCTTTAGGCACTATCAGCCTTCTTAAAATGCGCCGTTTCCTATTGCCAGATCATCCCGAAAGCCATACCAACACCGGGAAACCGGCTTACAAAGCCCTACTTTTCGGGTTTTTGGCAAACCTTTCTCATCTTAACGATACGGTCCGGAATGCGCGGATTTTTGCTCCTTGCCGCCCGAATTTTGGTCTCAGCGGCGCTACTTTATTTTGCGTTCCGCGGCATCAATTTCGCGGCCATTCAGACGCGCCTGAGCGGCATCGATCCGTTCTGGATTGTGCTCGCGGTGCTCGCGACGATTTTCCAGATTTTCCTAGGGGCGTTGCGCTGGAGAGAAATTGGTACGGCCTGTGCGGCATCGCTCGGAACGGGTCAGGCGTTTCGCTACAACATGATAGGCGCGTTCTTTAATCAAACGTTGCCGTCCACCATCGGCGGCGACGCAATGCGTTTGTGGCTGGTGAAACAAACCGGCGCAGGCTGGCGCGCGGCGACCTATTCGGTTTTGGTCGATCGCGCTATCGGATTGATCGCACTTGCGATCATCGTGGTTGCGAGCCTGCCGTGGAGTTACGAACTGGTCGCCAATCATCGCGGCCGCATTGCGCTATTGGTGGTGGATGTCGGCGCGCTCGGCGCGGGTGTTGGATTCCTGCTGCTAGCACATATCCCATGGAAATGGCTAACAACATTCTGGCCAACCAAACACGTTCACGCCTGCTCGGTCATTGCCAATCGTGTGATCTTCAACCGCAAGAGCGGCCCGAAGATCGCCGTGTTATCGCTGTCAATCCATGTGATGGCCGTCGTCATCGCATGGTGTGCGGTGCGGTCGATCTCGGCACCTGCCGCCTTCGAGCAATTGTTCATGCTGGTGCCGCCCATCATGCTGATCACGATGCTGCCGATCTCGATTGCAGGATGGGGCGTGCGCGAAGCCACCATGATGGTGGCTTTCGGTTATGCGGGTTTGGCGCAAGCTGATGGCACCGTCGTCTCACTGCTGTTCGGCGCGACATCGTTCATCGTCGGCGCAATCGGCGGCCTAATCTGGATTCTAAGCGCGGAAAAAACAGCTGCGCCCGATAACATTGAACCGACCGACGAAATCTAGGCAGAATGAACGGGGGAATTGCAATCGGGGACCGTCAAAGCTCGGAAAGCCAACATGGCCGACGAAACTAATTCCTCGCCGCAACTTCACTATCGTTCCGACATCACCGGCCTGCGCGCCATTGCCGTCCTGAGCGTACTGCTCTTCCACTTCAAGGTCGGACTATTTCGGGGCGGCTTCGTCGGCGTCGATATATTCTTCGTGATTTCCGGATATTTGATCACACGTCAGATTCTCGAACAGTCGGCCGCGGGACGATTCTCGTTTTGGATATTTTATGCGCGCCGCATGAGTCGGATTCTGCCGGCGCTCATTTTTGCCGTTGCCATCACCTTCCTGTGCGGTCTCCTGTGGTTATCGCCTGAATTCATGCGCGGTCTCGCGAAGGAATCGACCCACGCGCTGCTTTCGATTTCAAACATTCAATACTGGCGCGAAGCGAACGAATATTTCGCACCCAAATCCGACCAGCTGGCGTTACTGCACTTTTGGTCGTTGTCCCTCGAAGAACAGTTTTATTTCGTATGGCCGGCGTTCATCCT
>JAYVYQ010000232.1:0-8957 GCA_043784125.1 Afipia sp.
TCGCAATGTCATATTTCGCCGCCCAGCATTGCATCTTGCGCACAGCTAACAATTCGCTGCATATTCCTGCCGGAGCCTGTCGGCCTGATTGGATTTCCAAGGATCCAAGCCGGGTACGAGCAGGGTAAAATTCGACCGCGGGCGCATCGCTCGAAGGCCGATGGGGGAAATTGATTGTCAAACGAGTTCATCCTTGAGACCCATGGACTGACAAAGGAATTCGCCGGCTTCGTCGCCGTCAGCGATGTCAATCTACGGGTCCGTCGCGGAAGCATTCATGCCTTGATCGGCCCAAACGGCGCCGGCAAGACAACTTGCTTCAATTTGCTGACCAAGTTTCTCAAGCCGTCGAGCGGCCAGATTCTGTACAAAGGACAGGATATTACCGCGCTTGCGCCCGCCGATGTGGCGCGGCTTGGACTGGTTCGTTCGTTTCAGATTTCGGCGGTATTCCCGCATCTCACGGCGCTGGAGAATGTGCGCGTTGCGCTGCAACGTCAGCATGGCAGTTCGTTCGATTTTTGGAGATCGAAATCGATTCTGAATCAATACAACGCGCGCGCGGAACAACTGCTCAACGACGTAGGACTGAGTGAGTTCGCCAATACGACGGCGGTAGAAATGCCGTATGGCCGCAAACGCGCGCTTGAGATCGCAACCACGCTGGCGCTCGATCCTGAAATGATGCTGCTTGACGAGCCGATGGCCGGAATGGGCCACGAGGACATCGACAAGATCGCCGCTCTTATCAAACGCATCTCGGCGAAATACACCATCCTGATGGTCGAACATAATCTCAGCGTGGTGTCGAACCTGTCCGACACCATCACCGTGTTGACGCGCGGGCGCGTTCTGGCCGAAGGCAATTACGCAACTTTGTCGAAGGACGAACGTGTGAAGGAAGCCTATTTGGGAGCCGGCCATGAATAGCGCCGCAAACACTCCCGTTCTTTCCGTGAAAAATCTGGAAGCGTGGTACGGCGAGTCCCACGTTCTTCATGGCATCACGTTCGACGTCCGCCCCGGCGAAGTCGTGACATTGCTCGGCCGCAACGGTGCGGGCAAAACGTCGACGCTGAAATCGGTGATGGGCATCATCGGCAAACGAACCGGCTCGATCGAGTTTGAGGGCAAGGACATCAGTCGATTGGCGTCCGACAAGATAGCGCGCCTCGGCGTTGCCTTCTGTCCCGAGGAGCGGGGAATTTTTGCCAGCCTCGACGTCAAAGAAAACCTATTGCTGCCCCCAATCATCCGCAGCGGAGGAATGTCGCTCGATCAGATTTTCGAGCTATTTCCAAATCTCAAGGAGCGCCTCGGAAGCCAAGGCACCAAGCTGTCAGGCGGCGAACAGCAGATGCTGGCGATCGCGCGCATCCTGCGCACGGGCGCGCGCTTCCTGATGCTTGACGAGCCGACCGAAGGTCTCGCGCCGGTTATCATCCAGCAGATCGGCAAGATGATCGCCCGGCTGAAGCAGGAGGGCTTCACGATCCTGCTGGTCGAACAGAATTTCCGCTTCGCATCGACCGTCGCGGATCGTTTCTATATCGTCGAGCATGGCAAGGTCATCGACACATTTGCCAATTCCGAAATCAAAGCGAACATGGAAAAACTCCATACCTACCTTGGCGTCTAGTCCGCCAGGCAATGACCATCAAGCCCGAAACTCAAACTGCACTTCCGGAGGAGACAATATGAAGAAAACAATTTCAGCGCTGATGCTGGGCACCGCAATGGCGCTGGCTGCAGGCACCGGGGCATTCGCCCAGGACAAGACCATTAAGGTCGGCAACCTCACCGACATGTCGGGCCTCTACGCCGACGTGGGGGGCGCGGGCTCGACGCTCGCGGCCCAGATGGCGATTGACGATTCCGGTTTGGCCAAAAAAGGCTGGAAGGTCGATCTGATCTCGGCCGACCATCAGAACAAGCCGGACGTCGGCGGAACCATTGCTCGCCAGTGGGCGGATGTCGAGAAAGTCGATGTCATCGTTGACGTTCTGAACTCCGGCGTTGCTCTCGCGGTCGCAACGGCCGTCACCGAGAAGAACACGATCATGATCAACTCCGGCGCAGCGTCGTCGGATTTGACCAACTCCAAATGCTCGCCGAACGTCGTGCACTGGACATATGACACCTACATGCTGGCCAACAGCACCGGCGCCGCGCTGGTGAAATCCGGTGGCGATACCTGGTTCTTCCTCACCGCCGACTACGCCTTCGGTGCCGCGCTCGAGCGCGACACGACCGCAGCCGTCACCAAAGCAGGTGGCAAGGTTATCGGCAGCGTCAAGCATCCACTGAATTCGTCGGACTTCTCCTCGTTCCTGCTGCAGGCGCAGGCGTCGAAGGCGAAGATCGTCGGTCTGGCAAATGCCGGTGGCGATACCACCAACTCGATCAAGCAGGCGGCTGAATTCGGCATAGTCAAGGGCGGCCAGAAACTGGCCGGGCTTTTGCTGTTCCTTAGCGACGTGAATTCGCTGGGCCTCAACGTTGCGCAGGGCCTGAACTTCACCGAGACATTCTATTGGGACATGAACGACGATACTCGCGCTTTCTCCGCGCGGTTCGCAGAGAAGATGAAGAACAACGCCAAGCCGACGATGGTGCAGGCTGGCGTTTATTCCGGCTTGATCCATTACTTCAAGACGCTTGAAGCGATGGGCGGCAATCCTCATGACGGCAAGGCTGTTGTCGAGAAGATGAAGTCGATGCCGACGGACGACAAGCTGTTCGGAAAAGGCGAAATCCAGCCAAACGGCCGCGCGCTTCATCCTGCGTATCTGTTTGAAGTGAAGAGCCCTGCGGAATCCAAGGGACCGTGGGACTATTACAAGCTGATCGGAACCACCCCCGGCGAACAGGCTTTCCGTCCCCTTTCGGAAAGCGTCTGCCCACTGGTGAAGAAGTAATGACGAATGCCCGGCGGCCATGTGCTGCCGGGCACCTCGTTTCTGTGATACGAATTCTAGCCTGAAAGAACCGAGACGATGCAAGCCCTCTACGCCCAGCTTCTGGTCGGACTAATCAACGGCTCGTTCTACGCGCTGTTGAGTCTCGGACTGGCCGTTATTTTCGGCATGCTCAACATCATCAATTTCGCCCACGGCGCGCTCTACATGATGGGCGCGTTTGCTGCGTATTTCCTGCTGTTCTATCTCGGGATCAATTATTGGTACGCGCTGATACTCGCCCCCATCATTGTCGGCGGCATTGGCATCATTCTCGAACGCACAATGCTGCAATGGCTGACGGGGCTGGACCATTTGTACGGCCTGCTGCTGACGTTCGGCCTCGCACTTATCATCCAGGGGCTATTCCAGAATTATTTCGGCTCATCAGGTCTGCCTTATGCCATTCCCAGCATTCTTCAGGGCGGCATGAATCTTGGCTTCATGTATCTGCCGATCTATCGCGGCTGGGTTGTCGTTTTCTCGCTGATTATCTGCCTGTTGACCTGGTATCTGATCGAACGCACGCGGCTTGGCGCAAATCTGCGCGCCGCGACGGAAAATCCCACGCTGGTTCGCGCATTCGGTATCAACGTTCCACGCATGATCACGCTGACCTATGGATTGGGCGTTGGCCTCGCGGCACTTGCCGGCGTGCTGTCGGCGCCGATCAATCAGGTTCGCCCACTGATGGGCGCAGACCTCATCATCGTTGTGTTCGCGGTGGTGGTGATCGGCGGCATGGGATCGATCATGGGATCGATCGTCACCGGATTTGCGCTCGGCGTCATCGAAGGTTTGACAAAGTATTTTTATCCCGAAGCATCGAACACCGTCGTCTTCGTGCTGATGGTGCTGGTGTTGCTCGTCAAGCCAACAGGACTGACAGGGAAGGCGGCGTAAGATGACGACGATCACCGAAAATTCCGTTCCGGAGTCTGGTCGCAGTACCAGCGATGAAATGGTCGCCTTCGTGATCATGGCGCTGTTGCTCGCATCCGTACCGTTCACCAGCATCTATCCGTACTTCGTGATGCAGGCTTTGTGTTTTGCGTTGTTTGCCTGCGCGTTCAATCTGCTGATCGGATACAGCGGATTGCTGTCATTCGGCCATGCGATGTTCTTAGGGACCGCAGGCTATGCGACGGCTCACGCGCTGAAAGTCTGGGGTGTATCCCCCGAATTGGGAATCGTGGTTGGCGTTCTCGCAGCGGCCGCGCTCAGCGTTGTCACGGGGCTGATCGCCATTCGCCGCCAAGGCATCTATTTTGCGATGATCACGTTGGCGCTGTCGCAACTGTTGTATTTCATCTATCTGCAGACGCCCTTCACCCATGGCGAAGACGGCATTCAGGGCATTCCGCAGGGCAAGATGTTCGGCGTATTCGATCTGTCGAATTCGACCACGCTTTACTATGTCATTCTGGCGGTGTTTCTGCTCGCTTTCCTGCTGATCTATCGCACCATCAATTCGCCGTTCGGCGAAGTGCTGAAGTCGATCCGCGAGAACGAACAGCGCGCCATTTCGCTCGGCTACAAGACCGATCAATACAAGCTGCTGGCATTTATTCTGTCCGGCACGCTGGCCGGTCTCGCCGGAGCCATGAAGGTGTTCGTGGCGCAGAATGCATCGCTGACCGACGTCCACTGGACAATGTCCGGCGAAGTCGTGCTGATGACGCTGGTCGGCGGCCTCGGTACGGTGTTCGGCCCGGTGGTCGGGGCCTTCGTCATCATCGCTATGCAGCAGTATCTCGCCGGATTCGGCCAATGGGTGACGGTGATTCAGGGCGCGATCTTCGTGATCTGCGTGCTGACATTCCGGCGCGGCGTGATCGGTGAAATCGCCCACTATTTCAAGCGCTCGCTTTAATATCTCCGCGGCGGACCTGCGCCCTACAAACCGGTGGATACCGCCCGAATGATGCCGGGCAGGTGGCCTTTAGTCCCTGAAACGGTTTATGACAGGCATGTGACGTTGATTGTCGCGCCGGGAAATGCCTATGAATCGCTGGTTTCGCGCCTTGCTGCCTCGGGAAGAACGGTTTTTTGACCTGTTCGCCCGCCACTCCCAGACGTTGGTGCAGGGCGCTCAGGCGCTTGAGGGCATGTTGCGCGGTGGCGAGGAAGTGCCGGTCTATTGTCAGCGCGTCAATCAATTCGAGAACGATGCCGATCAGATCACGCGCGAAGTTCTCACCGCAGTCCGCCGCACCTTCATCACGCCGTTCGATCGTGGCGATATCAAAAACCTCATCACCGCGATGGACGATGCCATCGACCAGATGCAGCAGACCGCCAAGGCGGTGATGCTGTTCGAGGTCCGTATCTTCGAGCCGCCGATGCGCGAAATCGGCACCATTCTCGTGCAATGCGCCAATCTCGTCGGCCGCGCGTTGCCGCTGATGCAATCGATGGGCGAGAACGTGACGACGCTGACGGCGCTGACCGAGGAAATCACCCGCCTTGAGGGGCGCGTCGATGACCTCAACGACATCGGTCTCAAGGAACTGTTTCTCAAGCATCGCGACGGCAATCCGATGGATTTCGTCGTCGGCGCAGAGATCTACAAGCATCTTGAGAAAGTCGCCGACCGCTTCGATGACGTCGCCAATGAGATCAACAGCATCGTGATCGAGCAAGTTTAGGGTCAGGACCGAGCCGTGGACGCTTCGCTTGCCTTCCCGATCCTGGTTGGATTGATTGCCGTTGCGTTGCTGTTCGATTTTCTGAACGGGTTGCACGACGCCGCCAACTCGATCGCCACCATTGTTTCCACACGTGTGCTGCGTCCGCAATATGCGGTTGCCTGGGCGGCCTTTTTCAATTTTATCGCCTTCGCGGTGTTCGGCCTCCACGTTGCGCAGACTATCGGCACCGGCATCATTGAGCCGAGTATTATCGACGCGCAGGTGATCTTCGCAGCTTTGATCGGTGCGATCATGTGGAATTTGATTACTTGGGCGCTCGGCATGCCGTCGAGCAGTTCGCATGCGCTGATCGGCGGCCTTTTGGGAGCCGGCATTTCCAAGGCCGGCATTCACGTGATGGTCTGGGGCGGATTGTCCAAGACGCTGCTGGCCATCGTGCTGTCGCCGTTCGTCGGCTTTGTGCTTGCACTGGTCCTTACCGCAATCGTCTCATGGGCCGCGGTGCGCTCAACGCCCTTCGCCGTTGACCGTGCATTCCGGATTCTGCAGTTCGGATCAGCGTCGCTATATTCGCTCGGCCACGGCGGCAACGACGCGCAAAAGACAATGGGCATCATCGCGGTGCTGCTTTATTCGCAGGGCTATCTTGGCAAGGAGTTCAGCGTGCCGTTCTGGGTGGTGCTGTCCTGTCAGGCGGCGATGGCGCTCGGCACGCTGCTCGGCGGCTGGCGCATTGTGCGCACGATGGGTCTTCGCATCACCAAGCTCAATCCGATGCAGGGCTTTTGCGCGGAAACCGGCGGCGCGGCGACGCTGTTCATCGCTACATATCTTGGCGTGCCGGTCTCGACCACGCATACCATCACGGGCGCTATAGTCGGTGTCGGCGCCGCGCGGCGCGTTTCGGCGGTACGCTGGAATGTGGCCAGTTCGATTGTGGTCGCATGGATTTTCACCATTCCGGCCTCCGCGCTGGTCGCTGCCATCACCTATTTCGCGGTCTCGTTTTTCGTGCGCTGACCGGCTATCAAATCTCCCTTGATCCTGCCGCGTTTTGCTGCCAGAGGCTCGACCATGTCCGGTACTGCAGTTTCCCTTGAGTCCCAGCGCTCGCCGATTGCCCATGAAGTGGCGCGGCGGCGTACTTTTGCGATCATCTCTCATCCGGACGCCGGCAAGACGACGTTGACCGAAAAGTTGTTGCTGTTTGGCGGCGCGATCAAACTGGCCGGCCAGGTCAAGGCCAAAGGGGAACGGCGTAACACGCGCTCGGACTGGATGAAGATCGAGCGCGAACGCGGCATCTCGGTCGTGACCTCGGTGATGACGTTCGAGTTCGAGAATCTCGTCTTCAACCTGCTCGATACGCCGGGCCATGAGGACTTCTCCGAGGACACCTATCGAACGCTCACAGCCGTCGACTCCGCCGTCATGGTCATTGACGCCGCGAAAGGCATCGAGGCGCGGACGCGTAAGTTGTTCGAAGTCTGTCGTTTGCGCGATATTCCGATCATCACCTTCATTAATAAAATGGATCGCGAAAGCCGCGACCCGTTCGACCTGATGGATGAAATTGAAAAAACGCTGGCGCTCGACACCACGCCAATGACATGGCCGGTGGGGCGCGGCCGCGACTTTCTCGGCGCGTATGACATCGCAACCGGCGGCGTGCGTTTGCTGGAAGGCGGCGGTGCCAAAACCGGTCAGGCCGAGAAGATCGAAATTTCGGACCTTGCAGGGCGCAACCAAAATCTCGATGCCGTCGCGATCAAGGAAGAACTTTCTCTCGTGTCGGAAGCCTGCAAGCCGTTCGAGCTTGAGGCGTTTCGCGAGGGGCATCTGACGCCGGTGTTTTTCGGATCGGCGCTGCGCAATTTTGGTGTTGGCGATCTGCTCGAAGGTTTGGGAAAATACGCGCCGCCGCCGCGCGCGCAGGATTCCGACAAACGCAGAGTGGAGGCCGACGAGCCGAAGATGAGTGCCTTCGTCTTCAAGATCCAGGCCAATATGGACCCCAACCATCGCGACCGCATCGCCTTTGCGCGGCTGTGTTCCGGCAAGCTCGACCGCGGCATGAAGGCTAAGCTGGTGCGCACCGGCAAGAACATGACTCTGTCGTCGCCGCAGTTTTTCTTCGCGCAGGATCGTGCCATCGCGGATGAGGCCTATGCGGGGGACGTGGTGGGCATCCCCAACCACGGCACGCTGCGGATCGGCGACACGCTCACGGAAGGCGAAGACATCAATTTCGTCGGCGTGCCTTCCTTCGCACCTGAAATTCTGCGCCGCGTGCGTCTCACCGATGCGATGAAGGCCAAGAAGCTGAAGGAAGCCTTGCAGCAGATGTCGGAGGAGGGCGTGGTGCAGGTGTTTCGCCCGCGCGACGGCGCGCCCGCACTGGTCGGCGTGGTGGGTTCGCTGCAGCTGGATGTGCTCAAGGCACGACTGGATGCAGAATACACGCTGCCGATCGATTTCGAGATCAGCGAATTTCAATTGGCGCGCTGGATTTCATCAGACGACGCCAAGACGCTCGAAGCCTTCGTGTCGGCCAACGGCTCTGGCGTCGCCGACGATGTCGATGGCGATCCGGTGTTTCTCGCCAAGAACCAGTTCTACCTCGACTACACCCGCGAGCGCGCGGAGGGCGTCGTGTTCTCCTCGATCAAGGATGTGAAAAAGCGCGCCTGAACCCGCTTGCAAATCCGCGCGACAAAGCGAGACTGCATCATCGGGGTGACATCATGCACATCACGCTGCAATCCACCGTCGGCGAATACGATGCCAGTTTCAAAACCATGCTGCGCAAGTTCGAGGCCGTGATGACGGCGAAGGGGCTGGACCCCTCCGTCTATGTGATTTCCAAGGATCGGCCGCAGTTCACCTCGCTGCCGTTTTTCGTCCGCCCCGGCGGCGATGGCTACACCTACACCGTGTTCATCAGGGGCGAGTCCTTCTCGGTGACAAAGGCCAACGATCTCGCTTTTCTCGGCTACTTCGAGAAGCTGTGCGCGGGCGCGATCTATGGGCGGGCGATGGCGCGGGCGCAGGGCCGCACGCTTAGTGGACACATCAGGAGTGGTTGCGCGCATCGGCCAATGGTTCGACGCGCCGCTCTACGATGAGACGAAGAAGAAGTAACTCATCTTCCAGATTCAAATTTCAAACAGCCACGCGAATTGACTCCCGCGCCCGAAGCGCGAGTTGAACTTTTAGTTTCGTCCCCGAAAATCGAGGGGCATGGAGCGCAGAAAGGCGCAATTGTAGTGTCTCGCTTCTCTCATTCCGCCTGCGACAGCGAAATTTGAAAAGCGCATCGCCTTTCGGCGCTCCAGCGCGGGACTTTTGG
>JAYVYQ010000233.1:0-8863 GCA_043784125.1 Afipia sp.
CTGGAAGGCATCGACGATTTTCATGAAGGCGACATCCTCGGCCTCCACGAAGCGCTTCCAGCGCAGGAAATTGATCTTGGCGCCGGGCTCGGGCTTCCAGTGCGAGGTTTGCGCCCACGCTTTCGCATGGCCGAGCAGCTGATCGGCGGACATTGTGGCCGCAGCGGCGAGCGTTGCGGCGCTGCCCTGGAGCAAAGATCGTCGATCCAATTTCGTGTCGGTCATGTCGCGTCACCTCCCGTTTGATCGTGCCGTTGACCGGCCGATCGATTGACCCTTAATCGCGTTCGATTTTCCTAGAAATTTCCTTGGCCCTTATGACGTGCGGCGAATGTATCTTCGCCTTTGCGCGGACCCGGATGCTACCTCATCGCTTCGCGGCTCAAAGCGATTCTTGACGGTTCATGCCATTTGCCGGCTACACCTTTCGCCGCAGGAACAGACATCGCACCGCAACAGACTCACCTTCCAAGCAGCTCTATAATGACGGCGCGGCAGCAGGCGGCAGCGCGTTTGCACCTGCGAATTGCGGTGACACTCCAGCGACCGGCGGGTATTGAGGCGATGCGGACATTCGGCAAACAGGTCCTTTTTGCATGGCGTCGGGAATGAGTGAGCGGCCGGTCATCGTCACCATCGCGTTGACGATCTTCGTCGCGGCTTTGGCGATTGTGTCGCTGGGGATCGGGCCGGTGCGGCTGCCGCCGCTCACCGTCATCACGGCGCTGTTCGGCGGCGGCGGCGACGTCCAGCAGACCATCGTGCGGGACATCCGCCTGCCTCGCATGATATTGGCAATCGCCATCGGGGCGATTCTCGGCCTGTCCGGCGCCGCACTTCAGGGATTGCTGCGCAATCCTCTCGCCTCACCTGAACTGTTCGGCGCGCCATCGGCGGCGGCGTTCGGCGCGGTGCTCATCATCGCGCTCGGATGGACGGATGTGCGCTCCTACGCCTTGCCGGTGGCCGGAATTATCATGGCCTTCGTGTCGGTGTTCGCGCTGCTCGCCGTTGCGGGGCGCAATGCGAGCCTGTTGCTGCTGATCCTCGCAGGCTTGGCAATTTCCAGTCTGGCGGGTGCTGCGACCGCGCTGGTGATGAACCTGTCGTCGAATCCGTTTGTCGCACTGGAAATTTCATTCTGGCTGCTGGGTTCGCTGGAGGACCGCAGCTTCCGTCATGTCATGCTGGCGCTGCCCTTTATCGTTGCCGGCGGAATTTTGCTGATGAGCCAGCGCAGCGCATTTCGCGCGCTCAGTCTCGGCGAGGAAACCGCGCAGAGCCTCGGCGTCAATGTCAGCGGCTTGCGACTGACGACGATCATCGGCGTGGCGCTAGGCGTCGGCGGGGGCGTTGCCGTCACCGGCACCATCGGATTCATCGGGCTTGTCGCGCCGCATCTGATGCGGCCACTGATAGGACACGACCCCGCGCGGCTGATGGTGCCGAGCGCATTGACCGGCGCGGCATTGTTGCTGGCCGCCGACATCGCGGTGCGGATCATTCCCTCGACCTCGGACATTAAAGTCGGAGTTTTGACCTCGCTCATCGGCGTGCCGTTTTTCCTCTATCTGATCGTGCGCGAACGCCGCGCACTGGGCGGAGGCCTCGCATGAACGCTCCCGCCTCGCTCACGATTCAGAATATGTCCGTTCCGCTCGGCGGACGCACTGTGATCCATCACATCTCGTCAAAGCTCGAAGGCGGACACCTGGTGGCGCTGGTCGGGCCGAATGGCGTCGGCAAGACCACGCTGTTGCGCGCGCTGTGCGGGTTGATCCCGTCGAACGGCGCGATTCATGTGAATGGCGTGGCATTGTCGAATCTGTCGTTGAAAGAGCGCGCGAAACATTTTGGCTATCTGCCGCAAGGCCATGTGGTGCACTGGCCGTTGCGCGCGCGCGATGTGGTCGCGCTGGGACGTTTTCCGCATGGCGCGACCGATCCGTCGCGGCTTCCCGATGCGGATGCAGCCGCCGTTGCTCGCGCCATCAGGGCCGCCGATGTGACGTCACTAGCAGACCGGCGCGTCACCGAATTGTCCGGCGGCGAACGCAGCCGCGTGGCGCTGGCGCGCGTGCTCGCCGTCGAGGCGCCCGTGGTGCTGGCGGACGAGCCGACGTCGTCGCTCGATCCGCGCTATCAGCTCGACATTATGAATGTACTGCGCAGCGTAGCCAATCATGGCTCGCTGGTCATTGTGGTGACGCACGATCTGAGTTTGGCCGCGCGCTTCGCCGATACCGTATTGGTGCTATCCGATGGACGGCTGGTGGCACAGGGCGCACCCGAATATGCGTTGTCCGACGCCATCATGGAGGATGTGTTTCGCGTCGGCGCCTATCGGGCCAATTTCCGCAATCAAAATGTCATTGTGCCGTGGGCCAATATCTAGCGATGAAAAAACTGGCTTCGCTTGTAATTGTCCTCGCGGCCTTTCATCCGGCTTTTGCCGGTGCTGAAAACCTGCCGCGCATCGCGTCAATTAATCTCTGCACAGATCAACTGTTGATGGCGCTGGCCGATCCCAAACAAATACTCGGCCTCAGCCCCTTCTCGCGCGACCCGTCGCAATCATGGGATGCGGTGAAGGCCGCGCAATTTCGCAGACTGTCCGGTGAAGCCGAGGACGTGCTGATCCTCAAGCCCAACATCGTTGTTGCGGGCGATTACACCAAGCGCACCACCCGCGAGCTGTTGAAAGACAAGGGACTGCGCGTCGAGGAATTCACCTATCCGCGTTCGCTCGATGAGGTGAAGGGCCAGATGCGCCGGATGGGCGATATCGTCGGACATCCGGATCGCGCTTCCGATGAAGTCGCAAAGCTGGACGCCGCGATTGCGGATGCGCGCAAGGCTGCGGCACAAAAAAACTATCGGGTTCTGGTGCTGTCGCGGCGCGGCTGGGTGACGGGCGGCGACAGTCTGGCGAATTCGCTGCTCAACGCCGCAGGGCTGAAAAATGCCGCCGGCGATTTTGGATTCGAGTTCGGTGGCTTCGCCTCGCTTGAGACGATCATCAGCCTCAAGCCGGACCTGTTGCTGGTCTCCGACAATGGCGATGTCGCCGAAGACGAAGGTCAGGCATTCCTGCTGCATCCGGCGCTGGAAAAATTCTATCCTGCATCCAAACGCATCGCGCTGCCGGAACGCATGACGGTGTGCGGCGGCCCGATGCTGGCCGAGGCACTGAAGAAGCTCACCGTCGAACTCGACCGCGTCAAGCCGTAACGCGCTTTAACTCTTCTTGCCGTCCTTGCCGAACTGCTTGAGGAACGCTGTGAGATCCTTGATCTCCTGATCGTTCTTGATGCCGGCGAACGACATCTTGGTGCCGGGAATCTTGCCCTTCGGATCCATGATGTATTCGGCGAACACCTTCTCGTCCCAGGTGATGCCAGAATTCTTGTTGGCGTCCGAATAGTTATAGCCCTCAATGATTCCGGACTTGCGCCCGAACAATCCGTTCAACACCGGGCCGACGCCATTCTTTGCGGTCTCGCCGACCTGATGGCAGGCACGGCATTTGTTGAAGGATTTTTCACCGGCGGCGGCGTCCTGCGCGCTGGCGGCTGAAGACGCGGCGACGAGCAAGCCAGCGGCAGCAATCAAGCGGATCATCATGTCTCAAGCCTTTCGATAAATTTCAACCGACCTTCAGATAAGCGAAGCCCTTGGACTGCAGCGCCGCAACCGCCGCCACGCCCGACGGCACGAAGCTGATGAAGGGCGCATCTTTCACCTTGGCCTTGTCGATGTTCAGCCGCTTGAAGGTAATTTCGCACAGATAAACCTTGAGGCCGTTCTTCGACAACGCCGTGAGTCGTTCGAAAGTTTCCGCCGGAATGACCTCGTCCTTCCATGGCGTGCCTTCAAGCGTGGAGAGGAAAAACTTGATGCCGACGGAGTGCACCACGAGTGCGAGCTGCAAGCCGAACGGATCGGAGCCGTAAACCGAATAGTGATTCGAGATATTGTTCAGCGTCTGCGCAAAGCGCGGCTGGTCGCCGTAGTCGCAATGATAGAGGCAGGCAACATCGGCTTCTTTCTTGATGTCGGCCATTTTGAGTTGCGCAGGAGCCGCCTGTGCCGAGGCCGCAATGAGGCCACCGGCTGCGCCGAGGATAATGCTGCGTCGCGTCGTCGAGTGATCCGTCATGACAGTCTCCTTGGCGATCTCTGTTGCCGATGCTGCGTTATAGTCCATCCGCGCGCGAAGCCAAAGAGCCGGATCATTCGACCTTCGGGCCTGATTTGCCGTCCGGCGTCACATCGACCGACATCGCGCGTCCGGTCACTTTTGGCGCGGCAGGCTTGCAGTTTTTCATACACGGCTCCCGGCCCCAGAACTGCTTTTCGGCGACTTCGCGGTCATCGTCGTAAAACGCCGTCGCGTTCGGCATCTTGATGGACGTAAAGTTCTTGTCGTTCAATTCGAAATTTTCGTCCTTTACGATGTCATTCATGCTGAGAAGATAGGCCGTGAGAGCATAAACATCGTCATTGGACAGCGATTGCGCGTTGCCATAGGGCATCGCGCGTTTGATGTAGTCGAACACGGTCGACAGATCGGGCCAGAACGAGCCGATGGTCTTGTCGGGGCGATCGGCCTTAAGCGATCCCAATCCGCCCGCCAGCACCGGCCAGCGCCCGACGCCTTGGCCGAATTCGCCGTGACACGCCGCGCACTGAGCCTGAAAGATTTCGTCGCCCTGCTTCACGGTGCCCTTGCCCGGCGGCAATCCATTGCCGTCGGCGCGCACGTCGGTGTCCCATGCCTTGATTTCTTCCGGCAACGCCATGCGGCCGAGATTGAGTTTGGTCGCGGGCTTGGCATCGCGCGCGGCAACCTGTTGGGCGTGCGCCTGCGGTGTCAATAAAGCCGGCAACGCGCACAGCAATGCTGCTGCAAAAAACAGATTAACCGATTTCGACATTTTCGGTCTCCCCGTTCGCGCGCACCAGCCACGTTTGAATTCCGTTGTTGTGATAGATCGAATTGACGCCGCGCACCTTCCGCAGTTCGTCCTTGGTCGGCTGCACATAGCCGGTGGAATCCATTACGCGCGACTGGATCATCATCTCCTGACCGTTCCAGTCGAAATCGACATAGAAGCGCGCCAGCGATTTATCCAGCACCGGCCCGTCGATGCGCGCGGTCTGCCAGTTGCGTCCGCCGTCCATCGAGACATCGACGCGCTTGACGCTGCCGCGACCGGACCATGCAAAACCTGCGAGCACATTGCGGCCCTTGTGTTTCAGCGGCGCCTGCGGCGACGGATTGGTCACCACCGATTTCGCATCCATGATGAAGGTGTGCTTGCGCGAACGCCCGTCGGCCAGCAAATCCGTATATTTCGAGGTTTCCTCGCGGGTCTCCCACGGCTGATCGCCGACCTCGATGCGCCTGATCCATTTCACCCACAGATTGCCTTCCCATCCGGGAATGACGGCGCGCAGCGGATAACCTTGTTCGGGCCGCAGCGCTTCGCCGTTCATCGCAAAGGCGAGCATGCAATCGGTCAGCGCCTTCTCGATCGGCAGCGAACGATTCATACCGGCGGCGTCCGCGCCTTCCAGCATCAGCCATTTTGCATTCGACTTGACGCCGGCTTCATAGAGCAGCGTCTTCAGCGAGACGCCGGTATACATCACGTTGTGCACCATGCCGTGCGTGAACTGGCAGCCATTGAGCTGCGCGCCGCGCCACTCCATGCCCGAGTTGGCCGCGCATTCGAGAAAGAAAATCTTGCTGGTGCGCGGCATGCGCCTGATGTCGTCCATCGTGAACACCAGCGGCTTGTCGACAAGGCCGTTAATCATCAGGCGATGACTGGCCGGGTCGATTTCGGCGACGCCTGAGTGATGGCGCTCGAAGCAAAGCCCCGACGGCGTGATGATGCCGTCGAGTTCATGCAACGGCGTGAAGTTGACGGATGATTCCGGCGACGCGGTGAGCCACGACACGTCGCGGCGAATGACATTCTTCTCGAACTTCGACGGCATGCCATAGGGGCGCTTATCAACACCGTCGCCGAGATAGCGCTGCCAGTCCTGAACTTCGGTAATCAGCGGATCTGGTTTTGCCGTTTGCGCGGCGGATGATTTCGCCGAAAGCGCGATGCCTGCGCCCGCAAGCGATGCGCCGAGGAATTTTCGGCGATTGAGTTCTGAAGATGCTTTGTCGCTCATGACGCACCTCTATATTTATGCCGATACGTGAATGTGTTGGATGCAAAGCTGCGTGAATAAATCATCGCATCAGGCTCCGGTGACTTTGACGGCGCTGTTGGGCTCGATCTTGACGATGCGTTGCTTGGCGATGTGCGCGGCGACAACATCCCAGATCGGCGGGCCCTGCGTGCCTTCGTTGACGCTGGCCCATCCGGCGACGGTGTAGGTCTTCGCAGCGTCGATCGGCTTGCCGGATTTCAGATGCGTCATGTTCGAGATGCGCGAACCCATCGTGTTCGCAACATCGATCGAATACCCCATGCCGCCGATACGCACCATGTCGCCGCCGCCTTGGAAATACGGATCGGCGTGGAACAGATTATCCGCGACATCTTCGAGAATGTCCTTGAGCTGCGCGCCGGTCATCTGGTTGCGATAGCAGTTCGGATAGGTGATCGCGGTTTCGTTTGTGATCGCCTCCCAGGTGATGTCCTGACCCGGCAGCAGGCTTTCGCCCCAGCGGAATCCCGGCGACAGAGAAATCTCGGCGTCGCGTTCCGACAGCATCGCGTTGCAGATCAGGTCGTCGAAAGTGCCGTTGAAATTGCCGCGGCGATACAGCAGCGAGTCGGTTTTGCCGATGACGCGTGCGAGGTCTTTAGCGAATGGCGCGCGGATTTTCTCGACCATCGTGGTCATCGCAGGATCGGCTTTGATCGCGTCCGCAAACACCGGCATCAATTTGAAGCGGACGCCAGAGACCTTCTTGTCCTTCACTTCGATGTCGAGACGCGAGAGGAATTTGCCGTGCGAACCGGACGCGATGAGGACCGTATCGCTGACACGGATGAGACCTGGCATCGCGTCATGAGTATGCGCGGTGAGAATGACATCGATGCCCTTCACACGGCCCGCCAGCTTGCGGTCGACATCGAAGCCGTTGTGCGACAAGAGGACGACGATATCGGCGCCTTCAGCGCGCGCTTCATCGACCTGCTTTTGCATGTCTTCTTCGCGGATGCCGAATTCCCATTTCGGAAACATCCAGCGCGGATTGGCGATGGCAACGCGCGGAAGTGCTTGACCGATGACGGCAATCTTTGCGCCGCCGCGCTCGAACATCTTGCGGCCGTCGAACACCGTCTCCTGCCATTCATTGTCGCGGATGTTCTGCGCCAGAAACGCAATCGACGATGTGTCGGCGATTTGCTTGACGCGCTCGGCCCCATAGGTGAACTCCCAATGGCCCACCATCGCGTCGGTCTTCAAAGCCGACATCACGTCGACCATGTCTTGCGCTTTGGTTTGCAACGACGTCCAACTGCCCTGCCAAGAGTCGCCGCCATCGAGCAGCAGAACGTTCTTGTCGCCGCGCTCTGTGCGCACCGCATTGACGAGCGTCGCGATGCGATCCATGCCGCCCATGCGGCCGTAGTTTTTTGCCAATGAGGTGAAATCGTCGGCGGTGAGCGCGTAGGCATCCGCCGAGCCGGTCGCGATCTTGAAGTGCTTGCGAAATTCCGCGTCGGTGATATGCGGCGGAAGTCCCTTCACCTCACCGACGCCGAGATTGACCGAGGGCTCGCGGAAATACAGCGGCATCAGCTGCGCATGCGTGTCGGTGATGTGCAGGATCGTGACGGTGCCGAGCGGATCGAATTTGAGAATGTCCGCTTGCGTCAGCTTCTGTTGAGCAGCCGCGCGCCCGAGCGGGCCAAGGCCGCTCGATGTGACAAGCGCGGAGGCAGCCGCCGTCGCTTGCAGGAAATCCCGCCGTGAAATCATCGGTTCATCCTATGACCCTTCATGCGAGGAAGGGTGACTCTGCAGTGAAAACGATCAGGCAACAGTGAGCTTGTTCGTCGCCTTGTATTCCGAGCCGTCATCGTCCTTCCAAATGAAAGTGAAGTCGCCGGTCTCCGTCGCCTTGTAGAAAAACGACTGATACGGATTGGCCGAGATCGCCGGATTCCAGTCGGCTTCGAACACGGTCTTTCCGTTGAACGCCGCCGTGAACTTGTTGATGATCTTGCGCGGGATGATTGCGCCTGCCGAATCCTTGCGCTGGCCCGATTCCATTTCGTGCGAAATCAAGGTCTTGATCTCGATCATCTCGCCGGGCTTGGCAGTTGCTGGAACGCGAACGCGCGGTGTGGGTGCTGTTGCCATCTGAAATTCCTCGCCTGAATTGTTTTTGTGAAAGCGCGCGCGTTAACCGCCGCAGCCGCCGATCGTGACCTTGATGTTGGACTTCGCCGTGTAGAGCGTGCCGTTCGACATCTCGGCGACGCAGACGATGTTCTGCGTCTGCGCAAGGCGCATGCGGGTCGAGGCCGATGCCTTGCCGCAAGCGGGCGTGAAGCGATAGGTCACGACGCCGGGCAACGGATTGCCGTCAGCGAAAACATGCACAGCCTTGACGTAATCGGCGTCCGTCATCGGGCTTTCGACTTCGACGTTGACGGGAACGACCAATCCGTTCTCGGCGATCTCAGGCACGTCGAGTTTAATCTTGCCGCTCTCCAGTTTCTTGTCGCCGTAGAGCTTTGCGATTTCGGCAGCCACCGCTTTTTCGTCCGCGAACGACATGCGCGGCGCCAGCATCGCGGCAAGACCGGCGATTGCAGCAAGCGTCATCGTTTCGCGGCGTGTGTGTTCAACCGAGCGCAGATTCATCGTGCATCCTCCG
>JAYVYQ010000234.1:0-7549 GCA_043784125.1 Afipia sp.
GCCTGGAAGCTCCAGTCAATATTTCCGAGTCTATCAGGAGAGCGCAATGCGCGCGATCATCGAATGTCAGCCGTACAATCTACCGGCAGCCTATTTCGATGAGTGGAAATTCTTCGAGCCGGTTTTCACGGAAAAATTTTCGTGACGGTGATCTAGCGGCGAATTCGCCAGAATGAAGTTTACATGCCGATGCACGACGACAACGAATTGAAGACTATGAACCCAGAAACAGATTTGTCTCTCACGCGCCGCCGGATCATAACGGGAGCAGCCTCGGGACTACTGATGACTGGGCCCGTCAGCAAAGCACTGGCTCAGGCGCGCGTTACCGTCACCGAGGGGAACTTTCAGCCAATCCCCATCGCGATCCCGAATTTCGTTCCCGGCACGCAGGGCGACGGCGAAGTTGCCGCCGGTGTCGCGCAGGTCATCACCAACAACCTGAAGCGCAGCGGCTTGTTCGCGCCCATCGATCAGGCCGCCTTTATCGATCGCGTTACAAATGTCGATGCCGCGCCGCAGTTTGCGAATTGGCGCAGCATCAATGCGCAGGCGCTGGTGACGGGCCGAACCACGCGGCAGGGCGACGGCCGCCTGAAAGCCGAATTCCGTTTGTGGGACGTTCCCGCCGCGCAGCAGCTGACGGGTCAGCAATATTTCACCGCGCCAGAGTCATGGCGGCGTATCGCACACATTATCTCGGATCAGATTTACGAACGTCTGACCGGCGAGAAAGGCTACTTCGACAGCCGTATCGTATTCATCGACGAGACCGGCCCCAAGGAGCGCCGCGTCAAGCGCCTCGCGATGATGGATCAGGACGGCGCGAATGTGCGCTATCTCACGCGTGGCGCAGATCTGGTGATTACGCCGCGATTTTCGCCATCGACGCAGGAAATCACCTACATGGAGTACGGGCAGGGCGATCCGCGCGTCTACCTGTTCAACGTCGAAACCGGGCAACGCGAAATCGTCGGCAACTTTCCAGGCATGTCATTTTCGCCGCGGTTTTCGCCGGATGGCCAGCGCATCATCATGAGCCTGCAACAGGGCGGGAATTCAAATCTGTTTGTGATGGATCTGCGATCGAAATCGACGACGCGCCTGACCGACACGCCGGCCATCGACACTTCGCCGTCCTATGCACCCGACGGCGCGCGGATTTGTTTTGAGTCCGATCGTGGCGGCAAGCCGCAGATTTACGTCATGGCTGCCGGCGGCGGCGCTGCTCAACGCATCTCATTCGGCGAGGGGAGTTACTCGACGCCGGTATGGTCGCCGCGCGGCGATTACATCGCATTCACCAAGCAGGGTGGCGGTCAGTTTTCGATCGGCATTATCAAGCCGGACGGTTCGGGTGAGCGCATTCTCACGTCGGGGTTTCATAATGAAGGCCCGACCTTCGCGCCGAATGGCCGCGTCGTGATGTTTTTCCGCGAGGCGGGAGGCGGCGGCGGCCCGTCGCTCTTCACAGTCGATATTTCCGGCCGCAACGAGCAGAAGCAACCGACGCCGGGATTTGCGTCCGACCCGGCGTGGTCGCCTTTGCTGTCGTAATTCTCGGCTTTAGAAAGATTACGGCTTGGAAGCCGCCATCTCCTGATGATGCGCGGATGCGCAGTCGTGCAACAGGCCGCTGAAATATCCGTGTGTTACGTGAGCAATCTCTGGAAAAGGGTCGCGCGTCATCAGGAGTCGGTGCAGTTCCGCGAGCCGGAAGCAGGGCACACTTGGAAACAGATGATGCTCGAGGTGATAGTTGAGTCCCCAAGGCGCGATCAGCCATATTTCCCAGAACGGCGCGATAACGGTGCGGCTCTCGTTCAGAACGTTTTCGTGCTCGACCGCATAATGTTCGGCAACATTGCGAACATAACGGATCGCGAGGAAAACGGTGGCGAGCGGGACGATCCAATAGAGCAGTATCAGCTTCCAGAATCCGAGCGCGATCGATGCGGCAATCAATGCAGCGAAGAAGAACAACCGCGCGCGGTTCACCGCCGCCGGAATGTCGCGAGTCTCCGCGTTCTTGTGAAAGCCGCCGAGCGCAGTCTTCACCTTTAGTCCCGACAGATATTGCATGACGTGCTTCACGACATTGCTCGGCGATGTCGGAAATTCAAATTCCTCAAGGCCGACGTTCCGCGCCCAGTCCGGATCTTTGCCGCTATTGAGTTCGCGATGATGAGCGAAGTGGCTGTTGCGATAGCCCGCCATCGACGTCGTCGTCGGCAGGGCGATGATTTCGCCGATAAAATCATTCAGCGCGCGGTTTTCATAAGCGCGGTAATGCGCGGCGTCATGCATCAGCCCGCCCAGTGCATTGATACGCGAGCCGACCACCAGAACCGCAATGGCGTAGATTGCCGGGTTCCACCAGGTTTCGCTGATCCAAACCGCAGCGGCGATCAGACCGAATTCGAGCAGGGCAGCTAAAGAGAATTTGACGCTGTCGATCCGTGACAGATCGCGAATTTCGTCCTTTGAAAGGAGGCGCGGAATGTCTCGCACACATGCATCGCCCAGCTTTGCCGAACGCGCCACGATTGTTTCACTCATCGCTACTCTCCACACAACGCACAACTGACAGACCCGCAAGGTACAGTCGTAAGGGCATTTTACCAACGGCTGTTAACCCGCCATTAAGGCCAAATTTTAATGTTTGGTTAAGATTTGCGGCCACGTGCGAACGTCTGCCCGTGAACAGTCTCGTATCGCCAGTTCCATCGTCCATCGTGGAGGGGACGCCAATGAATTCGTCGAGATGTCGGCGAATTGGGCATGGTTCCCGACAATTCGTTAATGGGTCCAATGAATTGCTAACGATGTTGACTCAGGAATAGTTCACTTACGCGGGATATGACAGACGTTGAAATTCCTCGCGTGAGACGTGTGCATGGCTCTTTTGGGCTTCCAACGATCGAATGACGACGCGCCATTGCCGCCTGCGATTTACGTGGCGCTGGTCGATTCGCTTTTTCAAAATTTCATGGCGTCGTTCGCCGGCACCGTCTGTGCTGCGATCGCGGCGCTGCTGACGGCGTGGAAAACCGGTGCCCAACTGCTGTGGCCATGCGCACTTCTAATTATCGCCGTCGGCATGGCGCGCACTTACGACATGCATTCCTACGAGACGCGCGGAAAGCCGCTGACGTTAGAGACCGCACCCGAGTGGGAACGCCGCTACAAGGTTGGCGCAGTCCTCTATGCAGGATCGCTGGGTCTTTGGTGCTGGGTGGCGTTGCTTGAAAGCAGCGATCCCATCGCTCACCTGCTGTGTCTGTCGGTTACGATCGGTTACATCGCGGCCGGTGCTGGACGCAATTACGGGCGCCCACGGATCGCGTATCTGCAGGTCTTGTACGCATGCGGACCGATGTGTCTGGCGCTCTTTCTGCACGGTGGATTTTACTATTTCGCGCTCGGACTTTTGAACACGCTGTTTTTCATTGCGCTCAAGCGCATCACGCTCGACCTTCACCAGGTTCATACCCGCGCGCTGCTCGCCGGTGAGACGATTACGTCGATTGCGGCGCAGTTCGATACTGCATTGAACAACATGCCGAATGGTCTTTGCATGTTCGGCGCGGATGGCCGTGTTGCAGTCATCAATAATCGATTTACGGAGATGATGCGCATCTGCACCGACCTCGTCTATCGGGGATCGAATGTGAGCGATGTGGTGTCTGCATGCGTGAGCGCGGGGACACTCCCTGCAGCAAGTGCAAAAAATATCATTGAGGGAATCGAACGATCGCAGACGATGGAAATCACGAGCGTGGATTCCGGGTCGGCGACTGAGCGCGCGCTGTCGTGGAAGCTGCAACCGATGCCGAATGGCGGCGTTGTGGTTTTGCTCGAAGACATAACGGAGCGGCGAAATTCGGAAGCGCGCATCAGCCACATGGCGCGTTTCGACGAATTGACGGGCTTGCCGAACCGCGTGAGCTTCCGCGACGAAATCGAATGCCAGCTTAAAAGTCTATCTGCCGACGCGCCCCCATCTGCGTTGCTCTTTATAGATCTCGATCAATTCAAGCAGGTCAACGATACGCTGGGCCATCCATGCGGCGATAAATTGCTGTGTCTTGTGACTGAGCGCCTTCGTCATATGCTGCGCCCTCAGGATTTTGTTGCGCGTTTCGGCGGCGATGAGTTTGTGGTTTTCCAGCGTGATATTCATTCAAAGGACGATGCCGCCGGATTGGCGCGGCGAATCGTCGAGAGTCTGAGCGAGCGCTACGAAGTCGACATGCATCTGATCGAGATCGGTGCCAGTATCGGCATCGCGATGACGACGCCGGGCATCAGCGCCGATAACCTCTTGAAGAACGCCGATATGGCGCTCTACCGCGCTAAGGCCGATGGCCGTGGCACGTTCTGCTTCTTTCGTGAGGAAATGGCGCAGACAGTCGAAGCCCGACGCGTCCTTGAACTCGATTTGCGCAAAGCCTTGGCCAACGAGGAGTTTGAACTTTTCTACCAGCCGCTCGTCAATTTGAAGTCGGGCCGCATTTCGACATGCGAAACGTTGTTGCGCTGGAATCATCCGGTGCGCGGCGCGGTGTCGCCGGCGGACATCATTCCGGTGGTTGAGGACATGGGCCTCATCGTCGATCTCGGACGCTGGATTCTGCGCAAGGCGTGCATGGAATGCATGAAATGGCCCGAAGGCGTCAATGTTGCGGTGAATTTCTCGCCGCAGCAGTTTCATCAGCGCGATGTGATGAGCGAAGTGCGCTACGCGCTGGAAGTATCCGGCTTGCCGGCGCACAGGCTTGAGATCGAAATCACCGAGTCATCCTTGCTGCGGAATACGCAGTGGACGCTCGATGTCTTGCTGCAGCTGCGTGAAGCGGGCGTGAGAATTTCGCTTGACGATTTCGGCACCGGCTATTCCAGCTTGAGCTATCTGCATAACTTCCCGTTGCAGAAAGTGAAGATCGACCGGTCGTTCCTTGAGGGCATCGGCAACGACCGGCCGCTGACCCTGCTGCGTGGCGTTGCGCGCCTGAGCGCAGATCTTGGCATGTCGGTCGTCGTCGAAGGCATTGAGACCAACGAACAGCTCGAACTGGTTAGTGCCGATGGGACGGTCACTGAAGCACAGGGCTTCCTGTTCAGTCGTCCGGTTCCCGCGACCCAGATACGTGAATTGCTGAACGCGTCGCACGGACGGATGGAACAAGCCGCCCCTCAGGCGAAGAAAACCAAGCAATCCATCGCGTAACCGGTTCCTGCACGCCTTCCACCCTCAATCTTGCGATGAAATCAGCGCGTCCATGCGTACTCGGACGCTCTTCATCCAAACTCTGCAGTTAACCCTAATACCCTGATGTCTTTGCAATCGAATTAAGAAAACCTTAACGTCTCGATCACTGAAACGGTTTGCGTAATCGAGCTAGGGGCTCCAATAAAAATGGGTTCAGCAACAGAATCAGCGAACCGTTTGTATGAGCGCGGCAGCGAACTTCTTGATCGCGTCGATTACCGGCTCGCACAAACCGAATTTGAAAAAGAAGAAATCTATCGCCTTCGCTATCGCGCGTATCTGCACGAAGGCGCGATTGAGCCGCGTGCGGACATGAGACTGACCGACCTCTTCGACAATCTTCCCAATTCCTGGATTTTCGGCGTTTATTTCGACGGCATTCTGGCGAGTTCGCTTCGGGTTAGCGTTGCGGCATCGCCGAATGACGAAACGCCTGCTGTCGATGCATTCTCCGATCTGCTCAAGCCGGAACTTGCCAAGGGTAAAGTGATCGTCGATCCCAATCGCTTCGTTGCCGACCCCGATCGCGATCACCGCATTCCGGAATTGCCATATCTCACTGTTCGGCTCGGCTATTTGGCTTGTGCTTATTTCAACGCCGACATCGGCACCGCGACCGTCCGCCACGAACATCGTGCGTTCTATCGCAGGGTGTTTCTGCAAACGCCTTTGTGCGAACCGCGGCCATATCCCACGCTGACGAAACCGCTCTGTCTGATGGCTGCGGATTATCTCAGCGTCCGCGAGAAAATCTTCGAGCGCTATCCCTATTTCCGCTCGACCTTTTTCGAGCGCCGCAAATTGTTCGAACGCGACCAAGTGGCGTCTGAATCGCTTGCGCCGGTCCTGACATTGCCGCCGTTCCCATTCGACCGCGCGACGATTGTGCCGCGGTCCTGATGCTTTCCCGGTGCGCCCTCTACCGCCCGGTAATATGAACAGCCAAAAACAAACGGCTCCGGACAATATCCGGGGCCGTTTTTGCTTGCGCCCATTCACCGTCGCGCCATATTTACAGCTCATTAACAATCGCGATTGCTTTTCCCCGATGGCTGGCATTTGACGGGGTTCGGCAATGGCCCATCAAGGTTGACGGAACGTTCGCTTAACTAAGCCGCTGTAGAACGGACTTTGGTCCAAGAACGTGAGCGTGGAGGCTCCGGAATGAAACATCAAATGCGAATCCTCCAGGGATTGAAACTGGCCGCCGTTCTGGCAGTGGCGCTGTCGATGGGCGCATGCGCCAACAAGAACGGTGCCGGTGCAGACGCGATGGCGAGCGCCGCGACGCCGGGCAGCCAGCAGGACTTCGTCGTCAATGTCGGCGACCGCGTGTTCTTTGAAAGCGACCAGACGGAATTGTCGTCACAGGCGATTGCGACGCTGGATAAGCAAGCACAGTGGCTGCAGCAGTATAATCGTTATGCATTCACGATCGAAGGTCACGCTGACGAGCGCGGCACCCGCGAATACAACATCGCGCTGGGCGCCAAGCGTGCGCAGTCGGTAAAGAGCTTCCTCGCGTCGCGCGGCATCGATGCAAGCCGCATGCGGACGATTTCCTACGGCAAGGAGCGGCCGGTGGCGGTCTGTAACGACATCTCCTGCTGGTCGCAGAACCGCCGTGCGGTGACTGTGCTCAACGCCAGCTCCTAAAGGTCTATATCCAATAGACAATCGCGGCGCCCTCGGGCGCCGTTTTTGTTTCTGGGTTCGCCGCTTCGTGCTGTCGGCAGTCACATTTTTGGCGTACTGAAACCGACAATGTCGGTCGCATTGAAGCGCGCCGTTTGTTCATATTTGTCGGGTCAAAATGTCATTCAGATTTCATACCGTCCTCTGCGCCGCTCTCGCATTTGTGCCGCTGTGCCTCCCCGCAAGCGCATTCGCGCAGTCAGGCGATCTCGATCCGGAAATGCGCATCGACCGGCTGGAAAACCAGTTGCGGACTTTGACCGGTCAGAACGAGCAACTGCAGTTTCGCAACCGGCAGCTCGAAGAGCAGTTGAAGGCGCTTCAGAGCGGTGTGCCAAATCAAGCGCCAGGACAACAACAAGGACAGCAGCAGGCCGCGCCGCGCCCTCCCGGTCCTAACGTTGCCGTTGCGCCGCCCGCCCAGCAACCGATCACCAACCCATCCGTGGCATCAACGCCGCCGATCGTCACTGCTCCTGCCGTCGGTGGCCGGCGTGGCGATGCGTTCGACCCCAACCAGAATCCCAACGCGCCCGGCGTGCCGCGCGCACTCGGCGGCGGACAATTGCCTGTCACCGATGA
>JAYVYQ010000235.1:0-3047 GCA_043784125.1 Afipia sp.
GCGGCGCTCGGCATCAAGGCCGATGCCGGCGATCTGTTCATGGCGCTGTCGGACTCGTGGGCAGAATATCGCGGCATCTGGGATAATGGCAGAGGCTTCGGAGAACTTCGCCGCATTTGGCTGGAGCGCGCTGCGGGCCTCGGCGAACCGGTTTCGATTCAATCGGGTGGCGCGCCCATCGAAGGCATTTTCGAGACCATCGACGACACCGGCTGCATGATCCTCGCAAAGGCCGATGGCAAGCGCGTTCCGATTGCGGCGGGTGATGTGTATTTCGGCGCGGTTCAATCCTCGGGAGCCGCCTGATGTCTAGTACCGCCGATCTGAAGTTCCTGCACCGTGTGCAGCGAGTCCATCATCAGGAACTTCAGACCGAAAGCGGTACTAGAGTCATATATTTATTAGTACCCTTAGTTTCCGAAGTTCGTATGAGAGACCTGCTGAGATGACTGACGAACTTCGGAAACGGGGTACTAGGCCCGATGAATTGACCTTTGCGCCGCTCGGCGGCGTCGGCGAAATCGGCATGAACCTGTCGATCTACGGCCTTGGCAACCGGCATCAACGCAGCTGGCTGGCGGTCGATCTCGGTGTCTCGTTCGGCAATGAAGAACATCTACCGGGCATCGACGTCATCATGCCGGACATTCGTTTTCTGGTGAAGGAGCGCAAGAACCTCGTCGGGCTTGTCCTCACGCACGCCCATGAGGATCATTTCGGCGCGATCATCGATTTGTGGCCGATGCTCAAATGTCCGATCTACGCGACGAAATTCAGCGCAGCATTGTTCGAGGCGAAATGCGCCTCCGAGCGCAACCCGCCGCATATCCCCGTGACGGTCGTGCCGTCGGGCGGCCGCATCGATCTCGGTCCCTTCAATGTGGAGTTCATTCCGGTCGCACATTCGGTTCCGGAATCGCATGCGCTGGCGATCCGCACCTCGGTCGGCGTTGTCATTCATACCGGCGACTGGAAGATCGATCCCACGCCAATCATCGGCAAGCCGACGGACGAGAAGCGTTTACTTGAATTAGGCAATGAAGGCGTGCTGGCTCTGATCGGTGATTCGACCAATGCTGTGCGGGAAGGCCGTTCGCCGTCCGAGCAGGAAGTTGCCAAGAACATCACCGATCTGGTGAAGGCGTCACGCGGCCGCGTCGCGGTGACGACCTTTGCGTCAAACGTCGCGCGCATTCGCGCCGTCGCGGATGCTGCGAAAGCGGCGGATCGGGAGGTCGTTCTTGTGGGCCGTGCGATGGAACGCGTGGCACAAGTGGCGCGCGAGACCGGCTATCTCGACGGCGTGCAGGCATTTCGCGGCGCGGATCTCTACGGCCAGTTTCCGCCCGACAAGGTGCTGGCGCTGTGCACCGGCAGCCAGGGCGAGCCGCGCGCAGCATTGGCGCGCATCGCGAATGACGATCATCCGCAGGTGACGCTCAATCGCGGCGACAGCGTGATTTTTTCGTCGCGCACCATTCCGGGCAACGAGAAAGCCGTCGGCGCGATCATCAACGGCTTGGTGCTGCAAGGCGTCGAGGTCATCACCGATCGCACTCATATGGTCCATGTGTCGGGCCATCCGCGTCGCGATGAACTACGCGACATGATTTCATGGGTGCGGCCACAACTCCTGATTCCTGTTCACGGCGAGCCGCTGCATTTATCAGAGCACGCCAAGCTCGCGCGCGCCTGCGGCGTGCCGAAGGTTCTGGTCTGCAAGAATGGCGATCTGGTGCGGCTGGGTCCGGGCGATCCGGCCATCATCGAGGAACTGCCGTCCGGCAAGATCTACAAGGATGGCAATATCCTGGAATCCGAGAAGGCGCGCGCCGTGACCGAGCGGCGGCGGCTGGCGTTTGCGGGTGCTGCCTTCGTCGCCATTGCGGTGACGGAAAAGGGCGAGCTGGCCGACGATCCAGAGGTTGATCTGGTCGGCATTCCGGAAAAGAATAAAGAAGGCGAGGTCATCGCCGACGACGTGTTCGATGTGGTTGTGTCCACGGTGGAGAGCCTGCCGCGCGCAAAACGCCGCGACCCGGATGCGATTGCCGAGTCGGTGCGCCGCGCGGTCCGCGCCGAGATCAACGAGCAGTGGGGCAAGAAGACGCTCTGCTATGTTCACGTGCTGATGGTGTAATGATGCTGGGCCGTCTCAATCACGTTGCCATTGCGGTCAAGGACGCCGAGAAGGCCGCGCGCATCTATGGCAAGGCATTCGGCGCGGAAATTTCCGGCGCGGTGCCGCTGCCGGAGCATGGCGTCATCACCGTTTTCGCGACGTTGCCCAACACCAAGATCGAATTCATCCAGCCGCTTGGCGAGGACTCTCCGATCGCGAAATTTCTCGAACGCAATGCCGATGGTGGCATCCATCACATCTGTTACGAGGTGCCTGACATCATCGCTGCTCGCGACACGCTGATCGCCGAAGGCGCGCACGTACTCGGCGACGGGAATCCGCGCATCGGCGCGCATGGTAAGCCGGTGTTATTTCTGCACCCGAAGGATTTTTCCGGCGCACTCGTCGAAATCGAGCAGGCGTAATTTATGGCCTACACAATCTCAACGGCTCTCGCGATTTACTTTGTGATCTGGTGGATCGTTTTGTTTGTGACGCTGCCGTTCGGTATTCGCAGCCAGCGCGAAGAAGGCGAGGACATTCCCGGCACCGACCCCGGCGCGCCGAGCAAGCCGGGCATGGGACGAAAAATGATCTGGACCACAATCATCTCAGCCATCGTGTACGGCGTGATGGCCTTCCTCTATGCGTGCGGCTATCTCAGCATCGAGCGGCTGTCGCAGATGATGGGCTTTCCACTGTAACGCCGCAAAAAAAGAGCGGGACCGAAGTCCCGCTCTCAAACTTGTGTCGACCCTATATTTTCCCCGTAACGTTTGGATTTATCCTTGATTGAACGGGGCGACGCTGCTTGTGCGCGCCAGGGCTCCTCCCGAGACTTGGACCACCAGACGATGAGAATGAACGCATCGGCCTGAGCGGGGTGTGTAGCTGAATGATTTTATGTTGTCACCTTTTTCGAGAA
>JAYVYQ010000236.1:0-2799 GCA_043784125.1 Afipia sp.
GCAGGGCCTGAAGCGTGCCTTCTTTCACGAGGCCTGTGCGACATTAGCCTGTGTGCCCTGATCTTCTTCTGCCAGCAGCGCATCGAGATCGACCAGCAAGGAATCGTCGGGCAGGGGATCGCCATGCGGTTCTCCGCTGCCGTGGAGATGCATCAGGGTCTGCACGCGTCTGGCATTGAGATAGTCGACGTGGTGATGCCGTAGCGCCACCGGCAGCAGCGCCTTTGGCAACCCGACCATGGCAAAGGCGGAAATCCGGCGGGTCTCACTGCCCTCCCGCCACCGTAGCGGATGGAGGGTGTAGATCATCTGCCGCTCGATCCCGGTCGATGCGGGCTGCTCGGTCTCTGATGGCGCCGATATGGCAACGTTGGCATTGCCGGCGCGCTCCCGCACGGCGGCGGATCGCAGCTCCCAGCAGATCAGGTCCACCGCCGAAGCGAGTTCGCGGCGCACCGCCTCAACGCTGGTCGAGAACCTTGTGGCTTCCGGCATCGACGCCGGACTTTTCGTCACCGCCTCGATCAAGCCAGCGGCGCTGGCCTGGAATCCCGGTGCGGCCCGTTCGATGGCTGCCGCCATCGCTTCGATCGCGTCGGCGCTGACGTTGCGGTCGCGCTGCGCCTTGGCTTCACTCCAGGCGCGTTCAGCCGAGGCTACCTGTTCGTCGAGTTCGGCCAGCGCGGCACGCAGCGTCCTGGCGCGGTCTTCGACAGCACGCATGCTGGCTTCCGCCCGATCGAGCTTGGTGCTGTTGGCGCCCGCCACCGCCAGCCGTTCGGTCGCAGCACGCTTCTCTGCAAGTTCCTTTTCGGTGAGGCCCGATTGGTTGGCCAGCTTTTGCCGCGCCGCCAGCTTTTCCTTCAATGCATTTTCGAAGCGTTCGACCGGGTCCAGTTCGCGCCTGAAAAATGCCATTGCCGTCACCTCGCGGTCGTCATGATTCAGCCGAATCCGAATCGTCTGATGTATTATTGCACGCGATGGCTATTGATAAAGTTGGATAAGATTGCGGCTCGCGCGGTCGTTTGCTTCGATGACCGCAAATAGGACATCAAGACTGTCCTTTGCTATCCGCCACAATTAGATGCTCATTAATTTTTAGACTTTAGCGAATTGATTCGAAGTCGCGGCGGCGTCTGTCTGGTGTGGGTGCAGGACGGAGCGACTCCATGCGCGTTGCGTTATTTGTTGCAGCGTTGATTGTTGTGTCGATACCAGCGTTGACGGCGCCATCGCATGGCTCGAGCACTTGCATGAGCCAGAGCGAGGCACGCCAGCACTATGGCTCCGTGCATCTCTACTGGCATGGACCGAACCACTGCTGGGACGCAACGCCGGGCCGGCATCGTCTCGTTGGCAAAAATCAATCAAATGTCGATCGACAGGCCGCGCGCGGCAACCGTCGCCCCGATTGGCGTGAAGCGATGTCGGAAATGCTGCCTGATGAGGCGCCGGCTCGCGCGCCCGACGCGGGCGGTACTGCTGCCGCAAACTGGCTGCATCGCTGGATCGATATCGAGCAGGTCGTGCCGCGCGCCCAAACCGAACGTAAATCCGAACCGGTGATGGCGTCGCCCGTGCCCGAGTCCGAATCCGGCGGGATCCCGCACTTTGTCGTCATCCTGGCGTTCTTCGCCTTCCTGCTGATCTTCGCGACCATCGAAATTCTGCTCCGCAACGACGAGCAGCAAAAGTAGAGATCACGCAAAGCAGACAAAGGAGGAGGCGAGGGCACCGGCCCGCGATCAGGACTTCATGGCTCTCATCAAGGCGCGTATGTCGATCGTGCCGAAATTGGAAAACGTATCGGAGACGGCATAGGGAAAGATGATGTTATCGCCGTGCCGCATCGCGCCGCAGGTATAAACGACATTCGGAACGTATCCCTCGCGTTCGGAGGGATCGGGCCGCAGCAGTGGCTCGCGCATGCGGCCGATGACCTTCGACGGATCCTTCTTGTCGAGCAACGCCGCCCCGATCGAATATTTGCGCACCGGGCCGACGCCATGCGTCAATAACAGCCAACCTTCGTCCAGCTCGATCGGCGATCCGCAATTGCCGATCTGGACGAATTCCCACGGGAATTCGGGCTTCAGGATCGGAAGGCCGCCATCCCAGGTATAGAGATCGTCCGAGTAGATCAGATAGAGGTTTTCGTTGTCCTGACGGGCGATCATCGCGTACTTGCCGTCGATCTTCCTGGGAAACAGCGCCATGCCCTTGTTCCGGGCCGCGTTACCTTTCAACGCCGACAGCCGGAACGATAAGAAATCGGATGTCTCGATCAGCTCCGACCGGATCGCCCTTCCGCTGTAGGCCGTATAGGTCGCATAGTAGATGCTCCGACCATTGTCGTCGAACTGTACGAACCGGGCGTCTTCGATTCCGTTCAACTGCGACTCAGTGACGGGAAAGATGACCCGTTCGCTTATTTCTTCAGTGCTGCTGAAGGTTACCTCGACGACATCTCCGCCTGGGCCCGATGGGAGCTTGACGATGTCGGGGCTTGAGGCGAGCCGGGCCGTGGGATCGACCTTCACGGTTCCGTCCGAGGCGATCGACCCGGATCGAAATGTCAGCGAGGATATGTGCCCTTCGCCAACGGCGCGAAGGCTCAGGACGAAGCGAAGACTGCCGTCGGGCATACCGGACTGATCCGGATGGGCGACGATGCTCGGATTGAACAACGCCGAGGCTTCAAACGAATACTCGTTGAGAAAGTAAGCCCCGACCAACTGCCGCTGCACCTGGGTGAACGCGGCGTGATCGGCGAGCGCCGCTTCCATCTCCTCGGCG
>JAYVYQ010000237.1:0-14275 GCA_043784125.1 Afipia sp.
TTCCGCGCCTCAAGGAACGCCGCACCCAGCTTGCGGGCACGCTGTCCGGCGGCGAACAGCAGATGCTGGCGATGGGCCGCGCGCTGATGGGTCAGCCGAAACTGCTGATGCTCGATGAGCCGAGTCTCGGACTGGCACCGCTGATCGTGGCGGATATTTTCCGCATCGTCGGCGAATTGCGTGAGGCGGGCGTGTCGGTGTTGCTGGTCGAGCAGAACGCCCGCGCCGCACTCGCGATTGCGGATCGCGCCTATGTGATGGAGCTTGGCGAGTTCATCATGAACGGTTCGGCCAAGGAGATCGCCAGCGATCAGCGCGTGGCGGCGAGCTATCTCGGATTTCAACACGACAAGTCCAGCGCGCTTTAAGCGCTTTCATCCTCTAACAATCTTCTCCGTTTTGGCCGATACTGGCTCCGGCAACATCTTCTTGCGGGGCGGCTCGGTATGGATGCAAGGTCGGAGCGAAAACTCCGCATGTTCGCGGCGATCCTGCTTGCAGGCCTCGCAGGAGGAACCGTCTTCATCATTGCCAATGGAGGATTCTCGCCGTCGCGCTTGCTGATCGGCATGACCTACGGCATCCTTATCAGCGCTGCGATCGGCGCGTTCGAGATTTTTTCCGCATCGGGACCTTTGCGCGACTGGCTCGGAGCATTGCCGTTTACCGCGAGCCTCGCGGTGCGCAGCGCTTTCTACGCCGCCGTTATTATTCCGATCCAGTACTTCCAGATTGGCGTTCGGATTTACGGGATTACTCCTGATCCGACCACCGACGGCTTTTGGGACGCTGTTATTTTTTCGGGCGTGGTTTCAGTTGTTCTCAACCTCGTGTTTGCAATCACCAACATCATCGGCCGGAACACGCTGCTCAATTTGGTGACCGGACGCTATCACGCGCCGGTCGAGGAAAACCGCTTCGTGCTGTTCGTCGACATCGCGGGATCGACCGCTCTCGCCGAACGCTTGGGCGGCTTGGGGATTCATCGTTTTCTCGACAAGACATTCCGCACCCTGACCGCATCGGTGGTGGATTACCGGGGCGAAATTCTGGACTATGTCGGGGACGAAATCATCGTGACATGGCCGGAGGAAACCGGGGCCATCGATTGCCGGCCGCTGCGCTGCTTTCTGGCGATGCGCGCCACACTCGAGCGGCTACAGAGCCGGTTCGAGAGTGAATTTGGCGCGGCTCCGCGAATCCGCGGAAGCCTTCATTTCGGGCCCGTGATCATCGGCGAGATCGGCGACATTAAACGCGCCATTGTCTTCAATGGAGATGTCATGAACACGGCCGCGCGCCTTGAAGAACTCAGCCGCGACGTGGACGGCGGGTTTCTCGCGTCACAGGCTGCGATTGCGCGGTTCAAGGCCGCCCCGCCGATTCCGCTTCACGTCCTCGGAGTCCGAGACATTCGCGGCAAGTCCGACGGCATCGAGGTCGTCGGAATCGCGTAGCGCATGCGCGTGGCGCAGAAACGAAAATGGCCGGGACAGATCCCGGCCATCTCGCATTAGTTCAACCGCTTAATTGACGACGACGTACTTGCCGTCCTTCACCGTCAGGATGATGCGCGAACGGTCGTCCGTTCCGAAACGATCCTTCTCGGTGAAATTATACACGCCCTGACTTGCGGGAATTTCCTTCTCGCTCAGGAGCGCCTGACGAATGGCCTCGCGGAATTCAGGCGTGCCGGGCTTAGCTTTTTTCAGAGCCACCGGAATGACGCGTTTGAGAACCTCGAAGGTGTCGTACATGTGGCCCGCGAACTGGCTGCGGGTGTTGGCGCCGAACTTCGCCTCATAGGCGGTATCGAGCGCCATGCCGGGCTTCTTGGTCAGCGCGCTGTCGGGCTGACCTTCCGGAGCCATCACCGGGCCAGCCGCCATGATGACGCCTTCACCGGCTTTGCCTGCGATGCGGATGAAGTCCATCGCGGCCGCGCCATGGGTCTGGTAGATCAAACCCTTATAGCCTTTGTCGCGAAGTTCGATCTGCGGCATGCCTGCTGCGGCGCCCGAAGCTGCAATCAGAATTGCGTCGGGATTGGCGGCGACCAGCTTGAGCACCTGACCCGTCACCGACGTATCGGGACGCGCGAAGCGTTCTTCGGCAACGATTGAAATTCCGCCCATGGCTCCGGTCTGCGTCTTCAGATCGTTCATCCACAGATCGCCGTAGGAATCCGAGAAGCCGATGAAGCCGACCGTCTTGATGTTGTTCTTCTTCATGTGCTCGTAGAGCACCTGGCCCATGATCGAGACCGGTTGCGGCATCACGGCTGTCCACTTTTCGCGTGCCGGGGTTATCGGGATCGGCGCAAGACTGAAATGCGGAACGCCGACTTCGTTGGCAACCGTCGACGTCGCGATCGAAGGCGGCGTTGTCGACGAGCCGATAATCACGTCGGCATTGGATTCGGTGACGAAGCGGCGCGCATTGGTGGTCGCGTTGGTCGGATCGCCGGCGTCGTCCAGCACGATGGTCTTGATCTTTACGCCGCCGATTTCGGTCGGCACGAACTCCATCGCGTTCTTCTCTGGTACGCCGAGTGCCGCGCCCGGACCCGTCGTGCTCAATGTGACGCCGACAGTGATGTCCTGCGCCATTGCCGCCGACATGGCGCCCGGCAATGCGACCGACGCCGCGATAACGACGGCTTTCATCGTCAATTTATTCATGCAGTCCTCCCCTCAAGGTTTTTCAATTTTTGGCAGAATAGTCCGACAGATAGTTATACAGTATAATGATAGAGGGGTGAGTCAATGGAGCGACGCGGTTTGCGCTGCACCCTTTAGTTCGGAAACGGCGGTATCTGGATGGCCGTTTCCGCGCCGCCCATCGTTGATATATCAACCCGTTATTTTATGGCATAGTCGCACCGGTCGCCCGATCGCGTTACCTTGACGCATCAAAGGCTTCCGAGACACAGCGAAAAGGCCGGGAGCAGGCGGTGCGAACACAGGTTGCGATTATCGGTGCTGGACCGGCCGGCATGCTTCTCGGCCAGTTGCTGCATACCTACGGCATCGAGACCATCGTTCTCGAGCGCAAGGATCGCGACTACGTGCTGGGGCGAATTCGTGCCGGCGTGCTCGAACAGGGTACGGTCGGGCTGCTTGAGGAAGTTGGCGTTGCCGAGCGCCTGCATCACGAAGGACTGATTCACGACGGCATCGAACTGGCCTTCGGCGGCGCGCGGCACCGGATCGACATGATGCATGCGACCGGCGGCAAGACCGTCACGATTTACGGACAGACCGAAGTCACCCGCGACCTGATGGACGCGCGCGACAAGGCCGGACTGAAAATCGTCTTTGATGCCGACAATGTCAGCCTGCACGATTTCGACGGCACCGCGCCTCGCGTACGTTACGTCAAGGACGGCGTCACACATGAGATCGCATGCGATTTCATCGCGGGCTGCGACGGCTTCCACGGCGTCAGCCGCGCCAGCGTGAAGGTGGACGCGATCAAGATTTTCGAGCGGGTGTATCCGTTCGGCTGGCTCGGCATTCTTTCGGAAACGCCGCCGGTATCGCCCGAACTGATTTACGCCAATCACGAACGCGGCTTTGCGCTGTGCTCGATGCGCTCGCAGACCCGCAGCCGCTATTACGTCCAATGCGCGCTGGACGACCACATCGACAACTGGCCGGATAATAAATTCTGGGACGAATTGAAGCGGCGTCTCGATCAGGAAGCCGTCGATCATCTCGTGAGCGGCCCGTCGATCGAGAAAAGCATCGCGCCCTTGAGAAGTTTCGTCGCCGAGCCGATGCGGTTCGGCAGATTGTTTCTCGCAGGCGACGCCGCCCATATCGTGCCGCCGACCGGCGCCAAGGGGCTCAATCTCGCCGCCAGCGATGTTCACTATCTCGCAACGGCGCTGCGTGAGTTTTACGGCGAAAAATCCGCAGCGGGAATCGACGACTATTCCCGCCGCGCGCTCGCGCGGGTGTGGAAGGCGGAACGGTTCTCGTGGTGGATGACGTCGATCCTGCATCGCTTCCCGGATACCGATGCCTTCAGTGCGCGGATTCAAAATGCCGAACTCAATTATCTCGTCAGCTCTGAGGCGGCGACAGCGGCACTTTCCGAGAACTATGTCGGGCTGCCGTATTGATGCGCGTTTGAAACGCGCAAATCATTTCGTTTCAAACGAACATTCCCAGTGAATGCGAATCGCAATCGCGCTAAGTCAAAGCATGAGCGCGACAGACATTCCGCAAAACATTCCAGACGGCTTTGCGCGTCATCCGCGCAGCAGTCCTCTCACCGAACCGTGGGAGCCGATCTTTTCAAGGGCGACCGCCGACGCCGTCATCATCGGATTGCGGCTGGCCAAACCGCACACCAACTCACGCGGCATCGTCCACGGCGGCCTAATCGCAACGCTCGCCGATAACGCGATGGGGTTGAGCTGCAGCGTGCAGATGAAAGAGCCGCAACGTCTTGTGACGATCAGCCTAAATGTGGATTATCTGGCTTCGGCAAATATCGGCCAATGGCTCGCGGTGGAGACCGATTTCGTCAAGCTCGGCGGCTCGATCTGCTTTGCGCAATGTCTTGTCACGGCGGATGGCGAACCCTGCGCGCGCGCCAATGCGACATTCATGCTCCTGAAAACCAAGCCTGTTTAATTGATCGCGGCAGACGCCCGCAGGCGTTGTCCCGGCCAAAACCCGGCCTATCTTGGTTCCATATGCCCAAGAACCCGGTCGCAGGCCCGCTCATGTCCACCGCCCCTATTTTCCCAAGCGACGTCGCCTTCACGCCCACCGTGAAGGACATCCAATCGCGCAAGGGTTCGCGCGACGCCTATGCGCGCGTCGAACAAAATGGCGGCTGGCAGACCGAGATCGACGCGGCGCTCGCGTCCTTCATCGGCGAGCAGACCAGCTTCTTTCTGGCGACCGCCAACGCGCAGGGCCAGCCTTATATCCAGCATCGCGGTGGGCCAGCAGAATTCATCAAAATCCTCGACAAACAAACATTGGCCTTCGCGGATTTTCGCGGCAACCGGCAATACATCACGCAGGGCAATCTTGCCGAGAACCCGAAGGCGTATATTTTCCTGATCGACTATGTGCATCGCCGCCGCATCAAGATCTGGGGCGACGCCCGCGTGGTCGAGGACGATCCGGCGCTGGTCGCCTCATTGATGCCGCGGGACTACAAGGCCAAGCCCGAGCAGGCGATCCTGTTCAAGATCTCGGCGTGGGACAGCAACTGCCCGCAGCACATTCCGCAGAAACTCGATGTTGCGGATGTGGCCGCCGTGGTGGGTCAACGCGACGCGCGGATCGCAGCGCTTGAAGCCGAAATTGCCGAATTGAAAAAGCAGCTCTCGCGAAGCTGACGGTCGCGTGCTTTAACCGGGCCATGAACGAGACATCAAGTCCCTGCCAGAGTTGCGGCGCGTGTTGTTCCTATTCGAGCAACTGGCCGCGCTTTACGACCGAAGACGACGCCGCGCTCGATCTCATTCCGGCGACGCTCGTTAACGACCGGCTGTCGGGCATGCGCTGCGACGGCGACCGATGCGGCGCGCTGAATGGCGAAGTCGGGAAAGCGACGGCGTGCGGAATTTACGACGTGCGGCCCGAAGTCTGCCGGACATGCATGCCGGGCGACGCCGAATGCACGATGGCGCGGCGCAGATTCGGTCTTGCGGCTTTGGCTTAGCTTTCGTCATGCGCGGGCTTGACCCGCGCATCCATCTGACAAGGAAAAGTTCTGAAAGTTGGATTTCCGGGTCACTCCCGGCAATGACAGGTTCGTCAGTTACGCCGTCATCTGTGCAGGCTCGTCGTCCATGTCGTCTTCGACGTCCGCGAACGTACTGAGCGGCTTGGTCGAGAGCGTGATGGTGCGCTTGCCGTAAGCCGACACGGACGGTGTTGTGGACGGCGCTTCGCGCGACATAGCAAACAACGTCGAGCCGACGACGCCGCCCTGCTCGACCAGATCGCGTTGGGTGCAGGTCGCCGCGATGGCGACACCCATCGAGTGCAGATGATTGCGGCGGTAGCAGAACAGCGCGAGCATTGCGCGCACGTCAGGCGATACCGATTCCACCAGTTCCGAAAGGCCGTGCTCGCTGGCGCGATAAAGACTGCCGAGCAGTTCATCGCCGACCGGGCAGGCATCGTTCTCAAAGGCTGTGCGGCTGGACCACATTGGAATTCTCCGTTTCCGAAGGATGCAATGGGAATTCCTAACGCAAGGTTAACCACCCCGGCGGATCGCGGCTGGCATTCATCTTATATAGAGGCGATTCGGCAACCTGCCGGTTCCATCTGATTCGGCCCGGTTCCGGTTAGCCGCCGATGAAGGTGACCGCTTCGGGTATCGTTGCGCGGCTAGTGCGATAGCTGTTGGCCGGATGAGCCGCGTCCGCAAACCCGAACGAAATTCCGCAAACCACGCGGCGGTCGTCGCCGACGCCGAGGTGCTTGCGCACCACATCCGAATGCCCGGCCAGTGCGGCCTGCGGAATGGTCGCAAGACCTGCCGCCTGCGCGGCCAGCATGAAATTGCTCACATAGCCGCCGCAATCGATTGCGCCATAGTCACCGAGCGCCTCATCGCTTGTGATGATCGCCACATGCGGTGCACCGAAGAAGCGGAAATTCTCCAGCATCTGCTTCTGATAGGCAGCCTTGTCGCCGCGCGCGATGCCGAGCGCATTGTAGAGCTGAAATCCGCTTTCGCGGCGGCGGTCGAGATAGACGCCTTTATATTCGCGCGGAAACGGGAAGTCGCTCGCTCCATGCCCGCCCTCGCTCGCGGCGTTATACATGTCTTCGCCGAATTTGCGCGCGGCGTCACCGCTAAAGATCGTCACTTGCCAGGGCTGGCTGTTGCACCACGACGCGGTTTTCTGTGCAGCGTTCAGCAAGCGCTCGATGGTCGCGCGCGGCACGGATTCCGGCTTGAATAAGCGGCACGAATAACGCGCGGCCAGTAATTTTTCGACAACGTCCAGATCGCTTGCCATGTTACGAGCGCCCGCGCGTTGGGATGGCATTGAACGGCACATCCTTGTCGACGCGAATATCGGGCGGCAATCCCAGCACGCGCTCGGCGATGATGTTGCGCAGGATTTCATCGGTGCCGCCCGCGATGCGGTCCGACGGCGCACGCAGCAGGATCGACTGGAACTGGCCGTCGACCGCAACACTGTCGTCACCCGTCAGCACGCCGGCCGCGCCCTGCAAATCCATCGCGTAGGTGGCGATGTCCTGCAACATGGTGCCTGCGACGAGCTTGCCGATGGAATTTTCCGGGCCCGGACGATCGCCCTTGGAGAGCGCCGAGATCGACCGATAGCTGGTGTATTTCAACCCGCTGGCCCTCACGGCCCAGCTTGCGAGTTTCGAACGCACATTCTTGTCGTCGATGGCGGGGCCGTCTTCCAACATGAGGTCGTTGCAGAACGCAAACAATTCGGGAAATCCGGTCGACTGCCGCGCGCCGATCGACATGCGCTCATTCATTAGCGTGGTCAGCGAAACATTCCAGCCGTCATTGACCGCGCCGAGGCGCTGTGAATCCGGAATTTTCACATCGGTGAAATAAACTTCGTTGAATTCCGACTGGCCGTTGGCCTGCTTGATCGGCTTCACGTCGACGCCCGGCGACTTCATGTCGAACCAGAACATCGTCAGGCCCTTGTGCTTGGGCAGCGTAGGATCGGTGCGCGTGATGACAATGCCGTAGTCGGAAAAATGCGCGCCGGTGGTCCAGACCTTCTGGCCGTTGATAATCCAGTCGTCGCCCTTCTTTTCCGCGCGCGTGCGAAGTCCCGCGACATCCGAGCCGGAGGCCGGTTCGGAAAACAACTGGCACCACACATGCTCGCCGGAGGCGAGCGGCGGAAGATGCCACTTTTTGTCGCTGTTGCTGCCGAAGGCCATCAGCGTCGGGCCGCACATGCCCTGACCGATCAGGAACACGCCTTCAAGTTTGCCGTAGAAGCCTTCTTCCTGCTGCCAGATCACACGCTCGATAGGTGTCGCGCCGCGACCGCCGAATTCCTTCGGCCAATGCAGGCAGGCCCAACCGGCCTCGGCTTTTTTCTTCTGCCATTTCTTCGATTCAACGAGGATGTCGCTGCCCTTGAGCCTGATGCGGCCGACGGTCGGCTGCGACAGTTCCGGCTCAAGATGCTTCGGCGCGTTGGCGTCGATCCATGCGCGCGCCTCGGCACGAAATGCCGCTTCCTGCGGTGTGTCGTCGAAATTCATGTCAGTACCTTTAACTGGCGTTGCGGAAGCGCATGCGGTCGATCAACTGGTTTTCCCAGTACGACAGACTGCCGAGCGACAGAGCGAGCGCATTGGCGCGCCGATAATAAAGATGACAATCGTATTCCCAGGTGAAGCCCATGCCGCCATGCACCTGAATGTTGTTCTTGGCGCAATGCTGGAACGCCTGCGTGGCGCTGATGCGCGCGGTGGCGGCGGCTTCCGGCAATTCGGCCGCGTTGGTGGAGAGCGCCCATGCACCGTAATAACAATTGGAGCGCGCGAGCGTGGCCGACACATACATGTCGGCGAGAATGTGCTTCACCGCCTGAAACGACCCGATGGGACGGCCGAACGCAACGCGATCCAGCGCGTAATCTCGCCCCATCTCGAGCGCGCGATCCGAACCGCCGACCTGCTCGAACGCCATCAGCACGGCTGCGCGGTCCAACACGCGGGTGACAATGCTCCAGCCTTCGTTGGCGGCACCGAGCGGTTCGGCCTTGCACTTGTCGAAAAGTATCTCCGCCTGATTATGCGATTGATCGAGGTTGCCGAGCGATTTGCGCTGCACGCCGTCTCCCGAGAGATCGACGATGAACAGTCCGATGTCGGTTTCACGCCCGGTTGACGCGGTACGCGCGGCGACAATGGCAAAATCCGCAATCGCACCATCCGGCACCGGAGATTTTTTGCCGGAGATCGCGCCACTGGAAGCAGCAAGCTTGATCGCCTTGTGCGACGGATTGCCGGCACCCTCGAATAGCGCCAGCGTGCCGATGGCGTCGCCCGACGCGATTTTCGGCAGCCACTTGGCTTTCTGCGCATCGCTGCCTGCGAGCATGATCGCTTCAGTCGCGAGATAGATTGTGGATGCGAATGGAACGGGCGCAATTGCACGGCCCATTTCCTCGGCGATCACGCACAACTCAAGATGCCCCGCGCCCGCGCCGCCGAATTGCTCGGGGATCGCAACGCCGAGAAAACCCATCTCGGCGAGACCTTTCCAAAGCTCGCGGTCGTAAGGCGCCTTGCCGTCCAGCACCGCATGCACTGCTTTCGGCGGGGAGCGCTCAGAGAGAAAGCGCCGTGCCTCGTCGCGCAATTGCTTCTGCTCGTCGGAGAAATCGAAATTCATCAGCGTGGCGCCATGCGGATCGCGCCGTCGAGACGAATGACTTCGCCATTGAGCATCGGGTTCTCGACGATGTGGACGGCGAGATTGGCGTATTCCTTCGGATCGCCGAGCCGCGCCGGATGCGGCACCTGCTTGCCGAGACTGTCCTGCGCTTCCTGCGGCAATCCCTTGAGCAGCGGCGTCAGAAAAAGACCCGGCGCAATCGTCATCACGCGGATGTTGAGCGAGGCAAGATCGCGCGCCACCGGAAGCGTCAGGCCGACAATGCCTGCTTTGGATGCGGAATACCCCGCCTGACCGATCTGGCCATCATAGGCCGCGACGCTCGCGGTGTTGATGCACACGCCGCGCTCCTCGCCGATCGGCGGAGCCGTCTGCATGCGCTCGGCAACCAGCCGAATGCAATTGAACGTGCCGATCAGGTTGACCTTGACGATGCGGTTGAAGTGATCGAGCGGATAAGCGCCGTTCTTGCCGACGGTCTTGATCGCCCCGCCGATACCGGCACAATTCACCAGCACGCGGATGATGCCGTGTGCGGCTTCAGCCTTAGCGATGCCTTCCTTGACGGGCGCTTCTTCGGAGACGTCGCCGACCAGCGCGAGACCCTTGATCTCGGCTGCAACAGCTTCCGCGCCTTCCTTGTTCATGTCGATCACCGCGACCTTGGCGCCTTTCGCAGCCATGGCACGCGCGGTTGCAGCGCCGAGACCCGATCCGCCGCCGGTGATGAGAACTGAAATATCCTTGAGTTGCATTTGCGTTTCCTGTCGCTGGTTAAGAGTTTTGAATTTTAGGACGCTTTGGCCGAAGCATGCTTCGACCATTGAGAGAGAATGTCATCGGCAGTCGTTATCGGTGCCGCCGCCGAACTTTGAATGGCCGACGGCGTGCGTGAGAATCGGGGCGCGGGTGCCGGCTGCACGCCACCCTCCGCATCGACGAATGTCTTGCGCGCGGCCAGATGTGGGTGCGACGGCGCATCGAACATTTCGATCACGGGCGCAACGCACGCATCGGTGCCGTCGAATATCTTTGACCACTCGTCGCGTGTTTTTGTTTTGAAAACGTCCGCCATCTTGTCGTGCAGCGATGGCCATTGGGCGCGATTCATCTGATCGTCGTAATCGGCGCCAAGCCCCGCCAGCCTGCGCAACTCCGCATAGAATTGCGGCTCCAGCGCGCCGACCGCCATGGTGCGTCCGTCCTTGCATTCATAAGTGCGATAGAAATGCGCGCCGCCATCGAGCAAATTGGTGCGCGCCTGATCGGTCCAGCGTCCCATCGCGTGCATGCTGTGAAACAGCGTCAGCATGCTGGAGACACCGTCGCACATCGCGGCATCGACGACCTGGCCTTTGCCGGAGGTGCGCGCTTCGATCACGCCTGCCAGAACGCCGACCGCGAGATACAGCGCACCGCCGCCGTAATCTCCGACGAGATTGAGCGGCGACACAGTGTCGCCGTCGCACGACCTGAAAGAATCCAGCGCGCCCGTAATGGCGATATAATTGATGTCGTGACCGGCGGATTGCGCCAGCGGCCCTTCCTGACCCCAGCCGGTCATGCGACCGTAAACCAGACGCGGATTTCGCTTGAGCGCAATGTCCGGTCCGAGCCCAAGCCGCTCCATCACCTGCGGACGAAACCCCTCGATCAGAATATCGGCGGCGGCGATCAGATCGAGTGCCTGCGCGACATGGGACGGATTTTTCAAATCCAGTTCGATCACGCACCGTCCGCGATTGACGAAATCCCGCGCATCGCGCTTGCCTTGTCCGGGCCGCGCAATGGCTACGACATCCGCACCCATGTCGGAGAGCAGCATCGACGCGAACGGTCCCGGCCCGATGCCGGCGAACTCGATCACGCGCACGCCACGCAGCGGCCCGCTTGCCGCCGTTCGCTCCTTCATCCGTTTCTCCCGAGCCGGTTGTTCTTGCTTTTGGTCATTTTCCTAGCATGCCCATGCAATGATGCGAGTCTCAAAGTTGAGCGTGATACCTGCCATCCGCTTGTATGCCAGCTAACTGGATGTTCGGTGCTGGCTCAAGTTTTAATTGAACGATTGACTGGACGCGGCGGCGGCACTCTAATTTCGGCCAACAATCAAGAACGACACCGGGAGACCATCATGGCCGAAGCCTATATCGTCGCTGCAGCGCGCACCGCAGGTGGCCGCAAAGGAGGCCGTCTCGCGGGCTGGCATCCGGTCGATCTCGCGGCCTCCGTGCTCGATGCACTGGTGGAACGCTCAGGCGCGGACCCCGCGCAAGTCGAGGACGTCATCATGGGTTGCGTCATGCAGACCGGTGAGCAGTCCAACAATGTCGCGCGCAACGCAGTGCTCGCATCGAAACTTCCCGAAAGCGTGCCCGGCACATCGGTCGACCGGCAATGTGGCTCGTCGCAGCAGACGCTGCATTTCGCCGCACAGGCGGTGATGTCCGGCGCGATGGATATCGTGATTGCAGCGGGCGTCGAGGGCATGACGCGGGTGCCGATAGGACTTACCGCATCTCTGCCGTTCAAGAACGGGTACGGGACCTATATGAGCTCGAACATTCAAAAACGTTATCCAAATGTCCAGTTCAGCCAGTTTCCCGGTGCCGAAATGATGGCCAAGAAATACAACATCGAGAAAGACGAACTCGATCAATATTCCTACGACAGCCACCAGAAGGCGATTGCGGCCACGCAGGCAGGCCGCTTCAAGGATGAGATCGTTCCGCTGAAGATCACACGCGAGGACGGCTCGACCGATACGCACACCATCGACGAGGGCATTCGTTTCGACGCGACACTCGACGGCATTCGGGGCGTCAAATTGATTGCGGAGGGCGGACGCATCACAGCCGCTAGCGCCAGCCAGATTTGCGACGGCGCATCGGGCGTGATGATCGTGAATGAAAAGGGATTGAAGTCGCTGGGCATTAAGCCAATGGCGCGGATTCATCACATGACCATGATCGGCCACGATCCCGTCATCATGCTGGAAGCGCCGCTGCCTGCGACGCATCGCGCATTGAAGAAGGCAGGCATGTCGATCGACGACATCGACCTGTTCGAGGTCAACGAAGCGTTCGCCTCGGTGCCGACAGCATGGCTGAAAGACACCAACGCGGACCCCGCGCGCCTCAATGTCAACGGCGGCGCGATTGCGCTCGGCCATCCGCTCGGCGGCTCTGGCACCAAGCTGATGACCACGCTCGTCAACGCGCTCAAGCAACGCAACAAGCGCTACGGCTTGCAGACGATGTGCGAGGGCGGCGGCATGGCCAACGTCACGATTGTCGAGCGGCTCTGATCGCGCGGGCCGACGCGTCATGACGCACCCCTCGATCCACGCAAAGTCCACGCCGGATAAAGTCGCCTATCGAATGGCGAAATCCGGCGCGGCCATCACGTATCGCCAGCTGGATGAGCGCTCGAACCAGGGCGCGCATCTGTTCCGCGCGCTTGGCCTGAAACGCGGCGACCACATCGCGTTCCTGATGGAGAACACGCTTGCCTTCATGGAAATCTGCTGGGCCGCCCAACGCAGCGGTCTCTATTACACGGCGATCAGCCGCTATCTCACCGCCGAGGAGATCGCCTATATCGTCAAGGATTGCGGCGCGAAGATTCTCATCACCACACCGACATGCGCCGACGCCGTCGTGCCGCTGATGGCCGGCGCACCCGGCACGATTTTCTTCATGACCGGCGATCCGCGCGATGGCTTTCGCTCTTGGGACGCGGAAACCGCGAAGCAGCCCGAGACGCCCATTGCAGATGAGAGCGCCGGTTTCGACATGCTGTATTCGTCCGGCACCACCGGGCGGCCCAAAGGCGTCAAGCGCGTCGCGGCGGAAACGTCGATCATCGTGCCGAACGCATTCCTGAAACTTCTGTGCGTGGACATGTACGGCATGTCGTCGGAGAGCATCTATCTCTCGCCCGCGCCACTCTATCACGCCGCTCCACTGCGCTTCAACATGATGGTCGGCGTGCTCGGCGGCACCTCCATCATCATGGAGCATTTCGACGCCGAGCTGTATCTCGCGCTGGTCGAACAACATCGCGCCAATGTTTCGCAACTGGTGCCGACAATGTTCGTCCGCATGCTGAAACTGCCGGATGAGGTTCGTGCGAAATACGATGTGACGTCGCTAAAATCCGCGATCCACGCGGCCGCGCCCTGCCCGGTCGAGATCAAGGCCAGAATGATCGACTGGTGGGGTCCGATCATCGTCGAATATTACGCGGGCTCCGAAGGCAATGGCGTCACTGTGTCGAATTCACAAGAATGGCTGACGCATCGCGGTACCGTGGGTAAAGCCGTGGTCGGCAAGATCAAGATTGTGGACGATGACGACAATGAGTTGCCGGTCGGCGAAATCGGCGGCGTGTATTTCGCCGAAGGCCCGCAATTCGCCTATCATAACGATCCCGACAAAACCAAACGCGCCTACAACGCCAAGGGCTGGTCCACCATTGGCGATGTCGGCTATCTCGACGGCGAAGGCTTTCTCTATCTCACCGACCGCAAGGCCTACATGATTATTTCCGGCGGCGTAAATATCTACCCGCAGGAAACCGAGGACATTCTGATCTCGCATCCGGCGGTGGCGGATGTCGCGGTGTTCGGCGTTCCGAACGAGGAGATGGGCGAGGAAGTCAAAGCCGTGGTGCAGCCGCACGACATGACGATGGCCGGCAAGACGTTAGAGGCGGACTTGATATTATTTTGCCGCAAGCATCTGTCGCCGATCAAATGCCCGAAAAGCGTGGACTTCGAGGCGGAGCTGCCGCGCACGCCGACCGGCAAACTGGTGAAGCGGCATTTGCGGGATCGCTACTGGCCGAAGAAAACGCCGGCCTGACATTCGCGTCTCAGTCTTTT
>JAYVYQ010000238.1:0-6480 GCA_043784125.1 Afipia sp.
GGATCGCGATGCCGATGCCGCTCAACGCGCTTGAAGTGGTCATTCATGAGGTGATGCGGCGCAACCGTGTGACCTACGGGATCATCTATCTTCAAATCACGCGCGGTGTCGCTCGGCGCGATCATGCGTTTCCGGTTCCGCCGGTTCGACCCGCTATCGTCGTTACCGCGCGCAGTCTGAGCTTCGACAAAAATCAGGAGACGGCTACACGCGGGATCGGTGTCATCACTATTCCTGAAAACCGTTGGCCGCGTGTCGATATCAAGTCGATTGCGCTATTGCCCAACGTTCTGGCCAAGCAGCAGGCGCGCGAGAGCGGTGCCTATGAGGCCTGGTTCGTGGATGGCGATGGCTATGTGACCGAGGGCGCATCCAGCAACGCGTGGATCGTAACTGCAGACGGCAAAATCATCTCTCGCTCGATCGAATCCGGAATCCTCGCCGGAGTGACCCGTACGGTCCTGATGGATGCCATAGCGTCGCTTCAGATGCGCTTTGAGGAGCGGCCATTCACGCCTGCCGAGGCCTATGAGGCCGCCGAGGCCTTTGTCACGGCCTCCAGCCAGATTGTGATGCCGGTTGTGACTATCGATGGCCGGTCGATTGGGGACGGAAAACCGGGGCCGTTAGCTAAAAGACTTCGGGAGCAATTTCATCGATTTTCGGCATTTTCCTGACGTTTGACGTTCCGCTGTGCGGACAGCGGCGCCGACTGGCCTTGCCTATCAATCGGGCCTGCCGTTTAATCGCGCTGCAGCACCCGGAGGGGGATCTCAGGGAACGCAGGCAGCCGGACCGACGACCCGTAAAGGGCGGGTTTTGGCCAAATAAAAAGAAACAACGAGACTGCGGGACAAAAAAATGGCGGCAGAACGCGCTCAGAATTTACAGGACACCTTCCTCAATCACGTTCGTAAAACCAAAACGCCCCTGACAATCTTTCTGGTCAATGGAGTGAAGCTGCAGGGAATTGTCACCTGGTTCGACAATTTCTGTCTTCTGCTTCGGCGCGACGGTCATTCGCAGCTTGTCTACAAGCATGCGATCTCGACCATCATGCCGGGCGCTCCGATCCAGTTGTTTGAAGGCGGCGAGGACGCACCAGCTTGAGATTGAACTGATTTGGAACCTCGCATCTTCGAGGGTGGCGCCGACCGACCGAAGGCGGCGCAAAACGACGCGACGGGACGGGTGCTTGTCATCGGTCCCTATAAGCGTGCTCGGCGCGGAGACAACGACGCACTCACGAGCCATGCCATTCGCAATTCAGATGCGCGGCTTGAGGAAGCGGTCGGTCTGGCACGTGCAATCGATCTGATTGTGACCGAAGCGGTTGTGGCGCCGCTCAACGATATTCGTCCGGCGACATTCCTCGGCAAGGGCAAGGTCGAGGAAATGATCGCGCTCATCAAGGGCAACGCTGCCGACCTCGTCGTGATGGATTGTTCGCTGTCGCCGATTCAACAGCGTAACCTCGAAAAGGAATGGGGCGTCAAGGTTCTCGACCGCACGGGCCTCATTCTGGAAATTTTCGGCCGTCGCGCAAAAACGCGTGAGGGCTCGCTTCAGGTTGAACTTGCGCATTTGAATTATCAACGCAGCCGGCTGGTGAGATCCTGGACGCATCTTGAGCGACAGCGCGGCGGCTTTGGGTTCATGGGTGGTCCAGGCGAAACCCAGATCGAAGCCGACAGGCGTTTGATTGGAGATCGCATCACGCGCATCGAACAGGAAATCAAGAAGGTGCAGGCCACACGCCGCCTGCACAGGGAAGGGCGGCAGCGTGTTCCGTACCGCGTGGTGGCGCTTGTCGGGTATACTAATGCCGGGAAATCGACGCTGTTCAATCGGCTGACACGTGCCGACGTTCAGGCCGCCGACATGCTGTTTGCAACGCTTGACCCGACCCTGCGCGCGTTGACGCTGCCACATGGCGGCAAGGCGATGCTGTCGGACACTGTCGGGTTTATCTCGGACCTTCCGACCATGCTGGTGGCTGCGTTCCGTGCCACACTGGAGGAGGTCATGCAGGCTGACGTCATCCTTCACGTCCGCGATATTTCGCATGAGGATACCGACGCGCAGCAGCGTGATGTCGATGCCGTGTTGCGCCAACTCGATATCGATCCGGAAAACGGTCAGCGCATCATCGAGGTCTGGAACAAGATCGACCGCTTCGAGCCTGCCGAGCGCGAAAACCTCACAAACATTGCTGCGCGCCGTGCATCGGATCGGCCGGTGTTCTTGGTGTCCGCTGAATCCGGCGAAGGCGTCGAAAGCCTGCTTGCCGCTATCGAAGACCGGCTGGCATCCACCAAGATTACTCTTGATCTTGCAATCGATGCGTCGGACGGCGCCGGCATTAGCTGGCTGCATCGCAATTCGGAAGTGCTGGACAAGCATCTGGAAGAAGGCAAATTCATCATGACCGTGCGGGTCGATGAAACAAAGAGCGATCTCACCAAGAACAAGTTTGGCGCGGTGCCGAGCATTCATTGATGCCGGGCAATGACAGCTTCATGAATGCGGGCCTGCCGCGCTGAAGGAACCCCTTGACCTTGCCCAAGCGAGGACTATCCATTCCCACCAACAAAGCAGAACAACCTGAGGAGACCGGCGTGGCATATCCCAACGTACAGCTTCACATCGACGGCAAATGGCGCGCGAGCAATTCCGGCAAAACCATTTCGGTTATCAACCCGGCAACCGAAGATGCCATCGGCACTGTTGCGCACGCCGAAAAGGCTGACCTCGACGAGGCGCTGGCGGCTGCCGCGAAGGGCTTCAAGGTCTGGCGCGCCGTATCGGCGTTCGATCGCGCAAAAGTTATGCACAAAGCGGCCGCGCTGATGCGTGAGCGCGCGGACATGATCGCCGAGCTGATGGTGGCAGAGCAGGGCAAGACGCTGGTCGAAGCCAAGGGCGAGACGTTGGCGGCGGCGGATGTGATCGAGTGGTTCGCCGAGGAAGGCAAGCGCTCTTATGGCCGCTACATTCCAGCGCGTGGGCCGGGCATCTATCAATTGGCGATCAAGGACCCGGTCGGACCGGTCGCGGCGTTTACGCCCTGGAATTTTCCGATCAATCAGGTCGTCCGTAAACTTTCGGCAGCTCTCGCCGCCGGCTGTTCGATCATCGTCAAGGCGCCGGAAGAAACGCCGGCTTCACCTGCCGAACTGATCCGTGCCTTCGTCGATGCAGGCACGCCTCCCGGCGTCGTCAATCTCGTCTACGGCGTGCCTTCGGAGATTTCCGAATATCTCATTCCGCATCCGACCATTCGCAAGATTTCCTTCACCGGCTCTACGAGTGTCGGCAAGCAGCTTTCTGCGCTTGCGGGACTGCATATGAAGCGCGCGACCATGGAGCTTGGCGGCCACGCGCCGGTGATCGTGTTCAACGACGCCGACGTCGATGCGGCGGCTAAAATCATGGCGGGTGCGAAATATCGCAACGCCGGTCAGGTCTGTATTTCGCCGACACGCTTCATGGTTCAGGAGGGCGTTTACGACAAGTTTATCGAGCAGTTCGTCGCCAACACCAAGAAGGTGAAAGTCGGCAACGGCATGGACAAGGACTCGCGGATGGGTTCATTGGCTAATCCGCGCCGCGTCGAGGCGATTGAGCAGATGGTGCAGGATGCCGTGTCCAAAGGCGCGAAGGTTGCAACAGGCGGCAACCGCATCGGCAACAAAGGCTTCTTTTACGAGCCGACCGTCGTCACCGACGTTCCGAAGAATGCGCGTGCGATGAGCGAGGAGCCATTCGGTCCGTTGGCGCTGATCTCGTCGTTCGCAAAATTCGACGACGCAGCAGAAGAAGCTAACCGCCTTCCGTTCGGTCTCGCATCCTATGCCTTCACAAGTTCAACCAAGACCGCGACCGCTATCGGTGCTGCGATCGAGGCCGGCATGGTGTCGATCAATTCATTCGGGCTTGCACTGCCTGAAACGCCGTTCGGTGGCGTCAAGGATTCCGGCTATGGCTCGGAAGGCGGGATGGAAGGCATGGACGCTTACTTCAACACCAAGTTCATCACGCAGACCGGCGTCTGATAAAACTCACCCGGCAGAACACACAAGGGCGGCGGAGCAATCCGCCGCCTTTGTCATTTGAATTCTTGGTGTTTCGCCTCGTTCCAAAGCGAATCCATTTCCGCAAGATTTGATTGAGCCAGTGAGCTGCCCCGCGCGGCGAGCGTTCGTTCGATGTACGCAAAACGCCGTTCAAACTTGGCGTTTGTCTGGCGCAGTGCCAATTCCGGATTAGCGGCGGCATGACGAGCCAGATTGACGACGGCAAATAGAAGATCGCCGACTTCGGACGCAATTTGCGATTGGTCACGCTCGTCGAGTGCTGCTTCGATCTCGTCGGCTTCCTCGCGAATTTTCGCCAGTACCGCGCGCGGATCGTTCCAATCGAAACCGACTGTGGCGGCTTTGGCCTGCAACGCCAATGCGCGTGCCAGAGCCGGCTGGCCATGCTTGACGCTCGACAGCAAACTTGACTCGCTGCTGGCCGTATCTGGACTGCGCCTTGCGCGTTCGGTCTTTTCCTCGGCCTTGATCCGATGCCATGCGGTCTTGACCTCGTCGGGCGTCAGCTTGCCCGCGCGCTCACCGAACACATGCGGATGACGACGGATCATCTTCGCGCTGATGGCCGCGACGACGTCGCCGAACGCGAATGCGCCTTGTTCCTCGGCCATGCGGGCGTGAAAGACCACCTGCAGCAGAAGGTCGCCAAGTTCATCCTTCAGATCGTCGAGATCATTCCGCGCGATGGCATCCGCCACCTCGTAGGCTTCCTCGATCGTGTAAGGAGCGATGGTTGCGAATGTTTGCTCGAGATCCCAAGGGCATCCTGTCCCCGGTGTCCGGAGCGTCGCCATGATGGCGAGCAGGCTTTCAATCTCTTTTGATGGACGCATGAAGCACCGGTGTCTGCGGGGTCATATGTCTATGCCGCAATCGCAGGCGCGAGACAATTGGCGGCGCTGTGGGAGGGTGCTAAGTGCTGTCATATGAACAAGCCAATTCAGACCGATGCAGCCTTGGTGCTCTTTTCGGGCGGCCAGGATTCTGCGACGTGCCTCGCATGGGCGCTGGATCGCTTCGTGCATGTCGAGACTATCGGGTTCGCCTATGGCCAGCGCCACATCGTCGAGCTGGAATGCCGGGCACGCCTGATCGCAGGCGTTAAGGCAATCAGGCCGGACTGGGTCTCGAAGCTCGGTGAAGCGCACACGCTCGATATTCCGACGCTTGGCAAAATTTCGGACACCGCATTGACGCGCGATGTTGCCATCGAAATGGGCGAGGGTGGATTGCCGAACACGTTTGTACCCGGCCGCAATCTCATATTTCTCACATTTGCCGCTGCGCTTGCCTATCGGCGCGGCATCACGAATATCGTCGGCGGTATGTGCGAGACCGATTTTTCCGGCTATCCGGATTGTCGCGACGATACGATCAAGGCTCTCAATGCAGCCCTCAATCTCGGCATGGACCGAGCTTTCGAGATTCACACGCCGTTGATGTGGCGTAGCAAGGCGGAAACATGGAGCCTCGCTGAACGGCTTGGCGGGAAGGGGCTGATCGATCTGATCGTTGAGCAATCCCACACATGTTATCTCGGCGAGCGTGGCGCGCGTCACGACTGGGGTTATGGATGCGGTGAGTGTCCCGCCTGCAGTTTGCGTGCGAAGGGATGGGCTGAATACCAGTCGGGCCGAGCGGAAATTGGATAATGCCCAGATACGCACGCCGCAGCCTGACCCTCACTCTGACGGCGATTACGATTTTCTTGATTCTGGATTTGCCGCCATTCGCTGATATTGCTGAAGCAGCAGGAGGAGCGTTTGCCGTCGATACCGCCGACGTCAACGAAGCGGGCTCATGCAAGGTGGAATCCTGGTTGTCTGCCGCCGACAACACCGACCGCGCTGCTGTCGTAAATCCGGCGTGCGTCCTCAATGTCTTTCGCGAGATTGAATTCAGCGCGCAGATCAGCCGTGCGCGCTCAGGCGGCGACTGGACGACAAGCGTTGCACCGAAAGCAAAAACCAATCTCGTGCCGACTGCCATCGGCTCGTTTGGCTTCGCGGCGGCGTTCGGCGCATCGGTGGATTCACGCTCTGGCGAGAATACGTCGATGTTTGCCTACGTTCCCGCGACGTTCCGGTTTTCCGACAATGTGCGCGTCAATCTCAATGGCGGCTGGAACTGGGACCGCACGCTTGACCGGCATTATCTGACATACGGCGCAGCAATCGACGTACGGCTCACGGAAGTTGTCACATGGACCGGCGAGGTGTTCGGGCAGGCGGGCGCTGTTTCCGACGATACATACGTCGTCCGGCCGAGATTCCAAACCGGGTTGAGGTATCGTCCCATCGAAACGTTTTCGCTCGACTTGATTTACGGACGCAACATCACCGGCGAGAATGCGAACTGGATCACTGTCGGGACGACGATTCGA
>JAYVYQ010000239.1:0-5406 GCA_043784125.1 Afipia sp.
TGGAAATCCAATCAGGCCGACAGGCTCCGGCAGGAATATGCAGCGAATTGTTAGCTGTGCGCAAGATGCAATGCTGGGCGGCGAAATATGACATTGCGACAAAAAATCCCTTGTTCTGAAGCCACTTGGACCTCGGTCGCGGCAGCCCTTCGACCATCGTCGGTAAGGCGCGCGGTAAGGCCGCATTAAGCGTGTTTCCCCTTCAAACACCGCATTCATCGAAAATTGCGAGTTTGAAGGCGACCATCGGCGACTTTCATTTTATTGACGGCGACAATTCATTTCCAGGGTCACGACGATGGGCTCGCACGGCGTAGACGGACTTGACGCGACGGCGCCGTTTGAAAGCGCCAGTGCGGCGTCCGTCAAATCGATCAAGCAGCGCGATCTGCTCAATACGTGGCTGCGGCTCTATGCCAAGCGCGACCAGCTTCCGAAATTTGAAGACTACCAGCCTGAACGGATGTCCGAAGAACTCGCCGACATCGTCTATTACACGGTGGACGCGCAAGGCGAGCAGCCGAAATATCTGATCGACAGCGACGGCACGCGCATGTCGAACGCTTACGGCACAACCGGCAAGGGCCGGTATCTCGACGACTATCTCGGCGCCAAGCTGATGCCGATCGTGATTCCGATCTATCATGAATGCGTGCGGCGGCGCCTGCCCGTCTACACCATCTCGAAGGTCAACGACCTCTACGGACGCAAGGTCGATTACGAACGCCTGCTGCTGCCGTTCTCCGAAGGCGCCGGCGTCAATCGGCTGGTGGCATCGCTGAAGACGATCAGCGACGACGGCAGCTTCGAGATCAGGAATCTCATGCGCGCCAACGACGTGATGCCGATCTACACCAACAAGTCGGTGATCGATCAGGATCTGTTCCACAAGATGCCCGGCCGCATCACGCCCGGCGACGTCATCGAATTCAGCTGACGCCGCGCGGAAAGCCTATGCCCGTGCCGGCATATGCTCCATCGCTTCGCCAAGCTCTATCGGATGCGCCATCGCTTCGTGCAACTTGTCGGTGTCGAGTTCACCTTCCCAACGGCTGATGACGATCGTCGCAACACCGTTGCCGACAAGGTTGGTCAGCGCGCGGCATTCGCTCATGAACTTGTCGATGCCGACCAAAATCGCCAATGAGGCAATCGGAATGTCCGGCACGATAGCCAGCGTCGCGGCGAGCGTGATGAAGCCCGCGCCAGTTACGCCCGACGCGCCTTTCGACGTGATGATGGCGACGCCGAGAATTCCCAGTTCCTGCCAGATGGTCAGATGCGTATTGGTGGCCTGTGCAAGGAACAAGGTCGCCAGCGTCATGTAGATATTGGTGCCGTCGAGGTTGAAGCTGTAGCCGGTCGGAATCACGAGGCCGACGACGCCGCGCGACGCGCCGAGCCGTTCCATTTTCTGGATCATCTGCGGCAGCACGGTTTCCGATGACGATGTGCCGAGCACGATCAGCAATTCATCCTTGATGTAGCCGATGAAGCGCAAAATCGAAAAGCCGGAAAACCGAGCGATGCCGCCGAGCACGAACAGCACGAACAGCAGACTTGTGAGATAGAACGTCCCGATCAATGCGGCGAGATTCCACAGCGACCCAAGCCCATAGGCGCCGACCGTAAAGGCCATCGCGCCAAACGCACCGATCGGCGCCGCGCGCACGATCAGGCGGATCACGCCGAAGAACATTTTCGCCGCCATGTCGATGGCATGCGCGATTGGCTCGCCGACCGGTCCCATTAATGCGATGGCAAAGCCGGACAAAATTGAGACCAGCAGGACCTGCAGCAAGTCGCCATTGGCCAGCGCGCCGATAAAGCTGTTGGGAATGATCGCCATCAGATGCGCGACGATGCCGTCTTGCTTGGCCTGTGTGACGTAGGTCGCGACGGCTTTCGCATCGAGCGTTGCTGGGTCGATGTTGAAACCACTGCCGGGCTGGATCAGTTCGCCGACCACAAGACCGATCAGCAGCGCGATGGTGGAGACGACTTCAAAGTAAAGCAGCGCCTTGAGACCCACGCGGCCGACGCGCTTGAGATCGCCCATCGACGAGATGCCATGCACCACGGTGCAGAAGATCACCGGCGCGATCATCATCTTGATGAGAGAAATGAAACCGTCGCCGAGCGGCTTCAGCGCCTTGCCGGTGTCCGGATAGAAATGGCCGATAGCAATACCGATCGCGATGGCGATCAGCACCTGAACATAAAGGATGGTGTACCAGGGGCCGCGCGGCGTCGGCTTCGGAAGGGTCGTCAGTGCTTCTCTAGCAGCGGTCGTCGAAGCAGCCTTGGCCATGGATAAAATCCTGAATGCGGAATGGAATACCGGCAAGTGAGCCTGCGCCAGAACGTCGCAGCCCTCAAGGAAATTTTTGTTGAGTACACAGCCGCCGCCGTTGTTTGCGCAGCGCACGCGTCGCTATCGCGCATGACCTGATCCGAAAACCGCTGCACGCTTTTCGCTAGCGCGGCCATACCGGTCGGGGTCATGCGAAAGCCGCCCTGTTCTTTGAGGCGCGGGCGCGCCGGAATTTCTTTTCGTCCTTCAACGCCCGATGAGGGCGCGCGGAACGCCGGATGCGCAACGCATCCGCAGCCTCGCGTGCAAAAGTGAGAAAGCACGCAAGCGTAGTCACCACGAACACGCCGAAAACATTCGGCGTTCCGCACGCAATGGTTGGAACGGCTTGCTCCGCGCTCTCCCCGGTGGACGGCTTGTTCGCCACCATTATGAGCATTGAGGGATTTCCACCGCAACATGCGACGGACTCTCCATGCCCCGTCGGCGTCAGCATCGCGACGCCGGGACCACACGACTTGGGCCGTCCGCTTGCAGCGCCGTCGTCATCCGGGATGCTTTTCACATCGCCGAAGTCGAGCGCCGATTGCGGCCACCGCATCCCGCCCCGCGTCTTGTGACGATCGCGAGCCGCCCCCCCCCCCAAATTGAGACGGGACGAGCGTGAAGATAAATGCAGTGGCGAGAGCGGGGATAGATTTTATCGAAAAATTTTTCGACGCGGCAGCAGTTAGCGGAACGCGTAACTCAAGCCGACGCGGAGGGTGTGTATGTCGATTTTACCGACGCTGAAGACAGCGTTACAAAGTCCAGCGCCGCATCCGAACGGTGCGCCGCCGTCATTCACGAACAACGTCGACGTTGTGTCGGTGGAATCGAATTCATAATAGAGATATTCGGCTCTGGCGCGCCAGCCGGAGGCAAACGCCCATTCTGTACCTGCGCCAGCCGTCCAACCTGTTCTGGCTTTGTTAATCGATGAATTGGCAAAAACCGGATTACAGGTAGGCTGGTCACAGCTCTCGCTGCCGGTGAAATCAAATTTGGCAAAGGCAACGCCGCCTGTGCCGTAGACCATCCAGTTTCCGTTGACATAACCGAGACGACCGCGGATCGATGCCAGCCAGTTGATGTCGGTCTGGTAGCCGAGATTCGAAACTGGCAGGACAACGCCGACCGATGTCAGCCGGGCGTCCGTGCGATGTCTCAGATTGGTGCCGGTAAAATCGCCTTCGATACCCAGCAGAAAATTCGGTGAAAACTGCCAGTTATATCCAGCATGCGCGCCGCCGATCACGCCGCGACCCGTTTGGTCGATCGTCGTGGTGTCGAATGGGCCGTTGCACGGTCCGCAAATTGGAAATGCGACGTTTCCCGGATCGCTGAATGTCGGATCAACTTTGGACCACGCGCCGCCGACAGTCGCGCCGACGTAAAAGCCGCTCCATGACGGCGCCACCTCGACGACCGGAGCTTTCGTGTAAGCGCGAACCGGTAAATCAGCAGCCTGCACACTCGATACGCCGACAATCGCCGACACCACTGCCAGAAAAAATTTCAAACCACGCCCCAACGATTCTCGCCCTAAGTGAGGCGAACCGTATGAGGATGGAACTCGATCTTCCTGTGACCAGTTCTATTCATTTGAGGGATCCAATCGGCGAAAACCATCGGCTTCAGATGAAGCTCACGCGAGACCCGCCTTCTCGTAAATTTCCGGCTTGAAGCCGACGAGCAATTTCTTACCCGCTTCCAGCACCGGGCGCTTGATCATCGAAGGCTGCGCCAGCATCAGCGCGATGGCTTTCTTCTCGGTGAGATTGGCTTTGTCGGCATCCGGCAATTTGCGAAAGGTCGTGCCGGCGCGATTGAGCAGCATTTCCCAGCCCGCGTCCTTCGCCCATTTCGCAAGATGCTCCTTGTCGATGCCTTCGGCTTTGTAATCATGAAACGCGTAGGAGACGCCACGCTTGTCGAGCCAGGCGCGCGCCTTCTTCATCGTGTCGCAGTTCTTGATGCCGTAGATGGTGATGGCCATGTTTTGTCCTGCCACTGCGTTGCCGTGGCGGTTTACAAGACAAGGCAGTGTTCGTGAAGGGATAGCGCGTCAGATCAGGCGGAAGCCGATGCGGAATGCGCCCCAATGCCTGCCGCGCACGAAGATCGGCGACGACAAATCTTTCATCAGCACGAATTGCCCGCCGCCCATGTCACGGCGATAGGTCTGCAGCATGAACGGCTTGGTGTTGGCGGCAACTTTCTTCACCGCGCGGTCGTTGAACAGGCGGCGGTTCCGGCAATTGGCGCCGTTCCAGACCGGGTCCTTGCCCTGTGGCTGGCGGTAATTCGGATTGTGAGTCGGAAGATAACCGCCCTTCGCCCACGCTACGCTGAACACGATGCGCGGTTCGATGGTCTGAAGCGGATCCTGAATCTCCGGCAAGATACGGTCGGTGAACGCGACGTAATCGGTCAGGTATTGTTTCGGATCGGTGCCGAGAATTTCGCGATAGTTTTCGTCGAACAATTGTTCGAGACCGATGTCGCCTCTCGTAACCGCATCTTCGAAGGCATCGGCAATACGTTTGGCGGCATTGACGGCGATCGGAACGAGTGCGGCATCCGCGGTCTCGATCCCGCTATCGGCGATCGACTGAATGAGTTTTTCCGACGTACCGAGCACGCCCTCGACCCGGTCGTCCGCAAGTTTGAGATCGTTCGACGACAATTCGACGCCCTTGGCGAGGTCGCTGAGTTCAGCAATCACCGTGTCGCAATTGCCGAGATTGGCACCCGCCGACGTCGCAATGGCATCGACATCGCGCCCCACAACGGAAAAATCCTCATGCACGCGACCGATCATGTCGCGAATTTTATCGGCACCCTCACCTGCATGCTTGGCGTGACGCGTCGCGCTCAGGCTTTCTTCGATCAGCCTTGCGACTTCGGCATCGAGATTGCGAACCGTATCGCCGATCTGAAGCGTCGCGGTGCCGCAGATGTCAGCGCAGCCGTTGCGGCCGCGAAGGCCGCCGTCGCAGCTGGCTTAGTCAGGCCGACGAAGCTGCCGATCATTTCCCTCCCCAACAAGC
>JAYVYQ010000240.1:0-5636 GCA_043784125.1 Afipia sp.
CCGCCTTCAAGACCACAAAACGACTGCTCGATGCACCGGCTTTGAAAGCCATTGAGACATCGGATGCGTTCACAGCCGATGTTCACACCGACGATGACATCCGCGCTGCCATTCGCGCGCGCGCCGATACGGTCTATCATCCGGTTGGCAGCTGCAAGATGGGCGTCAACGATCCGCTTGCAGTGGTCGATCCGAAACTCAAGGTCTATGGATTGCAAGGCTTGCGCATCGTGGACGCCTCGGTGATGCCGACGGTGATCGGCGGCAACACCAACGCGCCGACCATCATGATTGGCGAGAAGGCGGCCGATATGATCAAGGCTGAGATGCGCGCGAATTGATTTTCTGTGCGTAAAGGATCGGCTAACACGGCTGCGAAGCCAAATAAGAAAATGGAGAAAGACTGTGGATCTTGGAATTTCGGGACGACGCGCGATCGTTTGCGCAGCCAGCAAGGGTCTGGGACGCGCATGCGCGATTGCTCTTGCGAATGAGGGTGTCGATGTCACTATCACTGCACGCGGCGCCGAAGCGCTCGCCAAAACCGCAGCGGATATTCGCAAAGCCAGCCCGAAAGTCAAAGTGACGGAAGTGGTCGGCGACATTACGACTCCGGCAGGCCGAGAAGCCGCGCTGAAAGCCTGTCCTAATCCGGATATTCTCATCAACAACGCAGGCGGGCCGCCACCCGGCGATTTCCGCGACTGGACGCGCGACGACTGGATCAAGGCGCTCGATGCCAATATGCTGACGCCGATTGAGCTCATCAAGGCGACGGTCGATGGCATGATGGCGCGCAAGTTCGGCCGCATCGTCAACATCACCTCGGCAGCCGTGAAAGCGCCGATTGATGTTTTGGGATTGTCGAACGGCGCTCGCAGCGGCCTCACAGGTTTTGTGGCAGGCATCGCGCGCAAGACCGTGATCGCCAATGTGACGATCAACGGTCTGTTGCCGGGCCCCTTTGACACGGATCGGCTGCGCGGGCCGGTCACGAAAAAATCCGCCGACGCTCAGGGAATTTCGGTGGACGATTATCTGAAGCAACGCGCCAAGCTCAATCCGGCTGGCCGCTTCGGCGATCCGGAAGAATTCGGGCTCGCCTGCGCGTTTTTATGCGGCGCGAAATCGGGATTCATCACGGGGCAGAACATCCTGCTCGATGGCGGCGCATTTCCCGGAACGATGTAGGGCGCATATCTTTTCGATCCCGTCGAAATCAAAACGCACTGCACAACGCCTTCTGCGGTTGAAATTCTTCGCGCGGTGCTTCAAGAAACGTCGGACAATAATCCATCCAACAAAATCCCTTGGGAGATGATGACATGAAGCTGGTGCGTTACGGGGCCATGGGCCAGGAGAAGCCCGGATTGCTCGATCGGTCAGGCCGGATCCGCGATCTGTCGGCGCATGTGAAGGACATCGACGGCGGGACGTTGTCACCCGCAAGTCTGGCCAAACTCGCAGCGCTCGATCCCGCTTCGCTTCCGCTCGTGGACGGCACACCGCGCTTCGGCGCGCCCGTGACGGGCTTCTCGAAATTCCTTGCCATCGGCTTGAATTACGCGGATCACGCCGCCGAAGCCGGCATGCCGATCCCCGCCGAGCCGATCCTTTTCATCAAGGCCAACACCAGCATTTGCGGTCCCAACGACGCGGTCGAAAAGCCGCGCGGCTCGACCAAACTCGACTGGGAAGTCGAATTGGCGATCATTATCGGCACGCGCGCCAAATACATCAAGGAAGCCGACGCGATGAAGCACATCGCGGGCTTTGCCGTTTGCAACGACGTGTCCGAACGCTTCTTCCAGATCGAGCGCGGCGGCCAATGGACCAAGGGCAAATCGCACGACACGTTCGGACCGCTCGGACCGTGGATCGCGACGACGGATGAAATCGCCGACGTGCACAAGCTCGGCATGTGGCTCGACGTCAATGGCAAGCGTTGCCAGACCGGCTCGACCGCGACGATGATTTTCAACGTGCCGAAGATCGTCGCGTATCTGTCGGAAGTCACCACGCTGCTTCCGGGCGACATCATCACCACGGGCACGCCTCCGGGTGTCGGCCTTGGCATGAAACCGCAGAAGTTCCTGAACGTCGGCGACATCGTGACGCTTGGCATTGACGGTCTTGGCGCGCAGCGTCAGGAGATCGTCGCGGCATGAAGCTGACCTACTCACCGGCCTCGCCGTTCGCCCGCAAGGTGCGCATCTGCGCCATCGAGCTTGGCCTGATCGACAAGATCGAGCTTGTGCCGGCGACCGTCAGCCCCGACAAATTCAATGAAGACTACTCGCGCAACATCAGTCCGCTACGAAAATTGCCCGCGCTGATTCTCGACGATGGCAGCACCATCGTGGATTCCTACGTCATCGCCGAATATTTCGACGAACTCGCCGGCGGCGGAAAATTAATTCCTTCATCAGGCACCAAAAAATGGCAGGTGAAGACCGAGCATTCCATGACCCAAGGGATGCTCGATGCGGTGCTTTTGTGCCGTTACGAGAAGATGTTGCGTCCTGAAAATCTGCGCTGGCAGACTTGGATCGACAATCAATGGGATCGTGCGTGGCAAGGTCTACAACGCTTCGAAACCAGCGGTGACATTCTCACTCGCACGCCGCTCGATGTTGCGCAGATCGGGCTTGTGTGCGTGCTCGGTTATGCGGACTTTCGTTTTCCGGGTTGCGGCTGGCGGAAGGCGTTTCCGAAACTCGACGCGTTTCATAACAAAATGATGCAGCGCGAGTCGGTAAAGATTTCCGTCCCGCCGCCAGCATAACTCAGGCAACGCAAAGCGTTCTCGCGGCGCAATTCAATGCGTCCGAAGTTTTGCTGCATCCTCATCTCACGCGGTGCGCGAGAGGTGGAGCGGCGGGAGGCGCCAGGTGCTTGCGAGGCACCTTTGGCGAACTCTTGCGATCGAGTCCGCCGGCGCAGCTTTGCGAAAGCCGCGCGCGCCTGCTGCGACAGGCGCTGCGCCTCCCGCCGCTCCACCGTCGTCACAGGTGTCTTGTCCTCGCTACGATCCGGAATCGCGGTGAGACGCAAAACGTCATAGGAATATAATCCGAAAGCATGGAAAGTCAAGCCCCGCAGGGCTTACTTTGACTGCCGCTCCAGCGCCGCGCGGTCCCATTTTGCGGTCTCGGCAGCGGCTTCATACGTGCTCTGGGAAAATTCCAGCAGCATCCGGTCGGGCGCGGGCGACGCACGAACCGCATCGTAGTCCAGAACAAACTCTTGCAGGTTCGGATCGAAGGACGCCGCTTTCGGACGCAGCGGCGCAGCCGCAAATCCCGCTGGCGCTGGATAAGCGTAGGAATAAAACGCCGGCTTGCCGTAGCCGCCATTGCCCGGCCAAAAGCCGCAGCTCGAGACCTCATGCGAATAGGCCTCAACCGCAACCCAGTCGCCGAGATTCGGCATGCCGCCGGGATGCGGCGGCGCGGTGCGGCCGGAGAAGCGCGTCACCGCCATATCGAAGCTGCCCCAGAAGAAATGCACAGGGCTCACCTTGCCGATAAATCGCGCGCGAAATTCCTTCATCACCCGATCGGACTGAACCAGCACGCGCCAGAAGCGATGTGCCGCGTCTGCATCGTAGGATTTATGGACGCGGTCTTGCTCGAAGGGAATTGCGTCCATCACTTCGACCGGCATCGTCCAGATTTTCACGTCAATACCGAGATTGCGTAAGATCTGCATTGTCCTGTCGTAGAACTGCGCGACGGGCATTGGCTCGAGCGCAAACTCCGCTTGTCGTTGATCGCTGGTGACGAAGGTGAGCGCATGCCGGCATGCTGGTGACGAAGGTGAGCGCATGCCGGCAGAAGTCGAAATCGATCTGGAAGCTGCGTGACTCGTAAGGGATGGGTGACGTCGTCAGACCAGTGGACGTGACATAGAGCGGCACCTGCCACCAGTGATTGACCATCGGCTCGAGCGCGAGACGAACCTTGCCGACGATCTGCGTCCACATCTGCAGCGTCGCGCAGGTGTCCTGCCACTCCGCAAACGGCAAATCTGGCCACGGATGTTCGCCTGTTGTCACCTGAACCATGATTTACAAACCACCTCGATCAAATATTTTCCGTTCATTCCCGCGTCAGCGGTAATCCAGTTCTTGGAAAGCATGGGTCCCCGCTTTCGCGGGGACGAGCAGTATCCGAGCTTACCCGGAGAACGTGCTGGCAGAAAGCAGAACGCCGCCTCGCGGAGGCGGCGTCAGTCGATTTATACGATGGACAGCGAGAAGACTTACTGGTCGTCCTGCAGCAACGGACCGAGCTTGTCGTAATATTTGGTGACAAGCGTCACATTGTCCGGAAACTGCACATTGGTTGTGACTTTGATCGCGGCATTCATTTCGTCGAGGATCGCCTTCTTGTCCTTGGCGAGAATCTTCGCGTCGGCCTGAACGGCGGCAATTTGCTTTTTCAGCATTTCCGGCGGCTCGGTGAAGGCTTTGGTCTTCGGATCGATGCCGGACATCACCATCGAGACGTTATCGTAGACGGCGCCGTATTCATTGAAGTCGGCGAAGCCGTTCTTCTTGGCGATCCCTTCAAGCTGCGCCTGCAATTTCGGATCGGGCTTGTCCTGCGCGCCTTCGGGCAATTTGTCGGTGACGGCGTCCATTTCCTTTTGAGCTGCGATCAGCGATTCGACCTGTTTGTCGGTCAACGCGACCTGCTTCAGCGGTTCTGGCGCCGGAGGCGGCGTTGGAGCAGCCTGCTTGGCGGGCGCGGGTTGCGGCTTCGCCTGCGCCATCGCGGCGCTGGTGAATGCAAACAGGCTGAGCGATGCGAACGCTGCGATGGTGAGAGCGGCGATCGAGGGGCGGCTAAAATCACGCATGGAGTTCTCCTCGGCTCAAAGGGAAATGCAGAGAGTATGTCGGACCCGCTGGACGCACGGTTCAACCCTGAAATTGCGGCTGCCGCCGATCATCTTCCAGATCGTGGCCAAAACATAGCGTGGAGGTGCGATCGCTTCGCGTCAAAACACAGAAATGAGATCGTGAGCGTTCTGTGCTGCAAACACAAAAACGCCGCCTCCAGAAGGAGACGGCGTTTTGTGTTCGTGAAATCGTAATGAGGAAATGTCTGTCCTTTGCAGGCCTGGCAGCGACCTACTCTCCCAGGGCTTAAGCCATAGTACCATTGGCGCTGAGGAGTTTAACGGCCGAGTTCGGAATGGGATCGGGTTGAGGCTCCTCGCTAGAGCCACCAGGCCGGCGAAGGACAGAAACACGAAGCAAGCATTTGGTTTTTCATCTCATATCAATTCCAACCAATAGGTGGACATTGAAAATGAGAGCAATCAAGCCAATCGAACGATTAGTACCGGTAAGCTACACACATTGCTGTGCTTACACACCCGGCCTATCAACGTGGTGGTCTACCACGGTTCTCAAGGGAATACTCGTTTTGAGGTGGGTTTCCCGCTTAGATGCTTTCAGCGGTTATCCCGTCCGTACATAGCTATGCAGCACTGCCGCTGGCGCGACAACTGCTCCACCAGAGGTACGTTCATCCCGGTCCTCTCGTACTAGGGACAAATCCTCTCAATATTCCAACACCCACGGCAGATAGGGACCGAACTGTCTCACGACGTTCTGAACCCAGCTC
>JAYVYQ010000241.1:0-4697 GCA_043784125.1 Afipia sp.
CTTCCGTTCGCGGTCCGAAGCATGTCGTGAAGACTGGCAAAACGCCGGTGCTGGAGGCCGACGAGTGGCGGCGTCTGATCGACAGCATCCCGACCGAGACCGTGCGCGATTTACGCGATCGCGCGTTGATCGCCACCCTCACCTACGGCTTCGCGCGGATCACGGCGGCGTTGACGATGAAGGTCGAAGACCTCCGGCCGCGCGGCGCTGCCTGGGTTCTGCGGTTGCAGGAGAAAGGGGGCAAACAGCACGCCATGCCCTGCCATCACGCGGCAGCCGAGGCGTTGCATGCCTACATCGCGGCGGCAGGCATCGCTGAAGACAAGAAGGGTTGGCTGTTTCGCACATCGAAGGGGCGGCGCGGCATCACGCTCGCCGCCAAGCCGATGGATCAGGCCGACGCCTGGTGCATGGTGCGACGACGTGCCCTCGCCGCCGGCATCATGGCGCCGATCGGCAACCACAGTTTCCGCGCGACGGGGATCACGGCCTATCTTGCGAACGGCGGAACGCTCGAACACGCGCAGGCGATGGCCGCGCATGAGAGCCCGCGCACGACGAAGCTGTATGACCGGACGAAAGAGCGGCTGACGCAGGACGAGGTGGAGCGGATACGGCTGTAACGGAATTCTCCGCATTTCTCTATATGGTTTCGAGACCTAAAACCGAGGACCTCCATCCATGCGCATTGAACTCGGGTTGCCTGATCTGGCAGAATTCCCCAAGGGATTTCCAGATTATTGGTTGAATATCACGTTTACAAATAACCAACCCATCCCATACAAAGTACGCGCGATCATTACGACATACGTTCGTCTCGTCGAGGCGGCGATAATCGAATACCGCCAGGCCAGGTCTTTGATGCACTCCGTCTGGAATGACAGTCTTTCGACCCGACTTGGGGATCACCACCGGGCGGCGGCCAATTTCGAGGCGTGCATAACAAACATGCATCGCGCTGTTCGATTTATGATACAGATACGTCACCGGACCGACATACCGACAGAGCTAAAAAAACGGATTCCGCAAAAGCCTCAGTTCACTGAGTATCGCATATCTAACCGTATTCGTAATGTCAGGGACGCTATACATCACCTCGACGAAAAGATAATTGAAGGCAGCCTATCTGATAACGCGCCATTCGCCCTTCAGGCGACTGGCCCCGAAACGCCTATACCAGAGGAACCCGGCCAGACGTTGAAATCGATAGACCGCCTTAAGATTGGAAGGCTTGAGATAAAATTTGTGGAGCTACACAAATGGCTCGTTGAAATGGGCCATTGTGCAGAACATATCTCGCAGTACGAGGGTCAGAGACGTGTGGCACCGTCGGTAATTGCCTCACCTCCCGTAACATAACGTCCTTTATGTTACACTAAATCTTTTTCGGTTCCCCGAGAGCAAGATGCAACATGATGCTGATCGGCAACCGTCCCTTTCAGGCCCGGGTGACCGGCATCTCCATCCTTACCATCACCTGATGGTCCCGTGCGAGACGGGTCCAGGCTATCTAAGCCGCCTTATCATGCGGAACAGGGCCTAAAGCAGGCCATGCCAGGCCAGACTCCAGATCGGGATGGCGAGGATCGGCTTCGGGTGCGCCATAGGCATCCCTGATCCTGTCGATCTGGCTGAGGCAAGAGGCGGCGGCATTCGCGGGTTGGCCATCGGCCGACATGGCCAGAAGCTTTTTTCGCAGTATGGCGGCGGAAACCGGCACGATGTCGTATGCACCCGTCCAGTTTTCGGCAGGAATGTGGTTGGTTATGACGTTCTCGATCGTGCGCCATGTGACGAATGAACGCCTGTGTGCGAGTTCGATCCCGATAAGAAGCAGCAGACCGTCGGTATCGGTATTTTCCGCCACTGCCCGGGCAAGCTGTTCGAGGCAGGGAGACGTTGGGCCGGACTTCAGAAGCTCATAGGCATGCGCGCGTAGTGCCGGATGATCCTCCATCAAACTGCTGAGTTGGCGTGCCATATGCCAGTGATCCGGTGTTCTGCGGTCGAATGCGCCGCTCACCACCAAATCAATGAATCGCGTTGCGGCTGACAACGAGCCTCTGCGTAAGGCTGCGGCTCGCCATGCATGATTATCATACAATCTCGGATCGGCTTCCCCGAATTGGAAGACAACATTTTCAGCTTCGGGAGAATGAGCCATCTCGAACGCAGCGAACATCTCCTCCAGAAATCGCGGGTCGCGTTGAGGCTCAGGCAGTCCGCGCACAATCGCGAGCGCGTCCGCAGGCCGGCTCGTGAAGGGCAAGAGGCGAAGCCATTCCTTCAGCTGATAGCCATCCTGCAACAGAATCCAGGTTTGGGTCTTGGCGGCCTCAAGCACCTCCGCGACGCCGTCTCTGATTACCGAGACGTCGACAACCTCGCCTGAAAGAATGAGGCTCTGCGCCAGGGCCGCGCGCGGGCCTCGTGGGGCGAGCGCGAGAAGTCTTTGTACCGTGGCACTGCGTTCGCCATGCGGCAGGCGTGCAGCTACAATGCCAAGGGCAACGGCGTGCTTCTTCTGGTCATCCGACGCCCCGTCGACGATCCGTTCGTCGATTACCCTGAAAATGACCTCGGCTTCTACCGACGTCGCATCGGGATGCGCGGCACGCGCGGCACGTCGTTCGTCAACATGCGAGAAGTCCACCCCGAACCGGAGCCGGGTGTTATCGCTTAGGTCATTCGCGGCGCGCCACTGCTCGGCAAGCACAATAGCGGCGCCCTGCCCAAAATTCTGATCCGGGAGATAGTCGCTCACGAGGATCGCCGTCGCGGGATCTTTGATGGCAACGAAGGCATTTTGATATTGTAGCGTCCATGCCATCCGCGCTTCGTTCGTCGCAATTCCGCCGCGATACTGGTCAGCGAGGGCCTGTTGCCGAAAGGCGCGCCACTGGCGAAGGTCTTCATCGAGCAAACGCTTGAGGACCGGCAGCAAAACAATGGCTGGCGACCGATTGACCAGTTGCGCGACGGACGCGAGTTGCGCGCGGGTCGCAGTACCAGAGGCGAGAAGCCGATTGCTCCAGTCCTGGACAACCGTCGTAATCGTGGCAACCGCGTCGGCATTGAACGGCCGGCCGCGATCGTTCTCGCCGGTCGGGTGACGCCATATCAACTCGGCAAGATCCGCCATGATCTCGTTGTCCGCCGCAACGGAGCGGGCCTGAATCGCGGCGATCAGGCTCGCACCCGGCGCATGTGCGATCCGATGCATCAACTCATGATATTGGTTCGCCGCTACAGGGTCATGTTTGCCGTTTGCGCTCCGAATACCCGCTTTCGTTTCGAGAAGTACGTCGATCATGCGTCCCACGGATTGCGGTCCGAGCACGGAGATCGCCGCCGCGGCGGTAGCATCCTGAGAGCCGGTTTCGGACAGTGCTATTTCCAGAAGCGCGCCGTCTTCCAGACCGAATCCTCCAGCGGCGAGCAGATCGTCGGCGCCGTGAAACAAGTCACGGCCAAGGCGAAGGCGCTGCAGGATGCCCTCAGCAATCGCTTTCGGGTAGCGGTTTCGCAGCTCGAAAAAGAGCGGAATTTCTGGGCGATTTCCGCTGGCAAGGTCCATCCCAGCGAGGATCTCCGTCAGTTCACGACTGTGATCAACATTGTCGTGCGAATGGCGGATCGCGCGCAGCCGGTCATATGCCGGAACGTCGCCAACTTACTGGCGCGCGCGGGCGGCTGCGAGCTTTCGCCTAATTTGTTCGTCGCTTGTTTCGTCAACAAGGCCGTTCCGGATCACGAGATCAAACGTGCTGTCGTCGGCATGACGCAGAACATCGGCGATGTGACGATCGGCGCGGCGAAACGCCAGGGCATCGACAACCAACGCTTTGACTTCGGGTTCAGGATCATCCTTGCCGATGGCGGCCGAGAGGTCGAGGCCATCCACTCCGCCGTGGAATGCGATCTCATGAAGAACGGTCTTCCGGACCTTCAGCGGTAACGCCGAAATTCGTTCCGCTGCGCCGCTGCCGAGAAGCGAAGTGCGGAAGTCTCTGGCCGCGCGCAACGCCGTTAGGCTGACCTGATCGTTTTCATCGGTGATGAGCGGCCAGACTTGGTCGAAAAACTCCTGACGGCCTGAAGCGATCATGAATCGCACTGCCCGATCGACGCTACCGGGCGTGTGCCACCGGCCGACGAAACCCTGAATTGCGGCGCCGACGCGTGACCACACAGCGTCGGTAGAGCGATAAATCATCTCGGCGGCGAGCATCGGATCTACGGCAAACGCCGCCAGGATGGCCGCGGCGCAAGCGTCAAGGTGCTGTCCGTTCCCGCGTGCCAGCCGTTCGCACGCGAAGAGAATTGCTTCCTCCCATGGCATCCGGTTCAGGATGTCTGCCTTCAGCTTTCGGCGCGCGCTATCGTCGTCCAGCGCCGCAAGCATCAGATGCTCGACGTGGCGGGATGCGAACCATTCCTGAAATTGTTGATGCTGAAATGAATAGCCAGCAGGATCACCGGCACGCATCAACAGATGATGGCTGACGAGGGCGCCAAGAACCACGGCGGGCTGTGGCTTTTCTGTAATCTGGCCTTCTGCCACAAGAGCGTTATCAGTTTCCGAAACAGACCGTCTCGCAATGACGTCGGCGATCGTCGTGTTTCCAGTATGCGTTGCTGTCGCTGCGAGGTCATCCAGAAACCGCTGATGAAGGCCGTACATCACAGCAGCAAGC
>JAYVYQ010000242.1:0-14009 GCA_043784125.1 Afipia sp.
GAGCATGGCGCGACCATCCGAAACGGTGCGCGGTGCGCGCGCGCGGATCGTTCGGAAGTCTGGAAACTCGCCGTTATCAATCGCGGCGCCCGCGAGATCATCACGTCTCACGCGCTGGTCAACGCGACCGGGGCATGGAGCGGCAGGACAGCCGAGACGGTCTTGCATTTGCCGGGCGTTCAAGCCAGCCTTACACGCGTCAGCCAGATTGTGGTGAAACGTCTGTTCGACCACGACAACATCTATGTGTTGCAGAACGACGACAAGAGAATGATCTACGCCATTCCCTTCGAGCGCGATTTCACATTGATCGGTGCAGCCGAGCAGAACTTCGCCGGCGACCAGGACACGGTATCGGCCACTGCCGAGGACGTTGTCTATCTTTGCAGGGTGGTGAATCGCTATTTCCGCGAGCGCATTGAGCCGGCCGATGTCGTCCATGCATTCGCGGGTCCCAACATTCAGGTCGATGGACCGCTCAAGACCAGATGGCGCCGTGACGGCTATATGAACCTCAATCGCAAATTCGGCGAAGCGCCGCTGCTGACAATGTTCGGCGGCACCACAACAACGGCGCGGCGGCGCGCCGAGATCGCCCTCACGCGGCTGGCACCATTCTTCGTCACCAAATCGGCGTGGACGAAAGAAGCGCCGCTTCCAGGCGGGGATTTCGTCTCGTCGACGTTCGATGCAGAGATTGAACGCGCCTACCAGCGCTGGCCGTTTCTTGGCGAACGCCATGCACGGCGGCTGATGTCAGCTTACGGCACCCGCATTGCGATGGTGCTTGGTGAAGCAAAAGTCATGTCGGATCTCGGACCTGTGTTCGGCGAGAACCTGACCGGCGCAGAAGTGCGCTATCTGATGAGATACGAATGGGCGCGCTTCGCCGACGATATTCTGTGGCGGCGGTCCAAACTTGGATTGACGTTCACCGCAAAGGATCGCGAGGCGTTATCGGCGTTTATGGAGCACGCCGAGGCTGAACTCGCATGAGCGCGGTGTCCGGCGCAGAACCGCTGTTGCGGATCGTCTCGGTCGCTAAACGCTTCGGCGGTTTCACTGCAGTGGATTCCTTGTCGCTCGATATTGCAGCCGGGGAATTCTTCGCGCTGCTGGGCCCGAGCGGCTGCGGCAAGACCACATTGCTGCGCATGCTGGCCGGGTTCGAGACGCCGGATGCGGGCGAGATTTATCTGAACGGTGAAAACATCGCGCAGGTGCCGCCGCATCTGCGTCCGGTCAACATGATGTTCCAGAATTACGCGCTGTTTCCGCATCTCACTGTTGCGGCGAATATTGCGTTCGGGCTGAAGCGCATGGATATGCCGAAGGCCGACATCGATGCGCGCATGAAAGAAATGATCGCGCTGGTGCGCCTTGAGGGATTCGAGACGCGCAGGCCCGATCAGCTTTCGGGCGGACAACGCCAGCGCGTGGCGCTGGCGCGGTCGCTGGCACGGCGTCCGCAGATGTTGCTTCTGGATGAGCCGCTGGCAGCGCTCGACAAGAAGTTGCGCGAAATCACTCAGGATGAATTGATGGAGGTGCAGCGCCGGCTCGGCATGACCTTCATCATCGTCACGCACGATCAAGGTGAGGCCATGACAGTCGCCGACCGTATCGGCGTGATGGACAAAGGTCGCCTTGTTCAGGTCGCGACACCGCGGCAGCTTTACGAGGCGCCGGGTTCGCGATGGATCGCTGGCTTCGTCGGCGACATCAATCTCATCGAAGGAAAGATCGGCGCGCGCCCCCCCGGACGAGTTGAAATTGCCGCAAACGGCATCGGACCTGTGATCGCCGCGCAGGCGCCCGGTGCAAATGATATTTGCCTCGCCATCCGCCCGGAAAAGATTCGGCTTTCGCACGCCACACAAACCAAGCCCGCAACGGAAAACACATTCGACGCGGAATTGCTCGATATTGGATTCCTCGGCGGCGTCTCGATCTGCAAGGTAAAACTTTCGTCGGGCGCGACGTTGCGCATTTCCATGACCAACGCGACGCGCACGACAGCCGAATCTTTCACGTCCGGTCAGCGCGTCAGCGTTTCGTTCGCGCCGGACGACATTGTGGTGCTGGATCGATGAGCGCGCGGCGCATCTTTACGCGGCCAGCGCGGATCGCGGCGATCGCGCCCTATATCTGGATGGTGCTGTTCTTTCTGGTGCCGTTCGGCTTCGTGCTCAAGATCGCACTGTCACAGACGGCAATTGCGCAGCCGCCTTACGTGCCGGTGTTCGATGTGACGGCAGGGTGGGGAGCGTTCAACTCAGCGCTGTCGCAATTTTCCTTCGACAATTTCAAGCTGCTCGCCTTCGACGATCTTTACGTTCTCTCTTATGCGCGCAGTCTGTTCGTTGCCATTGTGTCCACCTCGATCTTGCTGCTGACGGCCTATCCGGTCGCCTACGGAATGTCGCGTTTGCGGCAGCGCTGGCAACCGCTGGCGATGATGCTGGTGATTGTTCCGTTCTGGACGTCGTTTCTCATTCGCATCTACGCGTGGATCAACATCCTGCAGCATGACGGCCTTCTCAACAAAACGCTGCTGGCGCTTGGTCTCGTGGACAAACCACTGGTCTGGCTCTCGACGGATTCGGCGATGTATCTCGGCATCGTCTATTCGTATTTTCCGTTCATGATCCTGCCTCTCTACGCGACGCTGTCGAAACTGGACGATGCGTTGCTGGAGGCCGCCGCCGATCTCGGCTGTTCGCGCTTCAAGGCGTTTTGGCTGGTGACGTTTCCATTGTCGCTGCCCGGAGTAGGCGCAGGCGTTTTGTTGTGTTTCATTCCCATCGTCGGCGAATTCGTGATCCCGGATTTGCTGGCGGGCTCGGATCGCATGATGATCGGGCAAACGCTGTGGCTGGAATTCTTCACCAACAAGGCCTGGCCCGTTGCGTCGGCGATTGCCATCGTGCTGTTGGCACTGCTGCTGGTGCCGCTGTTGGTCTACGAGAAATTGCAGCGCCGCCATCTTGAAGGGAACGCGTAATGGTGCGTCCCATTTCCAAATCGTCTTATTTCAACATCGCCTCGGTGACGCTTGGGCTGGCGTTTCTGTATCTGCCGATCGTGATTCTCGTCATCTATTCGTTCAATGCGTCGCGGCTGGTGACGGTGTGGGGCGGGTGGTCGTTGCGCTGGTACACGGAATTCTTCAACGACGAGGCGATGCTTGAAGCGGCATGGATGAGTTTGCGGGTTGCGGTAGTATCGGCCACGGCAGCAACTATTCTGGGAACGCTTGCGGCGGTTGCATTGTCGCGCGGCGAAAGGTTCAAAGGACGAACGCTGTTTTCCGGCATGCTGTATGCGCCGTTGGTGATGCCCGAAGTCGTGATGGGATTGTCGCTGCTGCTGCTGTTCGTGGCGATTGACGCGGGGCGCGGATTCTGGACCGTGACCATCGCGCACACGACGCTGACGATGTGCTTCGTGGCCGTGGTGGTGCAGTCGCGCCTCAACGGTCTGGATCGCAGCCTGGAGGAAGCCGCGATGGATCTGGGTTGCGGCCCGGTTCAGGCATTTCTTGCTGTCACGCTGCCGCTGATGCTGCCATCGATTGCGGCGGGATGGATGCTTGCATTTACGCTGTCGCTCGACGATCTGGTGATCGCGAGTTTCACGACCGGGCCAGGCTCGTCGACATTACCGATCCGAATTTATTCGGAGGTGCGCCTCGGCGTGAAGCCTGAGATCAACGCGATCTGCACGCTGGTGATCGCTGCTGTGGCGGCTGTCATTATTGCGGCTTCGCTGGCCTCAAAGCTGTCGAGTGAGCAGGGCGAGAGTGCCGCGCCGCTTTAGTTTGTTTTTTCTTGAATTGGTTCGCTTTGCGCCGCAGGCGGCGAGGGCGTGTCAGTGGACGGCGCGGGTGTCGCTTCAGGAGCTGCAACTTGCGCGGGTGCTGCAGGCTGCGTGCGTTTGCCGGTAAAACGATCGATCACCGATTTCACCGCGTCGCGTGTCTTGCGATCCTTCAGCGAGTCGAGCAGCGGCGCGGATGCGGGTGAGCGGCGGATCAGCGAATCCGAATCCGGGAAAACCAGCGGATCTTCCCAAGGACCTTGCACGACGAACGGCAATTGGAACGCCGGCTCGGTCGCGCTCGCCGAAATCAGGCTTGCGACGCCTTTAAGATCATATTCGCGTGCCGGAACCGACGCGGTGCCGGACAGCGTTAGCCGCGCGGTCGGCCCTTCGATGCGCGCATCCTCGGTGGTCGCGATGCCGTCATTGATGCGGATGGCGACATTGAGTTTGTCGAACGGCGTATTGCCGCTGCGGAAATTTCCGGCGCCGGACAGCGGTCGCCGCTCAAGTCGTTTCAGCAACTGTTCGACGTTGAAGCCGCCGATTGCGCCGTCGTGCCCCGTCAAGGTCGCAGTGCCGTTAAGTGTTTGCGTCAGCGCGTAGGGACTGGCGCCTGTTGCTTCCAGCGCAAGATTGATATTGCCGCGTCCCGATAATTTCCGGAAACCGAACATCTCGGTGGCGCCGGTTTCGAGATCGACATCGGTCAGCTGGAACTGCGCTTTAACATCGGCGACCGCATCGGAGCGCGCAACGCCGAGCGAGCCTTTGAGAATGCCACCGTAAATCTGTGCTTCGCCGACGCTGAGAACCAAAGTGCCATTGCGCAAATTGGCACCGAACGCGCTGCGCCCGAGTTTGGAGGGGCCGACGATCACTTTCGCCGCAGACAACCTCATGTCGAGGTCCGTCGCGGACAGGCCGCGCAGATCGAACAATTGTCTGTTCCAGTCCCGCGCTCCGCTCGCGAGCAAGCGAACCGTCGCAATATAAGGTGTGAAGTCGAGCGTCTCGGCGGCAAGCGTTGCCTGCAAGGCCTGCCGCTCTCCCTTGGTGTAGGTGATGACGCCTTCGGCTGTGTTGCCGTCCAGTTCGACATTGACGTTGGTCAGCGCAATCGATTCACCGACCACGTTGGCGCGGGCCTTGAGTGCAAACCGACCCATGCCACCGGTGCCGGGTGTCGTCTCGCCGGCCCAGCGCATTGCGTTGCGCAGCGAAGGACTGTCGGCACTTAGCGATCCTTCCATCAGGAGGCTGGCGCGATTGGCGACTGTGCCGTCGAATGCGAGTTTCAGTGGCCCGCTCATCGCGCGCAGTTTCAGTCCCGAACGATCTCCGGACAATGCGGCGATGAAATCGGCAATCGCCAGACTGCCGTCGACCCGTTCGCCGCGCCAATCGAATTGCCCCGTCGCTGCAAATGAGCGCGAGATCGACGGCCATCCCAGCGAGAGGTCGATGTCCGAGATGGTTTCATCGGCATCGGGCTTGTCGCCGGTGTAGGTCAGGATGCCATCGACGACGCGGATTTCCGAAAACGAAACCGTGCTGTCGACGCCCGGTTTGATCGATTTCACCAGAGTCTCGATGATCGGTGTCCAGTTGCTGCGGCCGTCGGCGCCGCGCGTGACATTAAAGCGCGGGTTCACCAGCGTGACGTCCGCGATGTCGTAGTGTCGCGCCAGCAATGGCAGGAGACGAAGATTGGCGGTCAGTTCATCGACGACCAGCGGCTCGCCGGTCTTGGCGTCCGTGCCCTTCAGCCCAACTTTGCGAAGCGTCACATAACTTGCGGGTAGCAGAGAAATTTCGACGTCGCCGCTCACGACGATATCGAGGCCGGTCGCAACGCGAAGCTGGTGTTCCACGGATCGACGGACCGCATCCTTGTCGATCAGCCATGAGGTGACGACAAGTCCGACGAACACAGCCGCAAGCAATGCCGCAATCGGCATCGCGAGGCGCTTCATTCCTTGGGCCAGCGTCAATGAAATGATCCGGATTGGATGGCATTATGCAGGCGCTGGCAGGCCTTGTGCCGGGCCAGGCAGGCCGCAACTTGCTGGCTTTTCTTGACGCTTTCAAGGCCGTCCCGCGTCCGGAAGCAGCTTCCGCAGTCGATGGTAAAGAGCGCGGCAATTGACGGGTCTCGAGCATTTCGCCTAATAAACGCTGCATGCGCCTCGCCGCGCTCCTCCATCGGGTTGCACTACATATGAAAAAGGTTTTTCCGGACGCGAAATCCGCGCTCGCAGGCGTCCTCAAGGACGGCATGACAATCATGTCCGGCGGCTTCGGTCTTTGCGGCATTGCCGAGACGTTATCCGATGCGCTGCGCGAATCCGGCGTCAAGAATCTGACGGTGATTTCCAACAATGCTGGTGTCGATGGCATCGGCCTCAGCCGTCTGCTTGAGACCCGCCAGATCAAGAAGATGATCTCGTCCTATGTCGGCGAGAACAAGCTGTTCGCGCAGCAGTTTCTTGCCGGCGAACTCGAACTCGAATTCAATCCGCAGGGCACGTTGGCGGAACGCATCCGTGCAGGCGGCGCGGGCATTCCGGCGTTCTACACCAAGACCGGCGTCGGCACGCTGATTGCGGAAGGCAAGGAAGAGAAAGTCTTTAACGGCGAAAAATACATCATGGAGACCGGCCTGCTTGCCGACCTTGCCATTGTGCATGCGTGGAAAGGCGACACCGAAGGCAACCTTGTCTATCGCAAGACCGCGCGGAACTTTAATCCGATGATGGCGACGGCCGCAAAGGTCACTGTCGCCGAAGTCGAGCATTTGGTGCCGGCGGGCGAAATCGATCCTGACCACATTCACACGCCCGGTATTTTCGTGAAGCGCATTATCGCGGTCGACCCGAAATTGAAACGGATTGAGCAACGCACCCTGCGCAAGCGCGCTTAACGCAATTCAAGAGGAGAGCCGCATGGCTTGGACCCGCGAACAAATGGCAGCCCGCGCCGCGAAGGAATTGCGCGACGGATATTACGTCAATCTCGGCATCGGCATTCCAACGCTGGTGTCGAACTACATTCCTGAGGGCGTGGACGTCCAGCTTCAGAGCGAGAACGGCATGATGGGCATGGGGCCATTTCCCTATGAGGGCGAAGAAGACGCCGACCTCATCAACGCCGGCAAGCAGACCGTCACCGAACTGCCGACCACGAGCTATTTCTCAAGCTCGGATTCATTTGGTATGGTGCGCGGCGGTCATATCGACCTTTCAATTCTGGGCGCGATGCAGGTCTCTGAGAGTGGAGATCTCGCCAACTGGATGATCCCCGGCAAGATGGTCAAGGGCATGGGCGGCGCAATGGATCTCGTCGCCGGCGTCAAGCGCGTCATCGTCGTGATGGAGCATTCTGCAAAGGACGGCGCAAAGCTCCTGCACAAGTGCAATCTTCCGCTCACCGGCGAGAAGGTCGTCGATATGGTCGTGACGGATCTGGCGGTGTTTACCATCGACAAACATGGCAAAGACGGTATGGCGCTGATCGAACTGGCGGACGGTGTCACGCTCGACGATGTGAAGTCGAAGACCGAAGCAAGCTACCGCGTCGCGCTGAAGAACGCCTGATCTGCGAAATTCAAGCGATCGCGCTTGCGTGCGAAAAAACCACTTCGATCAGCGTGCCGGAATGCGGCGCGGTCTTGATGTTGAATTTCGCGCGGTTGGCTTCGACCAGCGCCTTGGTCAGCGACAGGCTGACCGCTGAATTGTCCGATGAAATCTGATCCATCGCGGCACCAGTCTTGAACGGCGCCATCGCGGCCGCGATCTCGTTGTCGTTGAGGCCGGGGCCGGTGTCGCGGACACGCAATGCAATATCGCCAAAATCGGTGGTCGCAGTCGAGACGATCACCTGTCCGCCCGCATTGGCGAGATGAATCGAACTTCCAATGAGATTGAGCGCGATCTGGCGCAGCGCGCGCGCATCGGCCTTCACCGACGGCAGAGCGTGCGCCAGCGAGGTGCGAATGATGATGCGTTCGCGATTGGCCTGAGGCTGCATCACGGCCACGCATTGCTCGACCAGATGGTTGAGATCCTGATTGGTGAACGCCAGTTCGATCTTCCCGGACTCGATACGTGAGAGATCGAGCAGATCGTCGATGATCGACATTACGCGCTGACCGGATGCACGAATGTCCTTCATGTATTCGACGTAGCGCTCATTGCCGAGCGCGCCGAAACGCTCCTCGATCATGACGTCCGCAAAGCCGATAATGGCGTTGAGGGGCATGCGGACTTCGTGGCTGATCCTGCCGAGCACGTCGGTTTTCGCCGTTGTTGCGCGTTCGGACTGACGGCGCGCCTGCAGCAACTCGCTTTCGCTTTTCTTCGCCTGAGACAGATCGCGAAACACGGCGAAGAATCGCGGACTATCTGGCCGGGTTCGTCCCATCGTCACCGACAACGGAAAAGCACCGCTGTCTCGCACTTTGCCGAGCATATCGCGGCCATGATCGAACAGGCTGGCGATGCTGACGCTCTTTGCATTTTCGAGATGATCGAGCGCGGCCTTCTGGCTTTCAGGCGCGAACAAGTCGATCAGGTTGAGGGCGGCGATCTCGCTTCCGCTGCGGCCGAACAGAGCTTCGGCGCTGCGGTTGCAGGACAGAATGCGGCCGAGGCCGTCGAACATCACGATGCCTTCGGCGGTGGTGTCAAGGATGGTGGAGAGTTCTTCGGCTTGTGTGGAATCCTCTAACGGCAGCGCGTGCGCGGGCGCAGGTGGCGCTGCGGGCCGCGCGGCAACGCCGGAGAACATCAGCGCCATCGCGGGCTCGTTATCCCACGAGATTGCAAACAGCCGCGCGTCGTGAGATTCGCTGGTGCCGGATTTTGTCGTGGAGATGATAACCGGCGCTCCGGATTCCGACGTGCTGGCACCGGACGCCGAACTGGGCTCGACGAACAAGGCATCGAGGCCGCCGGCTTCTGTCAGTTCATGCAGCCCGCCAAATCCGATGCGTTCGAGAAAAGCTGCGTTGGCATAGATCAGCCGGTCGAGCCGATAGACGAGCACGCCGACCGGAAGCCTGTCGAGCAGTTGCGTGTCTTGCACAGAGTCCACGCGAGGCGGAATTGCCTCCGCCTGAAGGAATGCGGGTGGATTTGCGAGTGCGGGCTTCTCATTGGACGGGCTGGCGTCATTTGCCGCAACGGGCGCGACCGGAATGTCATTCGCCGGGTGGTCGTCGCCATTTTCCAGCTGTGCGGAAAGCCGCCGCGCCAATTCGTCGAACGCGCTGCTTTCGCCGGCGGTGAGCACGGGCGCTTTCGACTCGTTCACCTGACGGAACGGCAAAACATTCTGCGGTGTCTCAACAGGAATTTGATCCACGTCGGCCTTCTGCGTTTCGGTTCCGAGATGGTTTGCTAACATCTCAGTTGCCTGCGAGTCCGGCTTTGCTGTGTTCGCCCACTGGTCTTTTGAAGTGGCGGATGTTGCCGAATACAGCACTTCGTCGCGGCGTTGAGCGGCCAATCTTGCAAGGCTTTCGAGATCTCGGCAGACGCCGAAGCCCCGATAGCCGATGAAGTTGCGTGTGCGGTCGAAAACCGGAAGGCCTGATAATTCAACAGGAAGCCGCGCGCCTGAGCCGTCTGCGGGCCAATCGACAACGACGCCGCTCCAGGTGCCGCGCGTTGCGACCGCAGCCGCGACCTTGCCTTCCGGATCGATCTTCAGCACATCGGCGATTTCGCTCCACAAGCGCCCGAAGGCAGCAGCCGTGCGCGAGCCGATCAGGCGCGAGAATTCGTCGGAGCCCAACGAAAAGCGGTTGTCCTCGTCCATCTGCCACATGAAGCGCAGCGGATGACGGCGCGGTGTCAGATGCGGGCCGTCCATTTCGGCGAGTGTTGCGGAGACATGATTTGGAACGTGCTGGGTTTCGTTGGGCGCGGGTTGTTCAGGCGCGATCACTTCGGATGATTCCGATTCTGGTTCAGGCTTTGATGAGAGTGGCGCAGCCTCGATCTCGCGCGGTGCAGACGTGATGTCCGCTGGCGCCTCGTCGAAGACAGATTCGAAAACATCTGTCGGCATCAAGCCGGTCGCAGATTCAAGAGGCGCTGTCTGCGGCGCGGAGGCCTCTGCGATGACAGGCACCTCGGGCGGCGCAGCTTCGATCTCCGCAACGGTCTCAACAGCTTTGATCGGGACTGCGGCTGGCTCGACAATCGTCGGCGCGATAACATCTGGCGGTGGCGCGACTTGCACTGGCACTTTCATCTCATCGAGCAACGCAATCAGTACGGTCTCGGTGCCTGCACCAACGCGATACAGCGAGCCGTGGCCGAAGTCTGTGTCCAGCGTTGCTTTGCCATCACGAAACGCGGCTTCGAGTTGCGCGTGTGCAAGATCGTTCAGGTCAGCAGAAATTCCTTTGGCGGCTCCGTTCGCCGCCGCAAATGTCCCATCGCGTGTGAAGGCAAGCGCCGGCATCGGCAGGCCGTCGAGCAAACCGGACAGGCGTTCGCCGAGTGACATTGATCGCCCCACGGGAGTCGTTGCGGCAACGAGAATTGCCGTCTCGCCATTTGAAAATGACAACTGCGCGCAGACACAAGTCTGCAATTGTCCGAGCGGTGCGCCGAAGCCGCGTAGCCGTTCCATGCGCGGTGCGCCAGATTGCGCAAGTTGCGATGCGACCTGCAACACCTGGCGGCGATGCGGGTCCGCCGGACCGATGATTTTGGCGGCCAGCACGGCGGTATTGCGCGCGCCGAGCACTTTCGCGCCGGCATGATTGGACCAGAGAATGCGGGTGCCATCGATCGACCAGAGCCATGCGGGCACGCTGCCGGTCGCGTAAACCGCCAGTCGCGGATCGCGGATGCCTTGCAGCAGGAAATTTGTGTCGCTCATCGTCGGCAACTCACGGACAGTCGTCGTTCCCATGACACCGGAAGCTGGCGCTCATGAGGTCGGATAGCCTTAAGAAATCATTAGTATGGCTTGGCTTCGTGCAGGTCCACGGCACCACGCCGCATACGCGGGTGAAACCCGCGATAACCTTAATTCGACCGTTCCACGTGAACCTAAACGTCGCACTGCGCGTTGAGGTGTTGCAAAAGAAATTCAAAGGATCACGATGGGCAACGAGGAAGGTGTCATTGCGTTGCGTCATATGCGCGAGACAACTTCCCGGTAGATTGTGGCGGAACACTCGGAAAGAGGGCCGGCACAACATCAGTGAGTTTCAACAGGAGTGGGTCACATGGCAGACGGCAATCAGTTCGAAATTCCCAAGGAAATGCGCTCGATGGCGGAGGCCAGCTTCGAGCAGGCCCGCAAGGCGTTCGACAATTTCATCGGCAGCGCACAGCAGACCGCCGCGTCGCTCGGCGGTAGAGGCGAAACGGCCCGCGCCAGCGCCAAGGACATCAGTTCCAAGGCCATTTCGTATGCCGAAAAGAACGTCCAGGCGTCGCTGGCCTATGCCCAGTCGCTGATTCACGCCAAGGATCTGTCCGAAGTCATGCGCCTTCACACCGAATATGTGCAGGCTCAGATGAAGGCATTGGCCGAACAGGCCAGCGAAATGGGTCAGACAGTGACGAAGGCCGCAATGGACGTCGCCAAGCCTAAAGCTTGACGGCTACCGCTTCGGAAGCTGCATCATCAGCCATGCAATAGTGCATTGCAATATTTTATTGCAATGCACCAATCCTCCTTTATATTCGGATTATCCGAGTGCCTTTTCGGCGACCGGATGACCCGCCGCGACGGCAATTGTGCCGGTCCTGTGGGGTCAAACCCAAAGGATGTTTCACATGAGTGCGAACGAGCCATTCTCCACCGTCGTCCCTTTCCAGGTTCCTGAGCAGGTCCGCGCCTTCGCCGAAAAGGGCGTCTCGCAGGCCCGTGACGGCTATCAGAAGCTCAAGGAAGCCGCAGAAAGCAATAATGGCGCTCTCGAAGCCGCCTATACGACGGCCACCAAGGGAGCCGGGGACTTCACCGCGAAGATCATCGACATCGCCAAGACCAACACCGGGTCGGCGTTCGATTTCGCCCAGTCTCTGATCGGTGCGAAGTCGCTGCCGGAAGCGTTTGAACTGATGAACGCGCATGCGCGCAAGCAGTACGAAGTGCTCACCGCACAGTCGAAGGATCTCACCGAGTTCGCCCAGAAGGTGGCCACCGAGGCCGTCGAGCCGATCAAGGCCAACGCTGCGAAGACCTTCAAAATCAGCGCGTGATCTGACGGCTTTTTAAGCCCAATTCACATGAAGCCCGGACACAGGTCCGGGCTTTTTGCTGCTTTATCGCGGCTTGCCAAAGTGGAGCGTTGCACCTAGTTTCCCGCGAAATCGCGAGGCTTTTGTCCGCGCGATTTTGTCCACGAATATGCAGTTGTAGCTCAGTTGGTTAGAGCGCCGGATTGTGGATCCGGAGGTCGGTGGTTCGAGCCCACCCAACTGTACCACTTTCGTATGCATCGCAGATTTTTGCGACCTGCCCCGCGGATTATCGATCCGCGCGGCTGACCACATCCATCAACTCGGCGATTTTGCGGCGCTGGTCGACCCTGTCGCCGGACGCAATTGCGTGCTCGACGCAATGTGCAACGTGATCGCGCAGGATTTCTTCCTCGACGCGCCGCAGCGCTGCGCGTGCTGCCGCGATCTGCGTGACGACATCAATGCAGTAACGATCCTCCTCGACCATCCCCGCGATTCCGCGCGTCTGGCCTTCGATCCGTTTCAGCCGCTTAAGACAGGACGCCTTGATTTCCTTGCGCATGACTCGTATATACTCCCATAGGGTATATGTTGCAAGGAGCGTGCGAAATGGCGTTCGAAAAAATCTCGCATGCGATCGAAGCGGGCGGACAGGTCGCGCACGTCATAGATCCCGTCTGCGGCATGACAGTCGACCCGCGCACCTCGAAACGCCGCTTCGCCTACAAGGATACCGAGTATTTTTTCTGTTCAGACCGCTGCAAGGCGCGCTTTGAAGCCGAGCCGAAAAAATTTCTCGCGCCGAAGCACGATCACGCCGGCCACTCTCATTCACATGACGAGAACGTGCCGGAAGGCGCGATCTACACCTGTCCGATGCATCCCGAGGTGCGGCAAGTTGGCCCCGGCAGTTACCCGAAATGCGGAATGGCGCTCGAGCCGGAAACAATTTCGCTCGACAACAAGCCCGATCCCGAATTGATCGATATGACGCGGCGCTTCTGGGTGACGCTCGCGCTGACGCTGCCGGTATTTATTCTCGACATGACGGCGCATTTTGGCGGTATGCATTTGCTGCCTGCGCAGATGGCAAACTGGATTTCGTTCGCGCTGGCAACGCCTGTGGTGCTGTGGGGCGGGTGGCCGTTCTTCGTGCGCGGATGGAATTCGCTGCGCACGCGGCATCTCAACATGTTCACGCTGATCGCGATGGGGACCGGCGTGGCTTACATGTACAGCGTGGTGGCGACGCTGATGCCGCAGATATTCCCGCCGGCATTTCGCGATATGCATGGCGCCGTCGCAGTGTATTTCGAGGCTGCCGCCGTCATCACTGTCTTAGTTTTACTCGGTCAGGTGCTTGAACTGCGCGCGCGCGAAAACACCTCCGGCGCGATCCGGGCGTTGCTTGGGCTTGCGCCGACCACGGCGCGTCGCGTCGGCGAAAACGGCGACGAAGACATTTCCATCGACGCGATTGCGGTCGGCGATCTCTTGCGCGTGCGGCCCGGCGAAAAAATTCCAATCGACGGCGTGGTGACGGAAGGCTCATCGCTGGTCGATGAATCGCTCGTAACCGGCGAATCGATGCCAGCCTCCAAAAGCAAAGGCGCACAACTGATCGGCGGCACCGTCAACCAGAGCGGCGGTCTTGTGATGCACGCGGAAAAAATCGGCAGCGACACCATGCTCGCCCGCATCGTCGATCTGGTCGGCCGCGCGCAGCGGTCGCGCGCGCCGGTGCAGCGCCTTGCCGATCAGGTAGCGGGATGGTTCGTGCCTGCGGTCATCGCTGCAGCGCTCATCGCATTTGCCGCCTGGGCGACGTTCGGGCCCGAGCCGCGTTTGACCTACGCGCTGGTTGCGGCTGTGACCGTGCTGATTATCGCGTGTCCTTGCGCACTTGGGCTTGCGACGCCGATGTCGATCATGGTCGGCATCGGACGCGGCGCGCGCAGCGGAATTCTGATC
>JAYVYQ010000243.1:0-2160 GCA_043784125.1 Afipia sp.
GCAGGATGCATTCAAACAAGGTGGATTCGAGCAAAAATTGTGCCGTAGCACGCCGATCGAGCGCGACACATGCTCGCAGCCGCCGCGAGCCGCCGGAAAGGAAGAACCGATATTGGCTCAGCGCTTGATGTCGAAATCGACCGCGGTCGTGTTGCCGCCACTGATGACGACCGCGACGCGCTCGCCGGCGGCCGGCCGGTACGCGCCCGACGAGATTGCGGAGAAGGCGCAAGCGCCACCCGGCTCCGCCACGATGCGCAAGGTGCGCCACAACGTCTTCTGCGCCTCGGCGATCGCCTCGTCGGTCACCAGCACGGTGCGGGGCGCGTATTTTTGCGCGATTGGGAAAACCCGTTCGCCGACGCGGCGCGGCGCCAGCGAATCCGCCGCCAACCCGCCGACTTCGGCATCGACGGGATGTCCGGCTTCCAGGGCCCTGGTCAGCGTCGGCGAAGCCGACGGCTCGACGCCGATGACCTTGATACGGCCGGCGTACCAGGCGGCAATCCCCGCCACCAGTCCGCCGCCGCCCACGGAAACCAGCACGGTGTCGATGTCGGGTGCCTGCGTCTCGAGTTCCAGCGCGAGCGTTCCCTGGCCGATGATGGTTTCGTTCTGATCGAACGCGCGGATCTGCATCGCGCCGGTCTGCTCGGCGAAGACTTCGCTGGCGGCGAGCGCCTCAGCATAACCGTCGCCGCCGACCGTGAGGTCGGCGCCGTATTCGCGGATGCGTGCGATCTTGGCCGGCGAAGAAATGCTGGGCACGAAAATCTTGGCTGACTTTCCGAGCCGCATGGCCGCATAAGCTACTGCCGCCCCATGATTGCCTCCGGATGCGGCGACGACGCCGGCTGTCGGAATCTCGCGGGTCAACAGATTGGTGAAGGCGCCGCGGGCCTTGAATGCACCCGAATGCTGCAGCAGTTCAAGCTTGAGCGTAAGTGGGCCGGCAGGCGCGCCGAACTCGCTGCCATCGACTGTGATCACAGGCGTGCGCCGGATATAGGGCCGGATCACCTGCTCGCATCGCGCTATCGCTTGCGGCGTTATGGCGTCATCAGGTCCAATCATCGGGGTCTCCACGCGCTTTCCGGCAATTGACAGGAATTAGCCATTTAGCTAATTAACAACATGGCTTCCTTCGAGGACGACGTCGAGTCCGTTTTTCGGGCGCTGGCGAGCGACCGGCGGCTCTTGATTCTGGAGTGGTTGAAACGCCCCCGGGCGCATTTCCGCGCGCAGATCGACGGCGATCTCGTCAAGGACGGGGTCTGCGGCGTATTGATCGCCGAGAAGCTCGGCGTCAGCCAGCCCACCGTGAGCGAGCATTTGAAAGTATTGTCGAAAGCGGGGTTGGTTAGCGCCAAGCGCGTCAGGCAATGGACGTTCTACAAGCGCGACGAGGCCCGCATCGCGAAATTGAAAACCGCCATCCTGGCGAAGATTTGACTCTTACCGTCAGACTTTGGCAACCGCGCGCGGAAACACCACTTCGATCAGCGTGCCCTGACGCCCGCCGGTCTTGATCTGGAATTTGGCGCGGTTGGCCTCGACCAGCGCTTTGGTCAGCGACAGGCTGACGCCGCTATCGGAGGTCTGGTCCGACGGCGCCGATGTCCGGAACGGCTCCAGCGCGGCGGCGACTTCGTTGTCGTTGAGGCCGTGGCCGGTATCGCGGACCCGCAGCATCACCTCGCCGAAATCGGACAAGGCGGTCGAGACGATGACCTGGCCGCCGGTATTGGCGAGATGGATCGAATTGCCGATCAGGTTGAGCGTGATCTGGCGCAGCGCGCGCGCGTCGGCGACGACAGGCGGCAGCGTATGCGCCAGCGAGGTGCGGATGATGATCCGTTCGCGGTTGGCCTGCGGCTGCATCACGGCGACGCAGCTCTCGACCAGTTCGTTCAAATTCTGGGTGGTGAAGGCAAGGTCGAGCTTGCCGGTTTCGATCCGCGACAGGTCGGACAGATCGTTGATAACAGCGATCACGCGCTCGCCGGAGGCGCGGCAGAGATACCGAGCGACGTGCGCGAACGACTGGAGACAGCCGACAAGCTGAGCGACGCAGACCGGGAGGCGATCCTCCAACTCGCCCGCACCGCACTGACTCCCTTTCAGACCCTGCCTGATCCTGCGGTAAAACCGGACGCAACT
>JAYVYQ010000244.1:0-10533 GCA_043784125.1 Afipia sp.
GCGAGGACGCTTTCGCCAAGGAGATGACGCGCAAGGCGCGCGCGCTCGGCATGCGCAAGACCGTTTACACCAACGCATCGGGCTTGCCTGACGACGATCAGGTCACGACCGCGCGCGATCAGGCAACGCTCGGACGCGCCATTCAGGATCGCTTCCCGAAATATTACCGCTACTTCGCAACCGACGCCTTCAACTATCGCGGCCGCGTCATTCGCAATCACAACCGGCTGATCGGCCGGGTCGAAGGCGTGGACGGCATCAAGACCGGCTACACGCGCGCATCGGGCTTCAACCTTGTGACGTCGATGAAGCGCGGCAATCGATTCATGGTCGGCGTTGTGCTCGGCGGCCGCAGCGGCGGTTCGCGCGATGCCATCATGCGCAATCTTCTCGCCGAACATCTCGACGAAGCATCGAAAAAGCGCACTGTCGCAGCGATTGTCGAGCGCAATGCAGGCGACACGAAAGTCGCCGCAAAGGACGACGACGTCGACGCCACACCGCGCGCCGCACCGATGGTTCAGGTCAAGGGCGCGATTCAAACAGCGTCCGCAGTGCCAGAGCCGGTACCGCCCCCTGCTCCGCGCGCGCCGTCGCACGGCTCGAAGGACAACGCCGCTCAAGACAAGAATGCGGACAAGCCCGCGCCCGCTCCGATGACCAGCGGCGTCATTGCCGCGCAGGCCTTCGCCGCGATCCCCGGTTCGGCTGAACCGATGACTCCGGTGCGCGTCAAGACAGTTCAGGTTCGCATGGGACAGGCCAAGGTCGCATCGGCCGCTGCTTCACCGATTCCTGCGCCGATCGCCACCAGTGCAATCGTTCCTGCCACTCCGCCGGCTGTTGCCGAAACATCGAAGACAATTGTCGCGCGCGCCGAAGCAAAGGTTGAGGCAGCACCGCAGGCCGCGCCCGAAATGCGCACCAGCGCGATCGCACCACGCGCAGACTTTCCGGCACCGCTTCCCACGCAAGCCAACACCAGCAACGGCATTGGACAAGGCACCATCGGCCGCGTGCCGTCGTCGACCGCGTCAAATTCCACCGCGATGGCATCGATTGAACCGATGCAGCGTGGAACGCCTCCGTCGAGCCTCGGCGCGCAGGCGCAAGCGTTGCAGACATCGACAATCGCGCAACCGCAGCCGGTGGCCCAGCCGCCGGTCGCGCCAATGCCAGCAGCGCCAGTGCAAACCGTTCAGGAGAATGGTGCGATCAAGCCTGTGCTGCGCTCAGGCTGGATCATTCAAGTCGGCGCTCTGGAGAGCGAGGGCGAAGCCCGTCAGCGTCTGGACGCTGCAAAGGGAAGCGCCGGCAAGTTGCTCGGCAGCGCCGACCCGTTCACCGAGACGGTCGCCAAAGGCAACAAGACGCTTTATCGCGCACGCTTTGCCGGTCTCAATCAGGACTCCGCCGAAGCGGCGTGCCGGACGCTGAAGCGCTCCGACATCTCCTGCATCACCATCCGGAACTGATCGCCAATTGTTAACCGCCAAAAAGCCCGCCCTTTCCGGCGGGCTTTTTGCTGCGCGCACTCCGCGCGACAACTCTTTTTCAAGGTTTGGTCTCTAAAACCTTAACCGCAGGATCGACCACGCCGGCTAACGGCGGGCTCCCGCAGGGGCATTCAGAACAGAGAGGAAAGCTACTCGCAGATTGTAGCGTGATGTTGCGTGCTGGAGTCAGCGATGGTTGCGAAGCAGAGTGTCCTTGGCCTCGTTCACACGGGCAGCGAGATACGTCGAGCCCCCCTGGTCGGGATGAAGTTTCTTCATCAGCCCACGATGAGCCCGGCTGATTTCATCGCGCCCCGCTCCCAGCTTCAGGCCAAGGATCTGATAGGCCTCCTCAGCCGTCATTTTACCGCTCGACGCCGCGCGGCCTTCCTCGCGACGCCCTCCTGCCGCTGTGTCATGCGCGTCCTCACGCCAGGCGGGAAACCGGCGGTCCAGATAGCTTTCAAGAAGGGCCCAGCTTTCGGCGTCAAAGCCACGCGCCAGAACAATCAACTCGTCGAGCGTGAAGCTGTCGAGTTCGCGCCCCGCTTCGGGACCGGCCGTAATCGTCCCCTCAAGCGCACCGGTGTCGTGGTCCAGCGTCATCTCTATAAACTGGGACCGTACCTGGGACTTCTGCCCCTGTGACTTCCACGCGCTGGGGCCGTAGTTTCCCCACGCCGATCCGATCGACGCACCGAACGGCGACCATCCCAGAAGCCCCGCGCCGAAAATGCCGAGCGGGATTGCGACTGCAAGCTCGCCCTTGGCGCCGACAAATAACGCCGCGGCCAGTGTCACCACGCCGCCACCGCCCCTGATGACCTTGGCGAGCCATTTCGGATCGGCACCCTTGACGATATTGAGCGCCGCGTAAATCAACACGACGGCGACGATGCCTGCGATTAATGTCGGCATGGCGCGATCATCCGCTACTTCATCTGCCCGAGCAATGCCGCCGCACCTGACGTGTTTTTCGCCAGACGCTTGAGTGCCTCACGTCCGCCTGCCGCATAGGCCGCAGCGGCCCGCAGCAACTCGCGCAGTTGAGCTGCGGAGCCCGCATCGAACCGGCACCATGCGCCGCCGGTGAGGCGCGCGATCTCGCGATATGCAGCCTCGGCGACCGCGTCGTGGCCTTCCTGAAACATGAAGCACGGCACGTTCAGCAGGCCGAGTTCGCCTGCAGTCACACACAGCGTATCGACATTCTCTTCCATCGCATCGCCGACGAACACGATGGCGCGCACGCCCGACGCCACGGCTTCCTTGCGCGCATCCGACAGCATCCGCCCAATCTGGGTCTGGCCGCCCTGACATTGAATCGTGCTCATGAGTTTCGCGATTTTGGCGGTGTCGGAAATCCACGGACTGGCGCGGCATTCATTGAGCCCGCGGAAATAAACCAGCCGCACATCGAGGCCGCCGATGCTGCCAGCTTCGCGAAACATATCGGCCTGTAACTGACACGCCATGTCCCAGGTCGGCTGCCGGCTCATGGTGGCGTCGAGCGCGAATATCAAACGCCCGCTTCCGCTCTGACTTGGCGTCATGGCGCGCGCTTTGGCGACGAAGGCGGAAATGCTAGCCGCCGTGTCGGCCTGGGTTTCGGGCAACGCGCCGCGCATGCCCGAGACGGGCTTGTGTTCGGATTTCGGAATGATCGGATCGCGCGTCATTTTGGCTCGCGGTTAAGTGCGATCCTTATGTGGCGCGTCGCATATCCGCTTGCAACGGTTTCGGCCGTTGCGCGGGCCGATGGCCTATTCGATGGGCACCGCAAGCCGCCCAATGAGCAATGCGACCTCCTGAAGCCGTTGGTCGTCATGCTCATCGAGGGCGCGCGCGAGGCGCACAACGCATTCATCGTCGGTGATGACGTGCCTCACCTGATCGCTAATGGTGGGAGCAAGATTGGGAGATGTGCTGGAATAGCTGGCCATAATGTCACCTCGCTCTGATTCGGACGCATCGAGACAAGCAGGTGTTATGCCAACTGCGAAATGTGGCGGATGCAAGTGGGATTTTCAGACATACAAAAATGTGACCGGCGCAATCGCGTGGTCGTGATGCAGGCAAAACCGCCTGTCAGCGCGTGCCGGGAGCCTGCGCGAGCGGTCCGGGCGGCTTTGGCACCACGATCTTGTCGGTGTTGACCGGTGCGAGGCTGTCGCTGTTGTCGTCGTTGAGAAATTTGTCCAGCACGCCCTGAATGCTTTCCTTCACCTTGTCAGGCCCGCGATCGCTCATGTCGGTGTGCTGAAATCCGGTGTTGACCACCTTAATGCCGGCCTGTTCGCAGGTGTCGTCATCAGGCACGACGCCGGGGTCCGCCTTGAAAACCGGGTCCTGGGAACGGAACGACAGAATCTTGAATTTGCCGTCGGTCATGAACGGCACGCGCAGATTGTCCAGCGTGACGATTTTCTTAACCTGCTCGGGATGAACCTTGGCGAAATACACTGAGATGTCGCCGCCATTGGAGTGGCCGACCATTGTCAGATGATCGTAATCGGCGTTCGGCTGAATCTTTTTCATTTTGTCGATCGCGAATTCGATATTGGCAACGCCGCGCTCATAAACCGGCAAGCGGCCGACATAGAGTTCACCGACTTTGGTCACGAGTGGCGCATCGCTTGCAAGATCGTGCTGGATGCTGATCGCCAGATAACCGCGCGCTGCGAGGACGTTGGCGAGAAACGAATATTCGGTGAAGCGAACGGTGTTGCCGTGGTTGACGATTGCGACCGGCAACTTGGTCATTCCGCCGATTGCCGTCATTTCCTTGTCACGGCGAACCGCAACATCGACATCGACTGGACGATTGCGCGTCGCATCGAAGAAGCTGATCGTCTCGTGGCGGATCGCCCACGTGCTCGCAGAGAAATATGCGACGCCAAGGACCGCAACGAACCCGAGAAGGATAAGAATTCCACGCTTCATCGCATTTCCTCCAATGTCTTCCGACTCCGGAACACATCGCCTTTTCACAATGTTTCGAATCCAATCCTATTGTCCAGCAGTTAACGCACAGCCGTATGACAAAAGCAGTTCTTTTTTGAAATGTGACTACGAATGAGGAAAATTCAACTGACGCGCGCTGCATTGCGAAAGTTCCCTTCGCATTGCACGCGCCGAAACCCCCAATAAAAACGGGCTCAGGCGGTCAAATCGTGGGTTTCGAGCGGGCGGTCGACTTGAGCGAACCATTCGGCGCGGGTGGCGGCGCGGCGTCGGCCCCGCTCGTCAATCGGCAGCCTCAACTGGCGCAGCAGACTCGTCACTTCCTCGCGGGCCGTGACATGGGCCATGTTGGGACGAGCGCCGAGCGTCGCCTCGTCGAGGTCATCGAGCGCAGTCAATCCACGCGGGAAAAATTCGCGATAGACCACGCGTTCGGCAAAGCCATCCACCGGTCGGAAGCCCAGACGGAATGACAGCTGGTCGAGCCCTTCGGAAATAAGCTGCTTGTTGCGCGATCCGATCATCGACAGCCGGTTGCGCACCACGATCCAGTCGGTGCTGGCGCCGTCGAGGTCGCGGCGCTGCTTGCGCGCGATTTTCACCATCGCGGCGTAGTGGCTTTCGCCGATCACCGAATAGGTCGTCGGATCGACCGAACCCAGCACATCGAAATCGAGAAAGCTGTCATTGATCGGGGTCACGAGCGTATCGGCCATCGAATGCGCCAGCCGCATTAAATAGCTATCCGTGCCGGGCGTATCGATCACGATAAAATCGAAGGATTTTTCAACGGCACTCACCGCCGCCGAAAACTGCGCAAATTCGGACATCTCATTGTCGCCGATCTGCATCGTATTACCCAGCGCCACGCAGCAATGCTGCGGAAGCTCGAGTTCGATGCCGGTGCGCTGCGCCCAGGTCCGCCGGTTGTCGATGTAGCGCGTGAAACTTTGCTGCCGGGAATCCAGATCGATCGTGGCGACGCGCTGCCCGGCCTTCAGCAAGGCCACGGCAACATGGAGCGCGGTGGTGGATTTACCCGACCCGCCCTTCTCGTTGCCCAGCACGACGACGTGTGCCGACCCAGTTTTCGACTGCCCAACCTGCAACAGCATTATAAAGCCCCCGGAGTTATCTTCAGTCAGGCGGAAAAAGAATCAAGCGAAATGCGTTCCGCATCGCCCTTCATCATTAATTCGCCGACGGCTGTGGCCATCGCGCCCGATTGGTGTCAGCGGTGGATGCAGCGCGCGCCGTTTGTTAGTGTTACCGGCACACGACAGGTTCACGTCCAGCCAACGGCCCCAATGCCCCACACTCCGATCATCGCCCGCACGCTTTCATCGCTCCATCGTGCCTGTTCAGACCTGAGCAAACGCGACGCCAGCATCGCTCTGGTGCCGACCATGGGGGCTCTCCATGACGGACATATGTCGCTGGTGCGCCTTGCAAAGCGGCGCGCGAAGAAAGTGGTGGTCTCGATCTTCGTCAACCCGACGCAATTCGCCGCCCATGAGGATCTCGGCTCCTATCCGCACACCTGGAAAGCCGACATCGCACGGCTTGCGAAAGAAGGCGTCGATCTGGTCTGGAACCCCGACGTCAAGACGATGTATCCGGAAGGCTTTGCAACCCGCATTGCGCCCGAAGGTCCGGCGCTGGCTAGCCTCGAAGATCGCTTCCGTCCGCATTTTTTCGGCGGGGTTGCGACCGTGGTGGCAAAGTTATTCACGCAGGTGCGGCCCGATCTCGCATTCTTCGGCGAGAAGGACTTTCAGCAACTCAAAGTCGTCACGCGGATAGCGCGCGATCTCGATCTGCGCGTCCGTGTCATCGGCGGCGCGATCGTGCGTGAGCGCGATGGGCTCGCGATGTCGTCGCGCAACGTCTATCTGTCGGCCGAACAACGTCGCGCCGCACCGGCTTTGTTTCGCAGCCTCAAGGCAACATCGAAGCGGATGCGCGCCGGTGAGGATTTTCGCGCGGCCCTTGCGGTTGGCGCGGATGCGATCACCAAAGCGGGTTTCGCGGTCGATTATCTTGAAGCGCGGCACGCCGAAACATTGGCGCCAATCTCGTCATTCGACGACGGGCCTGTGCGGCTGCTGGTCGCCGCAAAAATCGGCACCACCCGCCTGATCGACAACATCAAGGCGTAATATTTTCGGCATGATCTCGTCCGAAAACCGGTCACCACTTTTCGGGATCATGCCGGCTTCAGAGCAGGCCAAGCTCGCGCAGCTCACGGCGCATCGGCTCCGGCATCTTGGCGATGCTGGCCTCGGCTTTGCCGATATCAGGCGGCGCGCTTTTGGGATCGAAATAGCGCCAGCCCTGAAACGCGCGCATCGGTCGCGGCGCTACTGCGATGAGCTTCGGCTCCATCACCAGACGACATCGTCCGATGCCGGCGCGATCGCGAAACGGCTCGATCGCAACGATTTTCTGGCGCGCGGCGATCTCGCCCTTGATGACCCAGTAGATCGACCCGCCATCGACCAATTCGGCGTCGCGCTTCGGCGTCATGCGCGTGATGTGGATATGACGCGCAGGAAGGCCTTTCGCTTTCGCCAGCTTGACCCGCTCATTGATCCAGCCCCGGAGATCTTTGACGGACTCGGCCCCGACACTGAGCTTGATGAGATGAAGCGGCATGGTCCGGTCAGTTATCGTCAGCCGCCTGTCCGGGTGCAAGCGAGGTCGGCGCTTGTGCACGGGATTTCTGCGCGCTGGATTTCTTCGGCGCTGCCGGAGCGTTTGCGCGCGCGGACGGCGCGTTGGCATCGGGTTGTCGCGGTGCGGATTGCGCGCCCTGCGCAGCGGGTTCCGGCGTCATGATATTGACCGGCGGAATTGACGAGGCGCTTGGAAAATCACCCGAGAGCGGCCTGCCTTGCGGGCCGCTTGGCGCTCCGAGCGCGGCAATGGGCGCTGAGGATGCCCCCGAGGATGCGGTTGCATTCCAAAGCGGCGCATAGCGGCCCACCAGCCCATCATACAGACGCTCGCTCATGTTCCCGGCAATCTGGTCGGTGCTGGTCAGCGACGGAAAAAATGCGCACGCCGTCGATGTGCAGCCGTCGCGCGTCATCAGAACCTGTGCGACCAGACCGTAACGGTCGCGCTCGATGGTTCTGCGAAGCGCGCGCAAATCCGGCGTCATGATGGTGTCGGCCGCGGTCGCATTCCCAAAGGATGCGAGGCGCGTGATCTGTGCCGCCGTATAGGACACTGCCGCCGCCGTTGAATCGGCCGTGGCGAACAGGGCTTTCTCGCACGCGGTCTCGACACTTTCACCGGCGATGCCGTCAAGGCAAGCCAACGCAGGCAACGATGCGGCGAGCGGCGCTTGAAAGGCGAAGCCTGTCGCGGCCGAAGCGGGACGCCGATCAGGCGCGGATGCAGCGGACGGCGCAGTCAGCGCGACCGACGCCGATTGCACCGGCGCACCTGGCCCACGCATCATCGAAATGATGGCCGCGATGCCGATGGCCATCACGACGACGAAAATCACTGCGTTTCGCGCCAGCGATCCTTCGCTGCGAACCGCCGCGATGACGAGACCGATCACGATGATGGCGGCAACGATGATCGCCAGCCACATCGGCCAGTTCGTCGAATGCCAGATGTTGGAGAGCGAAGCCGCCCAGGCGCGGTTCATGCAAGAAATCCTTCAGGACGAACCGACGAAACGCCGCGAATGCGGCGTGGTGATGCCATCAGGCGTCCGCGAGTTGGCTTTCCTTGGCAACCCGCTCGAAGGCTTCCGTGGTGCTCTTGATCCGATATTGGCAGTCATCGCCATCGGTCGGCAGCAGCTTGAGGACCTCGTAGGTTCCGCTTGCAGCGGGCCGGGCGACATTGCTTGCCGTGAAATAGACCGTCTCTCCAACGCCGTATTTGTGCTTCAACGCCTTGCTCCATCACGCATTACGCGAATTTTGGGGCCGGCGAGCAGCCTCACAGGGCCCGCAATGCATTTAGCATAGCGGGCGCTTATTGGCCAGATAAACAAGCATCGTCAGAACGGCGAAATGCTGATGCTTTTCAGCTAGATACGGGCCGATCCGGGGCTATGGAAGCGGATGTTTTTCGCCCGGGCAAGGTGATAGCGCCCCTCCCCGGCAACAGCAAAATCGCTGCGCCGGATTGAGGTTACGCTCGAAAGCTCTCAGGCCGTGTGAGGAAGCTTGCCGGCTGGGCTTGCGGTATCCACGGCCTTGGGAAGAACCTGCGCCAGAACGGTCGAGAGCTGGTCCACCGGGATGCCGAACTTGGCGGCAAGCTGCTTGACGGTCGCATTGCCGAGCACATCCTGAAGCTGCTGGGCGCTGATCGGGATGTTCTTGCCGTTTGCGATCCACGAATTCACCTGATCGCCGTAACCGGCGTCTTGAAGCTTTTTGACGATGGCGCTCAGGCCGCCCTGATCGCCGCTTCCCATAACTTCCTTGAGCACGATTGGCAGCATCGCAGCCTCAATGTCCTTTGCGCCCTGCGTCGCAAGCAGACCCGTCAATGTGTCGAGAATTCCCATGAACCAATTCCTTCGTTGAAATCCGTGGTGGAACCCAAGCGCCGTTTGCCGCCGACGGTCAAGCCTGAGTTATGCGCAAATTTTCGCGAGCGAAGGTGCCACGAAAAGAGTGACGTCAATCCGTCTCGAATCTCGGGATGACAAGCGTCTCGGCAAGCGCGTCCTCGGTCCATTTGGCAAACGCCGCATTGGCCAGCATCGCATTCATATAGTCGCGGACCGGCAGCGTCACGTCGATGTCATACGTCCTGAACCGATGAACGACCGGCGCAAACATCGCGTCGGCTCCGGTGAAGCTACCGAACAGATACGGACCCTGCCCACTATGCCGCGCGCGGCAATCGGTCCAGATTTCCTGAACACGCGCGACGTTCGCCTGCGCGTCCTCGGACAGCTTTTTCGGCGCGATGGGCCGATGAATGTTCATGCCGCACTCATTGCGCAACGCCATGAAGCCGGAATGCATTTCGGCGCAGACTGAGCGCGCATGCGCGCGCGCCGCGCGATCCTCCGGCCACAGCCGCGCATCGGGAAATCGCTCCGCCAGATATTCGATGATCGCCAGCGAATCCCAAACTGTCATGTCGCCATCGATCAGCGCCGGGACTTTGCCTGATTTTGTGACATCGAGAATGCGCTGCTTGTCGGCAGCGCCCGTATAAAGCGGAATGACGATCTCGCGAAACGGGATGGCTGCGGCTTTCAGTGCCATCCACGGCCGCATCGACCATGACGAATAATTCTTGTTGCCGATGACGAGTGTCAAAGCCATTCAATTGCGCCTTTAGTCAATTCAGTTTCCTCGCGCAATTCTGACATGGCGCCTGCCCTCCGATCAACAGGACCATCCAATGCCGTTGCCGCCTCACCGCTGCCGTGGCAACGTCCCGCACGTCCACAATCACCGAGAGCATGAGTCGTTGAGTCAATTTGCAACCATCGATATTCTGGCGGTCTCGTTCTTTTTCATCGCCTGGACCGGCTACGCGATCACGATCGAGCGCGCCTCGCTCGGCAGCAACAGCCTCAACGCGCGTATGAGCATCTTCCGCGAGGTCTGGATGCGGCGCATGCTCGAACGCGAGATGCGGATGGTCGACATGCAGATCATGGCGTCGCTCCAGAATGGCACGGCCTTCTTCGCATCGACCACGCTGCTGGCCATCGGCGGCGCCCTGACGCTTCTGCGTGCGACCGAAGAAGCGATGTCGGTGCTCGGCACGTTGCCGCTGGGGATTCGTACCTCACCTGCGCTATGGGAGATCAAGTGCATCGGGTTGATCGTGATTTTCGTCTATGCGTTCTTCAAATTCGCCTGGTCGTATCGCCTGTTCAACTACGTCGCCATCCTGCTCGGCGCGATGCCGTTTGCCGAAAAGCGCGACACGCCGGAAGCGCAATCCCACGTCATGCGAACGACGCGGCTGTTCCAGTCGGCAGGACGCCACTTCAACCGCGGACAACGCGCGTTCTTCTTCGCGCTCGGTTATCTCGGCTGGTTCATCAGTCCGTGGATCTTGTTTGCAACCACAACCG
>JAYVYQ010000245.1:0-8571 GCA_043784125.1 Afipia sp.
GATGTCGGTGCCGGAAAGATTTCGATCCTGACGCCGGTCGGCGCTGCACTCATCGGCCTGTCCGCCGGACAGACCATCGAGTTTCAAACACCCGCAGGCGGATGGCGCTCGTTGACCGTTACGAGAGTTCTCAATCCGTCATGAATTTCCGCGCGGCCCGCGCGCCGTAATCATTGCGTGTCGGGCCGCCCACCGGTCGACACGTTACGTTATAAAGTATCATCAATATGACAACGTACCGGTGGTCGCCCGCATTGGCGGCAAGTGATAAGGTCGCAGAATGAGCCACAGCCATTCGCACCACGATCATTCCCATCATAACCACGACCATCAGAGTCATGGCGGTCACGCCCATGCGCCGGTCAGTTTCGGCCGCGCGTTCGCCATCGGCATCGCGCTGAACACGGCTTTCGTTGTAATCGAAGCCGCCTACGGCTTTCTCTCCAATTCGACGGCACTGCTGGCGGATGCCGGCCACAATATGTCAGACGTGCTGGGATTACTGGTCGCCTGGATCGCCGCAGTGTTGTCCAAGCGCCCGCCGACGCCACGCCTCACCTACGGTCTGCGTAACACATCGATTCTCGCGGCGTTACTGAACGCTATTTTGCTGCTGATCGCGTCGGGCGCAATCCTGCTCGAGGCCATTCAACGCCTGCTGCATCCAGAGCCCATCGCCAGCACGACCGTGATCGTCGTCGCCGCCATTGGCATCCTCATCAACGGCATAACGGCCTGGATGTTCTCATCCGGCAAAGACGACATCAACATTCGCGGTGCCTATCTGCACATGATGGCCGACGCGGCGCTGTCGTTCGGCGTCGTTCTGACCGGCATCGGCATCATGATGACGGGCTGGCTCTGGCTTGATCCTGCGTTCAGCCTGTTGATTGTAGCCGTGATCGTGTGGGGCACATGGGGATTGCTGCGCGAAAGTACGGCGATGACGCTGGCAGCCGTTCCCTCGGTGATCGATCCTGCGTCGGTGCGTGCCTATCTGTGCAGCCTGCCCGGCGTCGCCTCGATCCACGACCTGCACATCTGGCCGATGAGTACCACCGAGACTGCCCTGACCGCGCATCTGGTCACGCCCGGAGGAAATCCCGGCGACGGGTTTCTGGTCGAGGCGTGCCATCAGCTCAATCATCGATTCAAGATTGGCCACGCTACGCTGCAGATCGAGACCTCAGACGATGTGCATTGCTCGCTCAAACCGGACCACGTGATATGACCGCGCCATGACTGCAGGAAACATCGCCAAAAGCCGTTTCAGGCCTTGATTTCAGCGGCATTATGTCGTTTTCAACGTCTTCAAATTCATGCGCTGGCAACGGTCCGCGCCCGCCTTTCCAGAATAATCCGGAGAATTCTCATGTCGACAAACGTACACGCGCGCATAACCGGCCCCATCGTCATGATCGGTTTCGGCTCCATCGGCAAAGGCACGCTGCCGCTGATCGAGAAGCATTTCGAGTATGACAAGTCGCGTTTCGTCATCATCGACCCGCATGACGATGGCGCGCTCGCCAAGAAGCACGGCGTCAAATTCATCAAGCAGGCGATCACCAAAGACAACTATCACGAGGTTCTGGTGCCGCTGCTGACCGCAGGCGGCGGACAGGGATTCTGTGTCAATCTCTCCGTCGATACGGGATCGGTCGACCTCATGACGATGTGCCGCGAGATCGGTTCGCTTTACATCGACACGGTGATCGAACCATGGCTTGGCTTTTATTTCGATTCCAAGCTCGGCCCGGAGGCGCGCTCGAACTACGCGCTGCGCGAGACGTTGCTTGCCGCCAAACGCAAAAGCGAAGGCGGCACGACGGCTGTCTCCACCTGCGGCGCCAATCCCGGAATGGTGTCGTGGTTCGTCAAGCAGGCACTCATCAATCTCGCCAACGACACCAAGACCGAATTCAACGAGCCGAAGAGCCGCGAAGGCTGGGGCCAGTTGATGCACAAGCTCGGCGTCAAGGGCATCCACATCGCCGAGCGCGACACCCAGCGCTCCAAGAAGCCGAAGCCGATGAACGTGTTCGTCAACACATGGTCGGTGGAAGGTTTCGTATCCGAAGGCATGCAGCCGGCGGAACTGGGCTGGGGCACTCACGAAAAATGGATGCCGGAGAACGGACGCAAACATAAAGAGGGCTGTCAGGCAGCCATCTATCTGCTGCAACCCGGCGCCAATACGCGCGTGCGATCATGGTGTCCGACGCCCGGTCCGCAATACGGATTCCTTGTCACGCACAACGAGTCGATCTCGATTGCGGATTACTTCACTGTGCGCGACGGCAACAAGGTAATCTATCGCCCGACGTGCCACTACGCCTATCACCCCGCGAACGACGCCGTGCTGTCGCTTCACGAAATCTTCGGCGCAACCGGCAAGATGCAGCCCTCGTGGCACATCCTCGATGAAAACGAGATCGAAGACGGTATCGACGAGCTGGGCGTCCTTTTGTACGGCCATGGCAAGAATGCCTATTGGTACGGTTCTCAACTCTCTATCGAGGAGACGCGCAAAATCGCGCCCTACCAGAATGCAACAGGCATGCAGGTGTCATCGGCGGTGCTTGCCGGCATGGTGTGGGCGCTGGAAAATCCAACCGCCGGAATCGTCGAAGCTGATGAACTGGATTTCCGCCGTTGCCTGGAAATCCAGACGCCGTATCTCGGTCCGGTGAAGGGTTACTACACCGACTGGACGCCCCTCGCCGATCGGCCTGGATTGTTTCCCGAAGACATCGATACCAGCGATCCGTGGCAGTTCAGGAATATTCTGGTTCGGTAGTCGCTCACATTCGCCAACAAAAAGGCCGGGCACTTCGCCCGGCTTTTTTTGTTGTTCACAATCGGCTGCTATTTCTGAATTGGCTCGCCGATTTTTTCTGCCGGAGCCGGCGGCAATGCCGGTTGAGCGCCGGCCTTCTGTGCGTCGGCGTCCGGTCGCGCGGGCTCGGGCGCAGGCGTCGTCGGGCGCGTGCCGCCGGGTTTGGATTCGGCCGGGCCATTCTCCTTGCCGGGTGCAATCGACGGTGTGTCTTGCGATGGTTGCGTGGTCTGTGCCATTTCACGGCGCAATGATCCATCTTGCCGCGGAGAAAGCTCCATGACGGACAACCCGATCAGAAAAACCCCTCCAGCGAGCAAAAAGCCCGACAGAAGAAATTCCTTGCGAATAGTGCGCCGTGTTTCTCGTGAAATTGAAATCATGTCAGCACCCGCTTTCGTTCAATGACGAACCAACGGGTCGTTTCGATCAAAGTTCCGCATGCAGACGGATGTGTCGCAGGATGCTCAATGAAATGTGAGGGTTAATTTGGAACTGAATCGATAAAAGCCGCTAAAGCGGCATCAATCCAGCGTCGCCGTCCTCGGTTGCGAAAGCCAGCACCGAACCCTTCGCGTTCCATGCGAGTGCCGCAACCGGCTCTCCACCGTTTCGGCGCACAAGAATTTCCGCGCCGTCTTCGATGCGCACCATCAGTATCGTGCCGTCGCTGTAACCGGCGGCAAAAATATCTTCCTTCGGATGACAGGCAACGACGGTCGCCTTCGCCTGCAGCGGAGCCAACATCGTTGGCTCCTTGCCCATCGGACCGTCCTTGCTGCCGAACGGCCACAGGATCACGCTGTCGGAGCCGGAGGTCGCGAGGAATTTTCCGCCGACGCTCCACGACATCGAACGCACGCGCGCAGGATATCCCGTCATGCGCATGTGACGCGAGTCAGCAAGGCGCCAGCCATGTAGGGCCGCTTCGTGCATGGTGGTGACAAGGAATCTGTTGTCGGCGCTGAAGGTAACGCCGAGATGCGAGCCCCTCCATTCGAGATGCTCCGGCGCAGCGCCCATGTTGGGAAACCACAGGGTCGCACCGTTGTAATGCGCGATGGCGAGCCGCAATCCCTTGGGCGCAAACGCCAGTCCGCCGACCGTGGAGGCAACGTCGAGCGATTTGTCTTCGCCTTTGGGAGGACGCACAAATGCGGTTTTGCCGGCGGACCAAGCCACCGCGCCGTCCGGATGCAGGGCGACATTGTCGATCCAGCGGCGCTTGGCGTCGGTTGCGAGAATTTCGATACCGCCTTTGGCATCTACGGATACGAGTTTGCCGTCATCCCCGCCGAGCAGGATTCGCTTACCGTCGGCGGCCGAGCACAGGATTCCGGCAATTTGCGCAGGCACGGTTTTCGGATCTGACGTGCCTTCGACAAACGCTACGCTGTTTTCGACGCCGACGAATACCGCCGTATCGCCGAGAAAATGCATGGCCGTTGCGGGCGCATCGAGCGCCACCTTCGTCACACGGTCGGTGACCGAGACAATCGATTCGGCTTCAGGAGAAGGGTTGAACTCTTTCATCACGTGACGATGGTGCGCTCGAAACCGTCGCGGATTTTCTGCTCCGGCAGTTCGCGCCCGATAAACACCAGGCGGCTTTCGCGCGGCTCATCGGCCTTCCATTTCCGTTGATGATCGCCTTCGAGCATCATGTGAACGCCCTGGAACACATAACGGTCGTCATCGCCCTTGAACGCCAGAATGCCCTTTGAGCGCAAAATCTTCTCGCCGTCCTTGGCGACCAGATCCTGCAGCCACGGCATGAACTTGGTGGGATCGATCGGTTTGTCGGTTCGCAGCGACAGCGATTGCATGTCCTCATCGTGGTAGTGCTTCAGGCCGCCGTGCGCGTGGTCGTGACCGTGATGAGGGTGGTCATGGCCGTGATGATCGTGATCGTGATGATCGTGTCCGCCGTCTTCAAGAAACTCCGGTTCCAATTCCAGAATACGGTCGAGGTCAAACGCGCCGCGCTCCAACACGTCCGAGAGTTTCACCTGGCAACGCTCGGTGCGATGCAGCGTCGCATAAGGATTGATGCCGCGAATGCGGGCCTCGACCTCGGCAAGCTCCGCCTTGCTGACAAGATCGGTCTTGTTGAGCACGATCACATCGGCGAATGCGATCTGGTTCTTCGCTTCGGGCGCATCTTTCAGGCGATCGCTCAACCATTTGGCATCGGCGACCGTCACCACAGCATCGAGCATGGTCTTGTCGCGAACGTCTTCATCCACGAAAAACGTCTGCGCGACGGGAGCCGGATCGGCGAGGCCCGTTGTCTCCAGAATGATCGCGTCGAACTTGCCCTTGCGCTTCATCAACCCGTCGATGATGCGAACGAGATCGCCACGCACCGTGCAGCAGACGCAACCGTTGTTCATCTCGAATACTTCTTCGTCCGCGCCGATAATCAGATCGTTATCGATGCCGATCTCGCCGAACTCGTTGACGATGACGGCGTATTTCTTGCCGTGATTTTCCGACAGAATCCGGTTGAGCAACGTCGTTTTTCCGGCACCGAGATAGCCGGTCAGAACGGTCACGGGGATTTTGTTGGCGGCAACGTCTGGCATGAAAGCTCCGGCAATTGTGAAGGCGCTCGTGGGCTGGGGGCCACAGGAAACCGCGCTCATCGGCTTCCTTATATTGTGTTGTGCGAGGTCAATGTAAGTGGGTGGGACGATGTTTCCGGCTGGTTTTGGCGTGAACAGACCTGCGCTGCCGGCCGATCATGCCTTCAGGTGATGGCCCGGCGCGATGCTGCGCAGAACGCCGCCAGCCGATCCAAACAGCAGCGATAGAAGATAGATCGCTCCGGCAGCCAGCACGATAGCGGGGCCGCCCGCTACGCCGGTCTGGACCGAGGCGACAAGTCCGGCATAACCCGACACAACGGCGCTGCCAATCGCGACCACAATCATGCCTGAGATGTCGCGCGACCAGAATTTCGCGATGGCCGCAGGCAAAATCATCAACCCGACCGCGAGCAGCGTGCCGAGCGCCAGAAACGCACTGATGAGGTTGATGACCACCAGTGCGAGAAAGGCGAGATGCGCCATTCCGCCTGCACGGCCCATGGTGCGGAGGAAAACCGGATCGACGCATTCGATCACCAATGGACGGTAGATCACGGCAAGAATTGCCAGTGAGACCGATGTGTTGAACGCGATGACCAAAAGCGCCTGATCGTCGAGCGCCCGGATGTTGCCGAACAGAATCTCAAGCAGATCGAGACTGGTGCCGTGCGCCGACACGATTGAAACGCCAAGCGCCAGCGAGACCAGATAAAATACGGCAAGCGAAGTGTCTTCCTTGATCTGCGTCGAGCGCGCGACGATACCGGAGAGCACGGCGACGACGAGGCCCGCAATCAGTCCGCCGATCGTCATCGCGATACGATTGAGCCCCGAGAGCAGGAAAGCCGCAGCGACGCCGGGCAAAATGGCGTGCGACATCGCATCGCCCATTAGGCTCATCCGCCGCAGCATTAGAAATACGCCGACGGGTGCCACGCCGAAAGCCAGCACAATCACGGCGACGAGCGCGCGGCGCATGAAATCGAATTCGGCAAACGGCGCTATCAGAACATTATATAACATGATCGCTCAGGCTGCCTTCAGCGGCACGGCGTCCGTACACGGCGAAGCTTCGTCATCGAATGCTTCGCAAAGTTGCTGCGCGGCAAGGAGGTTCTCAGACGTCAAAGCCTGCAAGGTCGATCCCCATGCAACAGCCGAACGCGCCAGCAGCAGCGTTTCGGGAAAGTGCGCCCGGACAAGCGCCATGTCATGCAGCGCTGCCACCACCGTGCGTTTTTCAGAATGCCATTGCCGGACAATTGCGACGAGATCCGCAGAAGTTTTAGCGTCGATGGCGTTGAACGGCTCGTCGAGCACGATCACGCGAGCGTCCTGAAGCAGGACGCGCGCGAACATCATGCGCTGCATCTGCCCGCCGGATAAAGTCCCGACAGGCCGGTTCTCGAACCCATCGAGGCTCACGATTCCCAGCGCGTCGCGGATTTTCGTCTGCTCGGTCTTGCCAACGCCGCCGAACAATCCCTTGCTGCGCCAGAGTCCAGTGCCGACAAAATCGAACACCGAAATCGGAAAGCTACGGTCGACGTCCATGGTCTGCGGCAGATAGGCAATGTCGCGCGGATCGAGGTCCCCGAAATCGATCGCGCCCGCGAGCGGCTTGAGAAGTCCGACGATGCCCCGCAGCAGCGTGGATTTTCCGGCACCATTCGGACCCACAACGGCAAGGAGTGCGCCCTTCGCGATGTCTCCGCTGAGATGGTGCACGGCCGGATGGCGGTCGTAGCCGAGCGTCAGATCCTGAAACTCAATCTGCGCGCTCATGCCGACCTCAGCGTCAGCAGCACGATGATCCACAAAACGGCGCTAACGGCGGCCGCTATTCCCAATCGAGCCACAAGCGTCATGCGCAACATCGACCAGCGTGGTGGCTGCGACGAATGCGGCGCCGGTCCGTGGGTATGAGCGTGGCCATGCGTATGGGCCATTGGAAAAGCCTTCCGGGGCAAACAGGCGTGAATTTGGAGCCGTTGTTATATTATAACATAGGCGGAATCCAACGCTCAACAAGGCTCGGCTTCTCAGGGTTTTCCGGAAATCATGGCGATTGCAGCCGCTAAAAAAGGAAACGGGATTGAGACCGCCGCCCGAAACCACACAAAGCGCGCCGGCATGAAGGGAATTTCCCAGATAATCAGCCGCTGGAACGCAAACAGCGCCCACGCCACCACATAGGCAACGACCTGCGGCGCGCCTCCCCCGCTTTTCAGCGCCACCGCCCCGATGGAAAACCCGATCACGGGACCGCCGGGTGTCGCCGCACCCGCGATCACGGCCGTCGCCACACCTGTCCATCCGCTATCGGGACCGAGGCCGCCGACGATCCACTGCGAGGGAATGATCGCCGCGATAAAACCAGACCCGATCACGCCCAGCGCAATACGCGGGACGATGTAGATGAAGTCCATCGTGCCCTTGCGCAGCGCGGTCGTCATGACTTTACGATCCTGCGTCCACGCAAGAACGGCGAGGCCGATCAGCGAGCCCGACAACAGGATGTCGATGATAAGCGCACTCACAGCGTCATCCGATGTTTGACGCGCACATAGATGAAGCGGCCCAGCGCGCCCGCGAGGATCGGCATCGGCAACGAAATCACAATGCGCCATAACGTAAAGTCCGCGCCCATGATCGGCATTTCCCACGCCACCGCGCGGCCATAGCCAATCAGCGTCCAACTCACCACCAGCGCGATGGTCGCGCCGAAATCCGCACCGACGGCCAATAACGCACTGGCCACCGGATAAGCGGTGAACGGTCCGCCAGGCAGGATCGCGCCGAATGCCGCCCCGATGAGAAGGCCCTTCAATCCTGATTCAGGCCCAAGCGATTTCGACACCTTGTCGTGCGGCAGCACCGCAGCAATCAACCCGCCAAGCAGGCAACCCGCGAGTACGCGCGGCATGATCTCGCCGAACAGCGAGATGTCATGAAACAGGATGCTCTCAACGCCAGCGATTCCATCGCGGCGATAGACCAGCGCCGCGCTGACGACCACGAGGACAGCGATGATAAAGGTGGACCAGCCAAACGGCCTGCGCTTGCGGCGCTTACGCGGCTTCAGCGTTTCGCTGTCGTCTGGCGTCGTTTTGGGTGATGTGTCGGACAATGACGGCAATCTAATGC
>JAYVYQ010000246.1:0-2114 GCA_043784125.1 Afipia sp.
GCGGCGGGCGTGTTCACACCGCTGGCACTCCTCGTCGCACTTTACGCGCGCATCGCTCACCTCGACCGCTCGATTCCGTTTGCGGTTCTCGCCATCGCATTGGCGGCGGCTTTTGCCGCCGCAACCGAAATTCTCGCGAAACGCGATACGCGTCCGGGGCAGACAATTTCAGCAGCGCTTTTCGCAACAGGAACGCTCGCCGCACTCGCCTTGGCATTCACGTTTGCATTGGAAAAGGGTTGGCTAACAATTGCGCTGGCACTGATGTCGCTTGGCACCGCGTGGATCTCGATGAAGCGTCCAATCCCGTTCCTGCGGTCGCTGGCGGCAATTCTCGCCGGGATCGTCGTTCTTCGCATCGGCTATGAACCGCGCATTGTCGGTAATGAAATCGGCACTACGCCGATCTTCAACTGGCTCCTCCTTGGATATGGAATCCCTGCGCTCTCGTTCTGGCTCGCGAGTCACTTCATGCGACGGCGCGCCGACGACGCACCGCTGCGTGCTGTTGAAGCCGCCGCAATCCTGTTCACGGTGCTGCTCGCGTTTATGGAAATCCGGCATTACGTCAACAATGGCGATGTCTACCGGCGCGCATCCGGCCTCCTAGAGACCGGGCTTCAGGTCAACGTCGCGCTTGCGATGGCCATCGGGCTGGAGCGGTTGCGCGTCAAGTCGCGCAGCATCGTTCACAACATCGGCGTCGTCATTCTCACGTTGCTTGCAGGCGCCGCAACTCTGTTCGGACTTTTCTTTCTGGAGAACCCGATGATCTGGCCGATCCGGATCGAGGGTGAATTCATCAACGTGCTGTTGCTGTGCTACGCACTGCCCTCCGTGCTGGCATTGTTGTTGTCCTATGCCGCTGCGGGCCAACGCAGAGCGGGTTACGTCAATACCATTGCGGGTGGCGCGCTCATTCTCGCCATCGCCTATATCTCGCTTGAAATCCGCCGACTCTATCACGGTCCGGCCTTGGGCAGCGGAAGCACCAGCGACGCCGAACAATACACATACTCGGTCGCGTGGCTTGCCTTCGGTGTCGTGTTGCTCGGTGCAGGATTGCTTTTCTCCTCGCAGCGCGCGCGTCTTGCGTCAGCCGTTATGATCGCCGTCACCATCCTCAAAGTGTTCATCATCGACATGGGCAGCTTGACGGGTGCCTACCGCGCATTCTCATTCATCGGGCTTGGACTGGTGCTGGTTGCGATCGGGTGGCTGTACCAGCGAGTGCTGTTCAGGCAAAAGCCGCCGCCAGCGAGCGGTTCGACGGTCTGATCGATCGGGACGATTGAATTATTGCGCGGTCGAGCGGCGCAATTCCAAAGGTTCGCTGCGAACAGCAGCCGGTTTCGCTTCCGCGCGCGCATCGGCAGACTGCGTCGGCTCAGGATGCAGCGACCGTGGACGCGACGCGGCGCGCGCGAGATAGACGCGGCCATTGCCCTGCTTGCGGAAATCGCAATAGGCAAAACCGAGACCGGACACCGATCCCCGGAAGCTGACTTCGGTGCTCTTGTTCAGGTTGAAACAGGGCTCGAACGGAAGTCCCTTGATCGACGCGCAGATTTGCTGGCCGCGTACCTGAAGCGTATTGGCTGGCAGACGTGCGCCCCGCAGAAGACCCGTGCCGCCGAATTGCACGTTACCCTGCACCGAGCCGTCGTCGAGAATCTTGCCGATACCCTTGGTGCCGTCGAAGCAATTGAATGCGAACAATTTGCCTGCAACGAATTTGCGCGCTTCGTCGGCATTCATGTTTTCCGCCTTGGCGGGAATCACGATGGCGCCGACGAGAAGGGCTCCGGAAACGATACGCGCAAACATGGCGACTCCAACTCACTGAACGGGCGGATCGGGGACAGCCGCTGGGCGGCATTCCTTAACCCGCTGATTACCATAACAACCGTGGCAACATTGGAGCACCATGGTTTGCAAAGTCTGAACGTCTCACGAGATTTTTACGACGGTGCGGCCGCGCAATTGTCCTGCGAGAATTTTCGGTGCCACGTCGAGGACCTCGGCCAGACTGATTTCGGTAGTCATTTCAGCCAGTTTTGCGTGGTCCAGGTCCTTCGCAATGCGCTGCCATGCCACCTCGCGAGGGCCTAGCG
>JAYVYQ010000247.1:0-6592 GCA_043784125.1 Afipia sp.
CTCGCCGAGCCGCGCGCGCACATCCGCCGTCAGCCCCGGATAGTTTGCGATCGGGGTGAATTCGGCGGTCTGTCCTGTCGCGGTTTTCACACCCGAATAGGCCACAAGCCCGTTCGATGTCGCGACGATATCGCCGGGGCGCAGTGTGGTGTCGAGCGACGGATCCACCGGCGCGAGACCTGCGGCGTCGCGGCCATTGCAGGTACAATCTGCCTTCAGCGCCTTGCGGTAGGCGAAGGCGTTGGGGCTATCGACATAGCGCTCGCCCATATTGCCGACGGCGTAGTCGATGGAGTTGCCGGAAAAAACTTTGGTCGGGCTGGCCGGGCAGAACGACTGGCACATCTGAGCTGGCGTCGCGCCGCCACGCGCGCTGATCGGGAAATAGCGTCCGTCGCATGTCCGCACGCAATAGGATGTGAAACGTCCGCCGCCGGATGAGACCGGTGCGGGTGTGGATGGGACCGATGGGTCGCCATAGGAATTCGTTTGCGGCTGCGGCGCTGCGGTTTTGGCCGGTTCATCGTTGCCGAACAGGAAATCGAGCAGACCTGCGGACGCAACATTCGGAGTGAATGCAACGGCAACGCTGACAATGGCGGCAAGCCGCGACATGCGGCGCCGCATGCGCGAAACACTCAACTCTTTACGCAAACTTAATACCCCACGCACGCAACGCTGACGCGTCCGGGTGAACACATGCCCGAACGAGAGGCACCTTACCGGCGGGAGGTAAACGCGGGGTTAGGGTTAAGCCCGATGCGCCGTGGCTGCGTCAGAAATAGCGCAGCCACAGATAGACGTGCGAGATCGCGACCGACACCAGCATCAGCGGAAATGCATAGAGCGTGTAGGTGACGAATTTGAAAGGCACCTTGTTGCGGTCGCCGATACCTGCGACCGTGAGGTTCGCCGATGCGCCGATCAGCGTGCCGTTGCCGCCGAGGCACGCGCCGAGTGAGAGACACCACCACAGCGGCTGGATCGCAGCGTCGCCGCCGAACGATGGCGCCATGGTCTTGATGAGCGGAATCATGGTGGCGACGAACGGAATGTTATCGACGACGGCTGACAGCACTGCGGATGCCCACAGGATCGTGTAGCCGGTGGTGGCCATGTTGCCGCCGGTCGCGGCGACGAGCTTGCCCGCCAGCAGGCTCAGCAACCCGCCGACCTCGACGCCATGCACGACGATGAACAGTCCGATGAAAAAGAAAATCGTGATCCATTCGACGTCGCTGAAGGTCTGGTGCACATTATGCGCGGCTTTCTCGGAATGATGTTCCCAGTTGTCGCACAGCATCAAGATCGCCGCGCCGACCATCGCGACGGTCGCAGGCTCCAGATGCAATTGCCGCGCGAAGATAAATCCGAGCATGACGACCGTCAGGACCACGATGGATTGCTTCAGCAGCGTCCAGTCGGTGATGGTCTTGCTGGCCTTCAGCGCCATCACGGTCGCCTTCGCCTTCGGTGTCGCACGCATATCGCGGCCCCAGATGACGTGGATCATGATAGCCTGCACGATCATCACGATGATAATAACCGGCGTCAGATGCACGACGAAATCGTTGAAGGTGAGACCGACTTGCGATCCGATCAGGATGTTCGGCGGATCGCCGATCAGGGTGGCGGTGCCGCCGATGTTGGATGCAAAAATCTCGGCAAACAAAAACGGATAGGCCGGGACCTTGAGATCCTTGCAGATCGCCAGCGTCACCGGCACCACCAGCAGCACGGTGGTGACGTTATCCAGCAACGCGGAGAGAAGCGCGGTGGTGATCTGCAGCAGGAAAAGAATTCCAGCCGGATTCGCCTTGGCAAGTTGCGCGGCTTTCACGGCGACATATTGAAACATGCCGGAGCGGCGCGAGATCGACACCAGGATCATCATGCCGGTCAGAAGACCGAGCGTGTTCCAGTCAACGCCTTTCAGCGCTTCGTTCTGATCCATCACGCCGACCAGGATCATCAGTCCCGCGCCAAGCAGCGCGATGATGGCCCGGTTTATTTTTTCGGACATGATGACGGCGTAGGTGACGAGCAGAATGCAGGTCGAAACCCACATCGGATTGAGACCGAAATAAACCTGCGATGCTGCGTGACCCATGATGCCCCCGGCGATTCAGACGCCACCCCCGCAGCGCTATCGATTGGGCGGCAAACTCGCCAATCGGCGGGAGAGAGTCAAACGCCGTCTTCAGATTCCAAACAGCGTCAGCAGAATAAAGATCGGGCCCAGCACGACCGCTGCCCAGGCAAAGTAGCCGAAGAAGCTCGGCATCTTCACGCCACTCTCGGTCGCGATGGCGTAGACCATGAAATTCGGCGCGTTTCCGATATAGGTGAGCGCGCCCATATAGACCGCGCCCATGGAAATCGCCGCCAATGTCGGCGCCAGCTTTGTCATCAGCACCTGCGCGTCGCCGCCGGCGAGACCGAAGAACACCAGATAGGTCGGCGCGTTGTCGAGAAAACCGGACAGCCCGCCGGCCAGCCAGAAATACATCGCATTGCGCGGCAGTCCGTCGGGGCCGGTCACGGCACCGAGCAGCCAGCCGAATGCGCCGTTGGGACCGGCATCGAGCATCGCCAGCACCGGGATGATGCAAGTAAAGATCGCGCCGAACAGGATCGCCACCTCTTTGATGGGCGCGAACGTGAACCCGTTGGCGGCGCGATGCTCGTTAGGCGTCAGCCACAATGACAGCAACGCGATGCCAACCATCGCGGCATCGCGGATCGCGTCCTGCAGATCGACCTCGGTGCCGTAAACATTGAAAGTGATTCCGGGCTTCCAGATCGCCGACATCAGAATCGCCGCGATGATCGCCGCGATCAGAACCAGATTGATCAGCCCGTGAACGTTAAGATCGAGCGGCTTGCGCGCCGCAAGCGTGGGCAACGGCTCGTTGCGGGAGAACCATGTGTCGAGCGCGAAGAAAATTGCGAGCAGCAGCACCGAGACAAACAATGTCTGTGCCCAAAGGTTTTGTGCGGTCCAGAAAAATCCGACACCGCGCAGAAACCCGATGAACAGCGGCGGATCGCCGAGCGGCGTCAGCGCGCCGACGATATTGCAGACCAGAAAGATGAAGAACACCACGACATGCGCATTGGACTTGCGATGCGCGTTAGCGCGCAGCAGCGGTCGGATAAGAATCATCGCAGCGCCCGTGGTGCCGACGATGCTGGCAATTGCCGTTCCGAATGCCAGCAGGACGGTGTTGGTGACGGGCGTTCCGCGCAGGTTTCCGGTGACGAGAATGCCACCCGCGACCACGTAGAGGGTAAACAGCAGCAGAATGAAGCTGAGATATTCGGCCAGCGCCGCGTGGACGAACGCTGCAAGTGCGGGTGCCGCACCCTGCACAAGCGCGAGCGGCACCATCAGGGCGATGCTCCAGGCCAGCGCAAATTTCCCGTAATGATGATGCCACGCTTTCGCGAACAACAGCGGGCCAGCCGCAATGGTCAGAATAATGCCGACGAATGGCAGCGCCCACGGCAATGCCAGTTTCGCGCCATCAAGCGCGGGTGCCGCGAAGGCCTGCGCGGGCACCAGAAAAAAGAGGGCGCATGAAAGTGCGAATCTCATCGTCGTCCCCGCGAAAGGGGGATCCATAACCCCTGAACGCGGTCGGGGTGGGGAGATTCCTGCATCCTCATTCATATTCCGTGGTTATGGATTCCGTCTCGCGCTCGCTTTGCTCGCTTGGCCGGAACGACCGGATACGTTTTCTCGCAAGCCGGACGATGCAGCACGCTCAGGCTTTCAGAAATTCACCGGCCTTGTAGAGGGAACGGAATGCGATGCCTGCTTCCTTGAAGTTCTCCGTGGCGCCTTCGTCGCGGTCCACCATGGTGAATACCATCACGATTTCGCCGCCGGCATCCTTCACCGCATCGACCGCCTTGATGGCCGAGCCGCCGGTGGTGGTGACATCTTCGACGATGACGATGCGCTTGCCCTTGAGTGTCTCGCCCTTCGCAAGCCCCTCGACCGCAAGTCGCGCGCCGTGTTCCTTCGGTTTCTTGCGCACGAAGAACGCCGCGATCGGATGGCCCTTCAGCCATGACAGTTGGGCGATCGCGCCCGCAATCGGCACCGCGCCCATTTCAAGTCCGCCGATGTAATCGACATTGTCGTCCTTCAACGCATCGAACGAAAGTTCCGCCAGCAGCGCCGCGCCTTCGGGATCGAGCATCGTCGGCTTCAGATTAAAATAGAAATCGCTCTTGCGCCCGGATGCCAGCGTGATCTCGCCGCGGCCGAAGGAACGAGCGGTGATGATTTTGGCGAGGCGGGCGCGCGAGGCGGAGACGGACACGGAAAATCTCTTCGGTGTGGGGATGCTAGCGCGAACTTAGCTGGAGCGGCGTGGACATTCCAGAGCGGATCGCGCACCGTCAACAGCGCAAGTTCACACCACAAGGTTGCGACAATGACGATTGATTTCTACACATGGGACACGCCGAACGGACGCAAAATCAGCGTGGCGCTGGAAGAAATGGGGCTTCCCTACAAGGTGCATCCCGTCAACATCGGCAAGGACCAGCAGTTCGCGCCGGATTTTCTGGAAATCAGCCCGAACAATAAAATTCCCGCCATCGTCGATCCGGACGGTCCGCACGGCAAGCCGGTCAGCATTTTCGAGTCCGGCGCGATCCTTCTGTATCTCGGCGAGAAAACCGGACAATTGCTGCCGAAGGATTTGGGCGAACGGATTCCCGTTCTTGAATGGCTGATGTGGCAGATGGGCGGCTTCGGACCGATGCCGGGGCAGGTGCATCATTTCATTGCGCTCAAGAACGAGCAGGATCGTCAATACGGGCTGGAGCGTTTCTCGAAAGAGACGCGGCGGCTTTACGGCGTGCTCGATCGCCGCCTTGCGGATCATGAATTCGTCGCGGGGGCGTATTCGATTGCCGACATCGCGATCCTCGGCTGGGCGTGGCGTCATGAGCGCCACGAAGTATCGTTCGATGACTTTAAGAATGTCGGGCGCTGGTACGACGCGCTGATGGCGCGACCAGCGGTCAAGCGCGGGTTTGAGGTGAAGCTCCGCTAGCTGCGCTGGGTGCTGATCGCGAACCAGACCGCAATACCCGCCAGCGCTAATGCGAGGCCCTTGCGAATCCATCGCCGCTTGTCCGGCGATTCGATTGTGCTCTGTAGCGACCCGGCGAGCAGCACAATTGCAAGATGAACTGCGGTCGCGATGGCGACATAGATCGCCGACAGCATCGCGGTCTGCGACAGCAGCGACCCGCGTTCCGGTTGGACGAATTCCGGCAGCACCGCGACATAGAAAATGGCTGCTTTCGGATTGAGCATGTTGACGATGAGACTGCGGGTGAATGCCCTGCGTGGCAGTGCATCGGTATCCTCGTCGGACGGGCCACCTTGCTTCTCCTCGGTCCAGCCCTCCCATGCCAGCCAAAGCAGATAGGCGACGCCGCCCCAGCGCAGGATTTCGTAGAAAAATCTTGAACTGTCGATAATGGCCGCAAGACCGAGCGCGGCAGCAATTCCGGACAGGGATAGTCCGAGCGCCACGCCCGCGACCGCCGCGATGCCTGCGCGCGCACCCTTGGACAGCGAGAGCGCAGCGAGATAGGTCATGTTGGGACCCGGCGTCAGTTCGACGATCAGCGCTGTGACCGCGAATGCCGGCAGGGGATTTGCGAACGCGCTGCTCATGCGCCGGTGCGGCGCATCAATGCGCCTCATCCCAATTGTTTGCGGCGCGCGCATCGACCTGCAACGGCACCGACAGCGCGACCGCCGGGAACGGTGCGTCCGCCATCACCTTCTGCACGACGGGCAACGTCTTCTCAACTTCCTTGTCGGGCACTTCAAAAATCAACTCGTCGTGGACCTGCAACAGCATCTGCGCCGATAATTTCTTTGCAGCGAGCGCGTCCTCCATGCGGATCATAGCGCGGCGAATGATGTCGGCGGCGGTGCCTTGCAGCCGTGCGTTAATTGCGGCGCGCTCGTTGAAGGCGCGCACCGAAGCGTTCGGCGATTTGATGTCGGGGTAGTGACACTTTCTGCCGAACAGCGTTTCGACATAACCGTGCTCGCGGCAGAAGTCGCGCGTCGCGTCCATGTAGGCGCGGATGCCTGGGAAGCGCTCGAAATACTTTTTGATGTACGCGCCCGCTTCCTCGCGCGGGATGCCGAGCTGGTTGGCCAGACCGAACGCCGAGATGCCGTAGATGATTCCGAAGTTGATGGCTTTGGCGCGCCGTCTCACTTCCGCCGGCATGCCCTTGATCGGCACGCCGAACATTTCCGACGCCGTCATCGCGTGAATGTCGAGGCCGTCGCGAAACGCCTGCTTCAATGTGGCGATGTCGGCGATCTCGGCGAGCAGCCGCAATTCGATCTGTGAGTAATCCGCCGACACCAGCTTGTGGCCGGGGATCGCGATAAAGGCTTTTCGAATCTTGCGACCGTCTTCGGTGCGCACCGGAATGTTCTGCAGGTTCGGCTCCGACGACGACAGGCGCCCCGTGGTGGTGGCCGCCAGCGAATAGGATGTGTGAACGCGCTTGGTGCGCGGATTGATATATTCCGGCAGCG
>JAYVYQ010000248.1:0-9995 GCA_043784125.1 Afipia sp.
ACCGCGAGATCGAGGCCGTGATCGATTTTGACGCCAGTCGAAGGTGCGGTCGTGACTTTTGGAATCGTCATCGCGTCACCATCGGGTCGTCGTCGAGCAGATGCGCAAGCCATGCGCGCACATCCTTCGGCGCGCCGAAATGTCCGTTGACGCCGCGCGCCTGACGCCCCACCGAAAATGACACGCCCTTGTAGGACGGCATGATCTCGAAAACGGTTTCGTCGGTGACGTCATCGCCGATGAACAGCGGCACCCGTCCGGCGAACGGCGCGTGCTTCATCAGTTCGCGCACGCCGGTTGCTTTGGTAAAGCCGATCGGCTTGATCTCGCACACGGACTTGCCGGGCAGCACTTCAAACGGAGCACCCGGCAGATCGGACCGGATCGCCGCCACCGCCTCATAGATCGTGCGCTCGAACTGCGGCGCGAGACGATAATGAAGCGCAATCGAATAGCCCTTGTCCTCCAGCAGAATTCCGGGACTGAGCGCCGCAATCGCGGTGAAACGTTTTTTCAGATCGTTGTCCATCGGCGGCGCACGCGTGGCGACTGCTTCGTTTTCCAGAGACAGTCGCATCTCCGCGCCGTGACCGCCAACCGCGGGAAATTGCAACGGTGCAAAGATCACATCGATGTCCGTCAACGAGCGTCCACTGACCAGCGCCAGCGCACCCGACGTCCGCTCATGCAGGCTTTGCAATGTATCGGCGAGGCGGGGCGGCACAACAACCTCGCGCGGCGTTGGCGCGAGTTCAAGCAGCGTGCCGTCGATGTCGAGCAGGAATGCGTATTCGCCGAGATCGGGCGCAATGCCCGCTGGCGCGCGGCGCATCTTCGGCTCCGTGTTCTGATTTTTCTCCATGACCTCGTGCTTCATAACCTACTCCTGCGCCGCCAGCGGCCGCGCAATTGATTCAAGTGACCTGTTTTCGGCGTCGTAACAATATCGCCACGCGATGAATGCTGCGGCGATCATCAATGCCGATCCGAGAAGATAGCCCGCGAACACGCTGTTGCGCGATCCGGTATCGATCAGTGCGCCGAACAAGGTCGGCCCGGCAACACCGCCAATGGCGGTGCCCACCGCATAAAACAACGCAATCGCCAGCGCACGGACTTCCAGCGGGAATGTTTCGCTCACCGTGAGATACGCCGCACTCGCCGCCGGTGACGCGAAAAAGAAAATCACCATCCAGGCCATCGTCTGCGTCTGCGCCGTCATCACGCCGATGGAAAACAGATAACCCGAGATCGCCAGCAGAATTCCGGAGATCCCATAGGTCAGCGCGATCATCGTGCGCCGCCCCACCGTATCGAACAGCGGTCCGAGCAAAACGGGGCCGAGGAAATTACCCGCCGCAAACGGCAGGATGTACCAGCCCACATTGGCGGACGAGATGCCGAAGAAATCCGTCAGCACCAGCGCGTAGGTGAAGAAGATCGCATTGTAGAAAAACGCCTGCGCCACCATCAGCGACAGCCCGACCAGCGATCTGCGCCGGTATGTCTGAAACAATGTCACCGCGACTTCGCGCAGCGGCGTGTGGCTTCGCATTTTGAGTTTCATTGTCGGAAAAACCGCATCGTTGCTGCGCGCGACGGGCGCGACGGATTGCATGATCTCCGCGACAATTTTCTTCGCCCGTTCAGGTTGTCCATGAATCATCAGCCAGCGTGGACTTTCCGGTATCCAGAACCGCATGACGAAGACCACCAGACCGAGCGCCGCCCCGGTGAGAAACGCCAGCCGCCAGCCGAGTTCAGGATCGATGACATTCGGATCGAGCAGAATGATGGCGGCGACAGCGCCGATGGCGGCACCGACCCAGAAACTGCCGTTGACGATCAGATCGGTGCGCCCGCGATAGCGCGCCGGCACCAGCTCCTGAATGGTCGAGTTGATGGCGGTGTATTCGCCGCCAATGTCCGCGCCGGTCAAAAAGCGAAACAGCGCAAAACTCGCCAGATTCCACGACAGTGCGGTGGCGGCCGTCGCCAGCAGATAGAACGCCAGTGTCACAAAAAACAATTTCTTGCGGCCGATGCGGTCCGTGAGCCAGCCAAACCCGAAGGCGCCGATCACTGCGCCCGCAAGGTAAGCGCTGGTCGCAATGCCGATATCGACATTGCTGAATTTCAGCACCGGACTTTCTTTCAACGCGCCCGACAATGCACCGGCCAGCGTCACTTCCAGCCCGTCGAGAATCCACGTGATACCAAGTGCTGCGATGACGCGGGTATGAAAACCGCTCCAGGGAAGTGAATCGAGACGCGCAGGAATATCTGTTTCGACGACGGTGCCCGCTTTCGCAGCAGCGACCGGACGCAGATTTACGGGAGCGTTAGTGCAGCCAACGGACGTCTGGATGCTTGTCAAAGCTGACATCCCGGCCGTCCCTTTCAACAGCTTCAACCTTCACGGTGTGGAGACCCGCAGCGATGCCGAATTTTTTCCGCGAACGAGAAAAGCCTCAGGATTATTCACCCCGAGTCTCTCCCGCAGACGAAAGGTACATCCGCCCTCGTCGAACGATAACAACACCGGACGAGCCCAAAAGTTCCATCGCGGCGGCATCGGAAAAACACTGCGGCAGTTGACGATCTTGAACGGGCCGGACGGCGCGGACCGGCGGCGTTGCGAGCGCGCCGCGATGGTGTTCGCATTTGCGATATGGCGCGTTTTGCTTGACCACGGTGGCATACCACGGCGATGCGCGGAAATTCCCGACCCCTTCCGGCGTTCGCTACGTATTTTTCAATCGATCTCAATTCGCTCACAGTCAGATGATCGGCGGATGACGCCCGCGACTAAAATCCCCGTTGCAAAGTTTTCCGGGCCGGTTGTTAATTAGAACTATTAAAAATTGAAAATCAGTTCGGGAGGTTCACTTGGCCACAGTCAAAATGACCGTCAACGGCAAGGCGGTCTCCGCCGATGTCGAAGACCGCACTCTTCTTGTCCATCTGCTGCGCGATCATCTGGGTCTCACCGGCACCCATGTCGGCTGCGACACCAGCCAGTGCGGCGCCTGCATCGTCCACATCGACGGGCGCGCGGTGAAATCCTGCACCACGATGGTCGGACAAGCCAATGGCGCGAAGATCACCACCATCGAAGGCATCGCGACCGGCGATCAGTTGCATCCGATGCAGGAAGCCTTCCGCGCCAATCACGGCCTGCAATGCGGCTACTGCACGCCCGGCATGATCATGTCGGCGATCGACATCGTGAATCGTCACGGCGGCAAGCTCGATGAGGAAACGGTGCGTCACGAACTCGAAGGCAATATCTGCCGCTGCACCGGCTACCACAACATCGTCAAATCGGTGCTCGACGCCGCGGGCAAGATGAAGGTTTCGCAAGCCGCGGAATAATCCGCGACTGCGCATCGAACAATTCATTTTCAATCTGCGCGCGTCCATCACGATCAGAGCGCGACAAGCAGCCGACAGGGAGATTCACTATGGGTGTCGAGGGAATTGGCGCACGGGTCGCGCGCAAGGAAGACAAGCGCTTCATCACGGGTAAAGGCAAATACACTGACGACGTCCGCCTTCATGGCATGACATACGCGGCGTTCGTCCGCAGCCCGCATGCTCACGCAAAGATCAAAAAGATCGATATGGCTGCCGCCAAGAAAATGCCGGGCGTGGTGGATGTGCTCACCGGCCAGCAGATCGTCGATGATAAAATTGGAAATCTGATCTGCGGCTGGATGATCCATTCCAAGGACGGCACGCCGATGAAAATGGGCGCATGGCCGGCGATGGCGCCGGAGATCGTGCGCTATGTCGGCAACGCAGTCGCGGTCGTGGTTGCCGAGACGCGCAATCAGGCGCGCGACGCCGCCGAGGCCGTCGCAGTGACTTACGAAGAACTCCCCGCAGCCGCCAGCATTACGGCGGCCATTGCCAAAGGTGCGCCGCAGATTCATCCAGAGGCTGAAGGCAACATCATTTACGACTGGCACATCGGCGATCAAGCCGCGACGGATGCTGCCTTCAAGAGCGCGGCCAATGTCGTTGCGATGGACATTCTCAACAACCGCCTGGTGCCCAACGCGATGGAGCCGCGCTCTGCGGTGGCCGAATACGATTCCGCCGAGGAGCATTTCACGCTCTACACAACGTCGCAGAATCCGCATGTCGCGCGGCTCGTGCTGTCGGCCTTCTATAATGTCGCGCAGGAAAACAAGCTGCGGGTGATTGCGCCGGATGTCGGCGGCGGCTTCGGCTCCAAGATCTTCATCTATCCGGAAGAAATGGTGGCGCTATGGGCCTCCAAGAAAACCGGCCGTCCGGTGAAATGGACCAGCGACCGCACCGAAGCATTTCTGACCGACGCGCATGGCCGCGACCATCTCACCAAGGCCGAGATGGCGTTCGACAAGGACAACAAAATTCTCGGCCTTCGCGTCAAGACCCACGCCAATCTCGGCGCCTACATGTCGCTGTTCTCCTCGTCGGTACCGACTTATCTCTACGCAACGCTGTTGTCGGGCCAATACAACATTCCTGCGATCTATGCCGAGGTGGTCAGCGTCTACACCAACACCACGCCGGTCGATGCGTATCGCGGCGCGGGCCGTCCTGAAGCCAGCTTCGTGATGGAGCGGATGATGGAAAATGCCGCGCGACAGTTGAAGGTCGATCCGGCGGAATTGCGCCGCAAGAACTTCATCACCAGCTTCCCGCATCAGACGCCCGTCATCATGGCGTATGACGCAGGCGACTTCGGCGCATCGCTCGACGCCGCGCTGAAAGCCATCGACTACAAGGGTTTTCCGGCCCGCAAGGAAAAAGCCAAGAAGGAAGGCAGACTGCGCGGCATCGGCTTCTCCTGCTACATCGAGGCCTGCGGCATCGCACCATCCAAAGCGGTCGGCAGTCTCGGCGCCGGCGTCGGACTTTGGGAATCCTGCGAGGTGCGCGTCAATCCGGTCGGCACCATCGAAATTCTCACCGGCTCGCACAGCCACGGTCAGGGCCATGAGACGACGTTCGCGCAGGTGGTTGCGGACCGTCTCGGCATTTCCGTCGCGCAAGTGTCCATCGTCCACGGCGACACCGACAAGGTGCAGTTCGGCATGGGCACTTACGGCTCGCGCTCCGGCGCGGTCGGCATGTCGGCTCTCGTGAAGGCGATGGAGAAGATGGAGGCGAAGGCGAAGAAGATCGTCGCGCATCAGCTTGAAGCCTCCGAGAACGACATCGTGATCGAAGGCGGCGAATTCAAAGTCACCGGCACCGACAAGAAGATCGCGCTTCCGATGGTCGCGCTGGCGGCCTACACCGCGCATAATCTTCCGGACGGCATGGAGCCGGGCCTGAAGGAAACCGCGTTCTACGACCCGACCAACTTCACCTTCCCGGCCGGCTGTTACATCTGCGAAGTCGATGTCGATCCCGGCACCGGCAAGACGACGTTTATCAACTTCGTTGCGGCTGACGATTTCGGACGGCTCATCAATCCGATGATCGTCGAGGGTCAGGTGCATGGTGGCATCGCGCAGGGTATCGGTCAGGCGTTGCTCGAAGGCGCGGTCTACGACAAGAGCGGCCAATTGCTGACGGCCTCGTTCATGGATTACGCGATGCCGCGCGCCGACGATCTGCCGTCGTTCACCGTCTCGAACACTGTCACGCTTTGCCCGAGCAATCCGCTCGGCGTCAAAGGTTGCGGTGAGGCCGGCGCCATCGGCTCGACGCCTGCGGTGATCAACGCGATCACCAACGCGATTGGGACCGAAAAACTCGAAATGCCTGCGACGCCCAGTCGAGTGTGGCATGCGATTCATTCAAAACAACAAGCTGCAGAGTAAGGGGCACGACATGTACGAGACAAATTATCATCGCGCCTCGAGCGTTGACGACGCACTCGCTCTTTTCAAGAAGGGCTCCGACTCCAAATACCTCGCGGGCGGCCACACGCTGCTCCCCGTGATGAAGCAACGCCTCGCGCAGCCGTCGGATGTCATCGACATCGCAAAAATTCCCGGCATGAGCGGCGTGTCAGTGGCGGGCGACGCGCTCGTCATCAAGGCGGCGACGACCTATTACGACATTATGACCAGCAAGGATGCCGCAAAGGCCATTCCCGCCATCGTGCATCTGACGTCGGTACTCGGCGATCCCGCGGTTCGCTATCGCGGCACCATCGGCGGCTCGATTGCCAACAACGATCCGGCGGCGGATTTTCCCGCAGCGATCCTGGCGCTCGACGCCACGGTGAAGACCAACAAGCGCAGCATCAAGGCCGGCGATTTCTTCAAGGGCCTGTTCACGACGGCGCTGGAAGACGGCGAGATCATCACCGAAGTCTCGTTCCCGATTCCCGCCAAGGCCGCCTACGCGAAAATGCGTCATCCGGCGTCGCGCTTTGCGCTGACCGGCGTATTCGTTGCCAAAACGAAATCCGGCGAAGTGCGCGTGGCCGCCACCGGCGCATCGCAGAACGGCGTGATGCGGGTGCCCGACATCGAGAAGGCACTGACGGCGAAGTGGTCGGCAGACGCCATCGAGCCCGTGAAGATTTCCGCCAACGGCATGATGGAAGATATTCACGGCACGTCGGAATATCGCGCCAACCTTGTGAAAGTGATGGCGCAGCACGCTGTGTCGGCGGCAGGCTGACGTCTCGACACACAACAAGAAACAAAAAGGCCGCCCTCGCAGGCGGCCTTTTCATTTGGATCACGTCAACGATTTAGTCGACGATCTCGACGATGCGTCGCGTACCCGGCTCGACCAGAACGGCGCGGCCATTAACCACCGTGTAGCGGTAGTTCGACGCGCCATATTCTTCCGGCACATCGTAATAGGTCACGCCGTCAGCCGGCAGCACAACGCCGACCGCGAGATTGTCGCGATACTGATACGACGCGCGGTTCTGCCCGCTCACATAGGTGCGGAAACGCGGACGCTGGTCGATTCCCAGCACGCCATTGACGCCGCCAACCACGCTACCGACGGTGCCCCCACAATCGCGCCGACCGGACCCGCCGCCCGGCCGCCTTCACGCGCGCCCTGATCGGCACCGCCGACCACGCCCTGCGCCGAGGCGAGAGATGGAATGAATGCAACGGTCGACAAAGCCGCCAAAGCAATAAGGGTTCGTTTCATGTTCAACTCCCAGTTTTGAAGATACGGGAAGCGTAAGTGGCAAGCGGCGCGTTCGTTCCGCACCATCGCAAAACGCCCCGATATGGCCTTATTGCATGGGCGATTTGACCAGTATTCGATGGCTCTTTTGAACAAACTGGCTTAAAGCAACTGCAATTCATTCATCGTGCACAAATTTGTTGCTGCGTGCTCAGGCGCGAATTCCAGCACTTTTCAGTGTCAGTCGCGACAAGCGACGCCGCCAAAGGTTAATCTCGTGAAATCCCTGTCCGCAAGTCCGCCGCTCGCACGTGCATTGGCCGAGCGCAATTATGACGAACCGACGCCGGTTCAATCCGCAGTCCTCGCCCCCGACGCTGTGGGTCGCGATCTCTTGGTGTCCGCGCAAACCGGCTCCGGCAAGACGGTTGCTTACGGATTGGCGATGGCGGCCGATCTTATGGGCGACGCCGAGCGTTTGCCGCGCGCCTCCGCGCCGCTGGCGTTGATCGTCGCGCCGACGCGCGAACTCGCACTTCAGGTTCATCGCGAACTGACATGGCTTTATCAATATGCCGGCGCGCGCGTCGTCTCCTGCGTGGGCGGCATGGACCCGCAGCGCGAGAAGCGCGAACTCGAAGCCGGTGCGCATATTGTCGTCGGCACGCCGGGACGGCTGTGCGATCACATCCGCCGCAAGCGGCTCAACATCACCGAGCTGAAAGCCGTCGTGCTGGATGAGGCCGACGAAATGCTCGATCTGGGTTTTCGCGAGGACATGGAATTCATCCTCAAGATCACGCCGGACACGCGCCGCACATTGTTGTTCTCGGCCACGCTGCCCAGAACCATCATCTCGATCACCAAGCAATACCAAAACAATCCGTTCCGCATCGAAGTCACAGGCGGCGATGGCGGCCACGCCGACATCGAATACCGCGCGATCCGCGTCGCACCGGGCGACATCGAGCATGCGGTCGTCAATGTGTTGCGATTCATCGAATCGCCCAGCACCATTGTGTTCTGCAACACGCGCAATGCGGTCAATCATCTGCAGGCGTCGCTGTCGGAGCGCGGATTTTCTGTCGTCGCGCTGTCGGGTGAGTTGACGCAGAACGAGCGCACCAAGGCGCTGCAATCGTTACGCGACGGTCGTGCGCGGGTTTGCGTCGCGACCGACGTCGCGGCGCGCGGCCTCGATCTGCCGTCGCTCGGTCTCGTGATCCACGCCGATTTGCCGAACGATCCCGAAGTGCTGCAGCATCGCTCGGGCCGCACCGGACGCGCGGGCAAGAAAGGCGTCAGTGTCATGCTGGTCGTTCCCGCACGCAAACGGCGCGCCGAATTGCTGCTCAGTCAGGCCGGCATCGACGCGGTGTGGGGCACGGCTCCCACCGTGGAAGAAATCCGCAAGCTCGATCAGCAGCGCATGATGCAGGATGCATTGTTCACCGAGGAATCCACGCCCGACGATGTGGAGCTTGCGCGCGCCCTGCTCGCCGAACGTTCGCCGGAAGATATCGCCTCGGCGCTGGCGCGGCTTTATCGCTCGCGGCTCCCCTCGCCCGAAGACATTCTCGATCCCGGTCAGGGACGTGCGCGCGACGATCGCGGCAGCAGAGACGACCGCGGACCGAACAAAGGCCGCGAGTCACGCGGTGACAATCGTCCGCCGCGCGCGAAGCCGCGCGACATGGCGGATGGTGTCTGGTTTCGTGCCGCCATCGGTCGCCAGAAAAACGCCGAGGCGCGCTGGCTGCTGCCGATGATCTGCCGCCGCGGCGGCATCACCAAAAGCGACATCGGTGCGATCCGGATTTTCGACGCCAGCAGCGAGTTCGAGATTTCGGCGAGCGCTGCGGAGGATTTCGCCCTCAAGATCAAGCGCCCCGACAAGGAAGACAATATCCGCATCGAAGCGCTGCCGAACGGCCCGCAGGGCGATGGCGCCCCGCAAGCCCGCGAGCGCAAGCCGGATTACAAAGGCAAAAACAAGGGCAAACCCGCTTATCGGGAAAAGACCGCCTATCAGGGCAATTCTTCAAGCGACGAGAAGCCGCGTTATGATGAGCGGCCAAAGCACGACGCCAAACCGCGCTACGACTCAAAGCCACGCTACGATTCGAAGCCGCGCTACGAAGCAAAACCGCGACACGACGAAAAGCCGCAACGCGACAAGCCGTTCAACTTTGAGGACGCCCCGGCACCCAGAAAAAAGCCCAAACACGCCGCAGGCGCGCATCAGGGCAAGCCTACTCACTCCGGCAAGCCGAATTACGCGCGGCCAGATTTTGCAAAAAAGAAAAAGAAGAAAAACCGCAGCTGACGCAGGGCGTCACACGCCGTAGCGTTCGGTCCGCACAATCTTCGGCGAAATTCCGGCGTCCATCAGGCCGTGCGCCGCCATCTCGACGAACGGATTCGCGCCGCAGACGAACGCCTGTTTCGGCGCTTGCGGAAGTCTCGCCAGCACAGCCGCGATCATCGGGTCGTCGATGCGCCGGACAAAATCCCCTTCGCGCTTTGCCGTATCGCGCGTGAGCGTCAGCACCAGATCGAACCCGTCGCGGCGCTCGTGCGCGGCAAAAAGCTCATCGCGATAGATCATCTCATCCCAGGTGCGCACCGAATAGAGCAGCACAACCGGCACGTCCGAATGCTGCGCTGCCCGGTGACGCAACATGCTCATCAGCGGCACAACACCAGACCCACCGCCGATCAGAACAATCGGGCCGCCGTCGGCAACAGACCAGATGAAATGCCCGCCGATTGGCGCCTTGATTTCGATGTCGTCGCCGACCATCGCGGTGTCGTGGAAAAAGCCGGAGACTTCACCGTTATCGAGACGCTCGATTGCAAGCTCGATGATCTCGCCGTGCTCGGGCGCGGACGCG
>JAYVYQ010000249.1:0-10022 GCA_043784125.1 Afipia sp.
GTTTTCTCGGTGCGTTTACACACCGAGTTCTAGTTGCCTTGACACCTTTTCAGGCATGAAATACACGCCTGCCCAATAAATACGTGCGTAGACAGCTAATTAATTAGATAGCACCGGGTAGTCGGTGTAGCCTTCGGCGCCACCGCCATAGAACGTGGCCTTGTCGGGCTTGTTCAGCGCTGCGTCGAGTACCGCGCGGATGTTGTTCTCGACCGTCAGTCCGCGAAAGATCGAGGCTTCCTGCGGCAGATAACCGATGCCGAGGCGCGCGCGCTGATACATCGGCAGTTGCGTCACATCATGGCCGTCGAGTTCGACGCGGCCGCGATCCGGTTTGATGAGCCCTGTAATCATGTAGAACACGGTGGTTTTACCCGCGCCGTTCGGGCCCAAAATGCCGACAGCTTCGCCGCGCCTCACATAAATGCTGACGCCGCGCACGATCTTGCGCGATCCGAAACTTTTCTCGACGCCGTGGATGGCCAGATAACCCGCGCGCGGGGTTTTGAATGGGGCCGCACCGTTTGCTCCGTCGCGCGCGCGTGGCTTATCGTTGCGGGGCCGTTCTTTGGACGAACCCTTTGCGAGCGCCTTCGGCAAATCGCGCGGAATGGGCGGAGCATCGAGCGCGAACGGCGACGACTGGCGCGGTGCCAGCGGAGCGGCCGACGGCGGCTCACGCGGAATGGTGGCAACCGCCGTCTCACGTTTGATGCCTACACTGTCACGCACCGGATCGCGCGCGATGGGAGACTTCTCGCCTGCGACCGATTTGAAAATATCGGTCATGCGGTCGCCGAGCGAGGTGATGTCCTGACGCGAACGCGCGAACCCCTGCCGTCCACGCACCGGGCCGCGACGACGAAAGATGCGCAGAAAATCAACCATGCCCGGTTCGTTCAACTTTCAAACGGCGTATCGCAGTTACGCGATGTCTGCGGCGGCGATTCGCCAAATCAACGTCGAGGTCAGCATGAATGACGCGGTGCGGGTTGCCCAGAGAGACACGCCGCAGCCGCGCCGGATTGAGCGACTGCATCCCCGTTATTTTCGCGGCGGGTGATACAGCCTGCGACCAAAAGGTTCAACCGCGCGACTGCTTCGGAGTTGAAAACTCATTGAGTTTCAATGGCTTCCCCGGAGCCGCCGCGGGCTCTTTTGCAGCGGGTGCGGGCGTGTTTGGCGAACTTCCACCGAATGGCGATCCTGAACCGGGGCTGGACTGAAACACGCCCTGGACCCGGTTATTGTTGGATTCGACCCGGGAGACGCCCGTGGTCATATCGACGATCAGCCGGTCGCCGCGCAGCACGTTCTTCTCTTTGGTCAGCAACACATTGCCTTCCATCGTCACCGTATTGGCGCGCATGTCGAAGATGCCGCGATCGCCCGTCACGGTCTGCTCCTTCTGCGTCACGGTCACACCGCCCTTGGCTTCCAGCCGGCGGATGGATGAGGAGCCGCCCGGACCCGGCGTCGCCGACTTGATCGCGGACTTGCCGCTGGCCGCGTCATTGTTGTCGTAGAACACCACGAGCGTCTTGCAACGCATCGTGGTGTCGCCCTGCACGACCTTGACGTTGCCGCTGAAGGTCGCGGCCTTGTCCTTGTCGCGCATCTCCAGCGAGGCGGCGTCGATCTGGATCGGCTTGTCACGGTTCTGCGAGAAGCCCTGCATCGCGTTGGGGACGCCGGTCGCGGTCGAGCCCTGCGTGCGACCCTCGGTCGAGGCGAACGTGAACGCCACCACCGCACACGCGCAGAGCGCGCGAACCGCAACGCGCGCCATGCGGCGCAGCCGTGTAAATGAAGGCTTTGCCGAATCCGGAAGCGACATCATCGGGTGACAGCATCCTGCGCGGGTGCCGTATCGGTCGCTTGATCTCTCGATGCAGGTGAAGAAACGCCCGTTCCACCGGCATTACTTGCACCATCGGGAATCAGGATCATCGACACGCCGCCGTCGAACCTCACCAGCGCGCCGCCTTCGGTGATGCGCAAAGTCTTCGCATCGAGCGTGCCGTTCAGCAGTTTCACCGCAACGGGCTCGTCGGACGAGACATTCCCTGCGCCGAGATCGACGGAGGCTTGCGTCAGGCGCGCCTCATATCCCGTTGTCGATTGCAGGAAGATGTCGTCTTTCAGATCGAGCAGTTGCGTCTTGGAATCGAACAGGCCGTTGCGCGCATCCATCGTCACGCCGGTCTTGTCTTCCATCTGAACTTTCGCGCGCAACTCGTGCAGTTCGACACTGTTGGGATCGGACACATCCTGCGTCGCCGACTTCGCCCACAATTCGTAAGGCCGCTGATCGGAGGTAAAGCCCGACAGATGCGGTGATTCCATCGTGATCCGCGTGCCCTGAATGGCGAGGTTGCTGATGTCGATCGGCAGCTTGGACAGAATACGAAACGGATTGAATACCGATGCCACGACGATGACGCCCATCGCGGCGACAACCACAGCCGGCACCGCCTTACGCATCAGACGCACACGCGCGCTGTGACGCTTTGCTTTCGCAAAACGTGCGTCGGCGCCGGCCTGATAACTGGTGCTGTGCGTCGAGGACAAAACCGCTCCGAAACGTCGTTGTCCGGTGAACTTAAGCATTCCGCTGCTTTTTTGCAGCCCGCGATTTCATCAAGTCCGCCAGATACTTCACCAGATACGGGCCGAAAGGCGGAAAAGTGACGGAAAACTGACCGGCTTGGAATCGAATGGCGAGATTATGATCGACGCGCAAAACTCAAGAATGCGCGAAAATGTCGTCATTCTCCCATCCGCCAAGGTCGAGCCGGGCGCGGGTCGGCAAAAACTCGAAGCAGGCTTTCGCGATGGCCTCGCGGCTTTCGCGCGCCAGCATGGCATCGAGCTTCTCGCGCAGCGCATGAAGATGCAGCACGTCGGATGCCGCGTAGGACAATTGCGCGTCGGTCAGCGTCGCCGCACCCCAGTCGCTCGATTGCTGCTGCTTGGAAAGGTCAACGTTCAGAACTTCGCGCACCAGATCCTTCAACCCGTGGCGATCCGTGTAGGTGCGCACCAGCTTCGAGACGATCTTGGTGCAATAGACCGGCGAGGGCATCACGCCGAATACGTTTGACAACACCGCGAGATCGAACCGCGCGAAATGAAAAATCTTGGTGACGTTTTTATCGCCGAGCAGTTTTTTCAGATTCGGCGCGTCTTTATGACCGGCGGGAATTTGCACCACATCCGCCGTGCCGTCGCCGTTCGACAGTTGCACCACGCACAGGCGGTCGCGATGCGGATGAAGGCCGAGCGTCTCGGTGTCGATCGCCACGGAATCCTTGTAGCGCGACAGGTCCGGCAGATCGCCGCGATGCAGGCGGATGGTCATGTGAAAACGAATCCTAGTTTGCAGGCGTGCAGAATACGAACATTTGTCAGTAAAATCCTAACAAATTTTACTGCGAGGCGATGATAGGCGTTCAGGGTTAAATTGCCGTCCATTGCCGGAAGGATGTCATGAGTCTTCAACCTGCGCCGATTTCGCCGAAACAAATTCAAGCGCCCCCGCAACCAAAAGCCCCCGCAACGGTCGTCGCGCCGCCGGTACTTGAAGCCGAGGATGCGACCAAGGCCACGCTGAAACTGGCAGGCGAATACAAGAAAGCTGCCGGCATGCTTTATGCGGCTGCACAGAAAACGAATCCGCTCTCGCTGGCTCCATGGCGATTGCTGGCGATTCACGCGATTGAACTTTATCTGAATGCTTACCTCGTTAGCAAAGGTTCGGACCAAAATACCCTCAAGTCGATTCCACACAATTTCGGGAGACGCGCCAAACTGGCGCTCGGTTCGAAACTGGTTCTGAAAAAGAAGACCATAGATCATCTCACATCCATGACCGCGAAACGCGAATATGTGATCGCGCGCTACGGGCCAGGAACGAAAGACGAGAATTCTGAACTGAATCGTCTGACTGCAACACTCGAAGAAATCAGCAGCAAGGTTGCGGCCGCCATCGCAGCCTGATTACCGCAACGGCACCCGCAGCGACGCCCGCAGCGCCAGTGGCTCGACCGGATGGACGTGACGGTCGAACACGCCTGCCGGTTCACCGCGCAATTCCGATTCGTAAAAGTATTCGATCTGGTTGGTTCTAGCGTCGAACAGATTGATGGCGTCGATCTGAAAGCGCACGCCGTTGTCGAAATTGTAACCGAGCCGCGCGTTGACGATGGCGCTGCTCTGGGATTTCACGCTGGCGTCCTCGATCAGCGGACGCGGACCGAAATAACGCAGTTTCATCGAGCCGAACCAGCCGAGTTTCTCGCCGAACACGATGGCGGCCGAGCCGACCACATTCGGCGCACCGGGAATGAAATTTCCGGCCGGGTCGAAATCCGTGAAGCGCGCATGCGTGGCCGCAACATCGACATCGAAGGCGAGCCATGAATTGAAGCGGTAATGATTGGTCCACTCGACGCCGATACGGCGGCTGGGACGACTCGGCTCCGTGGTGCCGGCGCCGCCGACGAACAGCAGTTCGGAATCGAAATCCAGAACGAACAGCGCCACTGAGCTTTCCAGCCCCGGAATGATTTTCGTCCGCACGCCAACTTCGGCGCCCTTCGAGCGCACCAGCAATGGCGATTTCGCAAGCGGCGAAATTTTATCCACCGGATCGACCGTGATGGTCGAACCGCGCACGTCGTTGCTGTGCAGCCCGGTGCCTGCGTTGAAAAAGAATTCGGTCGCGTTGAAGGGGCCGAACACGACGCCGAACTTCGGGCTGGTGATTCCCGATGTGACGTTGCCGGAATTGGCGGGCGTGTCGCTGTTCACGCGCGCGTTGAACACATCGTAGCGCAATCCGTCGTGGTGCGCAGCCATGGCGCCCAGCGCACGAGATTCTGCGCGTAAAATCCCGCGCTGCCTTCCTGCACATGATCTTCGCGCACGATGCCGGTGATCTGGCGGTCCACCGTGTTGAACAGGCCGACATTGATGTCGTCGTAGCGCGTCTGCACGCCGAGGGTCGTCTCCATCGGCAGTTCCGCGAGACGATGATTGAAGGTGTGGCTGGCGTTGACGCCGACCAGCGTGCGCCGGTCGGTCTGGCTGAACTGATCGCCGTCGATCGGGTTGTCGAGAAAATAAGTGAAGTCGTTGAACAATTGTAACGACGAGCGGATCGCATAGACGTCGATCTTCGTGGTGCCTGCCGCATCGGTGTCGCGCCAGCGCGCGGAAAGTGAATACCGCTCCGCATTGCCGCCATCGCTCGGATCAAGCGAACCAAGACGGCCAATGATGCCTTGGTCGATGGCGCGTTGCGCGACCTGATCGGTCGAGGTCCAGCCGTTGCGATAGGCCATGCCGGTGATCGACAGGCCGTTGTCGGCGGTGCCCTCGCTGTAGCGAAGCACGCCGTTAATCTTGCGGATTTTATCCGGCACGTCCCACGGGCCGTTATAGGCATTGGCCTCAACGGCGGTCAGCACCGTGCCGTTGCCGGCCTGACCGGAGCCTGCGACCAGCGCGCGGCGATAGCCGAAACTGCCGAGCGAGAGTTCGGCAAACGCGCGGTCGATTTTGTTGAGGTAATCGATATGCATGGCGCCGGCCGAGGAGAAATCGCCCTCGTCGGCGTAATAGGGGCCTTTGCGCACCTGCACGGATTGCACAAGTTCGGGAATCAGGAAGTTGATGTCCGCATAGCCCTGCCCGTGTCCGTGCGTGCGCATATTGGCGGGCATGCCGTCCACGGTGATCGCCAGATCCGTGCCGTGATCGAGATTGAAGCCGCGCAGAAAATACTGGTTGGCTTTGCCCTCGCCCGAATGTTGCGTGACGATCAGGCCGGGTACTGCTTCCAATACTTCGCCGGGCCGCGTCGTCGGCACCGCATTGATGTCGGCATTGGTGAGAATTTTTTCGCTCGCAGCGACGGGCGGAGATGCCGGTGCACTTTCAGGCGGAGTCGTTGCGGCGACCGGCGGACGTTGCTGGGTGGCGCGCGGCGGCGGTTTGGCTTCACGCGGGGAATCCACCACGATGGTGGGCAGCGCCGTTTGTGCAGGGACAGTTTGCGCCAAAACGGACTCGGCGGCCCCGACGCCTGCGGCAACACCCACAAAAACATAACGCGACAGCCGTAGGCTGCGTCTGCCCGCTCGCCTCAAAACAAATATCCCAAACCCACCCGGCGACTTCAGATTACCGGAACTCGGATCGAAGTCTCAGGAATTCGGCGGCTGGAATATTGCTTGGAAAAATGGTGCCCAGGAAAGGACTCGAACCTTCACGACCGTTAAGCCACTGGCACCTGAAGCCAGCGCGTCTACCAATTCCGCCACCTGGGCATTGGCGGGTTAGTATTGGCCGCGCGGGCGCTTGTCAAATTAGGAGTGGATTGTTTTTTACGCGTTTTCTTCACGCGAACCGGTACCCACTTCGCTCGAAAACGCTATGATTTGCCGGATTGGCCTGTTCAGCACCGAAATGATACGCTACCTGAGGAAATCACGCAGCCGACGCGCTCCCTTCTCGAATTCAGGACCATCCACATGCCAGCGCCCATCGATACCCTCGTCACAGTGTTCGGCGGATCGGGTTTTCTGGGGCGGCATGTCGTCCGCGCGCTGGCCAAGCGCGATTATCGCATTCGCGTCGGCGTGCGCCGCCCCGAACTGGCTGGGCATCTACAGCCGCTCGGAAAAGTCGGCCAGATTCATGCCGTGCAGTCCAATATCCGTTTTCCGGATTCGGTGAGAGCCGCCACGCGCGGCGCCAGCATCGTGGTCAATCTGTGCGGCATCCTTAGCTCCAGCGGCGCGCAGACCTTCGATGCGGTCCAGAACAAAGGCGCGGAGACTGTGGCCCGTGCGGCGGCCGAGATCGGCGCGCGCATCGTGCATGTGTCGGCTATCGGCGCCGATTCAGAATCGAAGTCGCGTTATGCGCGCTCGAAAGCGGCGGGCGAGAAAGCCATCCGCGCCGCCGACCACAACGCCATTATCATGCGGCCCTCGGTGGTGTTCGGCCCCGAGGATCAATTCACCAATCGGTTTGCCGCCCTTGCGCGCATGTCGCCCGCGCTGCCGCTGATCGGCGGCGAGACGAAAATGCAGCCGGTGTTCGTCGGCGATGTCGCAACCGCGATTGCGGATGCTGTCGACAGCAAGGCGAAGGCGGGCAGCACTTACGAATTGGGCGGCCCGGAAGTGATGACCATGCGGGAGATCATGCAGGTGATCCTCGATGTCACCGAGCGCAACCGCCTGCTGCTGCCGCTGCCGTTTGGCCTCGCAAATCTTCAGTCGATGCTTTTGCAGTTCGCGCCGGGCGATTTCAAACTGACGCCCGATCAGGTCGAACTGCTGCGCGCCGACAATGTGGTGTCCGACAAGGCAAAGTTCGCAAACCTGACGCTGGAAGGCTTGGGCATCGCGCCGGACTCACTGGAAGCCGTCGCGCCGTCATATCTCTGGCGTTTTCGCAAGACCGGACAGTTCGCGCACAAGGGCGCTTGAACTCACCTCAAACACATTCCTCATCCTGAGGAGCGGCGTCCTTCGCCGCGTCTCGAAGGATGAGCAGATCAACTCATGGTTCGAGACGGCGCAAGCGCCTCCTCACCATGAGGAACGAAGCATTACTTCCCAAGCGCCAGCGCGACGAGGCCGAGCGTGCCGACGATCACGCGCCACCACGCGAAGAACGCGAAACCATTTTTCGTGACGAAATCCAGAAACGTCTTCACCACGATGATGGCGGTGATGAACGACACCACGAAGCCGACCGCGATGACGATCGAATTGTCCATCGTCATCGCGCCGCGATTTTTATAAAAATCATACGCGAACGCACCGACCATCGTCGGAATTGCGAGGAAGAATGAAAATTCCGCCGCCGCGCGTTTATCCGCACCGAACAGCATCGCGGCGACAATGGACGCGCCGGAACGCGACACGCCGGGGACCATCGCGGCGCATTGCGCAATGCCAATGCCCAGATACATCGGCAGCGGAAACGTCATCGCGTTGTGGTGCGTCGGGTTGAAATCTTGCTGATCGACCCATAACAACACCGCGCCGCCCGCGATCAGCGAGAAGCACACCACCCACGGATTGAACAGTACGGCCTTGATGAAGGAGCCGAACAACAATCCAAGAATGACGGCGGGCAAGAATGCCACCAACACGCCAATCACGAAGCGCCGTGCCGCAGGGTCGGTGAACATGTGAATCGCCACGTGCCACAGCCGCTGGAAGTAGATCACCAAAATGGCGAGGATCGCGCCAAGCTGAATCAGCACCGCGAAGGTCTTCCAGAAATTATCTTCGTCCAGATTGAAGATGCGCTCGGCGAGCAGCAGATGGCCGGTGGAGGAGACGGGTAGAAATTCGGTGACGCCCTCGACCACGCCGAGGAAAACGGCCTTCAGAATATCGTACAGCATGGAGCGTCCGCCGCTGGCTGAAAGATGTCGGTAAAACCGCGCCCTTGTCGCCCATTCGCGATGAGCCCGCAACGGCAAAAGCGCGTGAACGCACTATCCACAGGCCGCCATTTTCTGCGCCGTGTTTTGCGCTAGCGTGCGGACGAGTTAACCCTGCCCGGTAACGCTTTCGAGACGCTTTGTTAAACCTGACCGGATTATCTAGACCCATCATGTTCACGCTTTTTCATCATCAGTTCTGTCCGCGCTCGCGCTTCGTCCGCCTCGCACTCGGCGAGCACGGGCTGGATTCGCGCCTCGTCGACGAGCGGGTGTGGGAGCGCCGCGAGGCGTATCTCGCGCTCAATCCGTCGGGCGAGACGCCATTATTGGTCGCCGAAGGCGCACCGCCGATTCCGGGGCCGGGAATTGCCGCCGAATATCTCGACGAGACCGCAGGCATCGCGCTGGGCGAACAGCGGCTGCTGCCATCCAGCGCCAATGAGCGCATCGAGGTGCGCCGCCTGATGGCGTGGTTCAACGACAAGTTTTTTGCGGAGGCCTCCGGGCCGATTGTGAATGAGCGCATCTATCGCCGCTTCATGACGATGGAACAGGGCGGCGGCGCGCCATCGACCGATGTTCTGCGCGCGGCGCGCGCCAATGTGCGCTATCATCTGGCCTATATCGGCTGGCTGGCGCGGACGCGCAATTTTCTCGCCGGAGACCGGCTGACATTCGCAGACCTCGCCGCAGCCGCGCATCTGTCGGCTATCGATTATCTGGGTGACGTGCCGTGGAGCGAGGACGACGCAGCAAAAGCTTGGTACGTGCGGATCAAATCCCGCCTGTCGTTCCGCCCGTTGCTGAACGAGTGGCTGGCGGGCGTGCCGGCAGCGGCGCATTACGCGGATCTCGACTTCTGAATTCGTCCGATGTGAAAGCTGCGCTCGTTGAGCAGGCGAAAGCGCTCGGCTTCTCCACGCTCGGCGTCACGGCGCCCGACGAGACGACCGACGCGCATCAACGCCTGAAAACATTTCTCGATAGCGGCCAGCATGGCGACATGGACTGGCTTGCGAACGATCCGGCCCGCCGCGCCGATCCGCTGCGATTGTGGAGCGATGTGCGCTCCATCGTGATGCTGGGCGTGAACTACGGCCCCGACGAAGACCCGCTTTCAATACTGGAACACAAAACGCGCGGCGGCATTTCGGTCTATGCGCGCGGCGACGACTACCACGACCTCATCAAAAAGAGGCTGAAAGAACTTGCGCGCTGGCTGGTGGCGCATGCGGGCGGCGACGTGAAGGTATTCGTCGACACGGCGGCGGTGATGGAAAAGCCGCTGGCGGAGCGCGCAGGGCTCGGCTGGCAGGGCAAGCACACCAATCTCGTCTCGCGCGAATTCGGCTCGTGGTTGTTTCTCGGCGCGATTTTCACGACGCTCGATCTGCCGCGCGATGACGCCGATGTCGATCATTGCGGCTCGTGCAGCGCGTGTCTCGATGTGTGCCCCACCGATGCGTTTTCGGCGCCCTATAGATTGGATGCGCGCAAATGTATTTCATATCTGACCATCGAGCATAAAGGCCCGATCCCGCGCGAATTT
>JAYVYQ010000250.1:0-13956 GCA_043784125.1 Afipia sp.
TGCCTATCTTGGGCATCTGATCCCGTGCCCGGAGTTCCCATGAGCAAGCCATCCGACATGCCCGCCTCGTCCTCTTTGCTGGATCGCGCGGGCCTCGACCGCGACGAAGTGCGCAAAGAAGTCGTGCTCGGATTGACCGGCGCCGACGACGGCGAACTGTTTCTCGAATATCGCCAGTCCGAGGGTCTCGGCTTCGACAATGGCCGATTGAAACAGGCGACCTACGACACCGCGCAGGGGTTCGGATTGCGCGCCGTCAAGGACGACGCCGTCGGCTACGCTCATTCATCCGATGTGTCCTTATCGGCGCTCGGTCGTGCTGCGGACGCTGTTCATGCCGTGCGCGGCGGTTACAGCGGTACATTCGCATCAGCACCGCCTCATACCAATGTGCGGCTATACGGCGACGAGAACCCGCTCGACGGCGTGGCATTCGAGGCCAAAGTGAAATTGCTCGCCGAGATCGACGCCTATGTGCGCGACAAAGACCCGCGCGTGCGGCAGGTCTCGGTCAGTCTCGGCGCATCCTGGCAAGTTATTGAAATCATGCGGCCGGACGGCGAGAGCTATCGCGACATCCGCCCACTGGTACGCGTGAATGTTTCGGTCGTAGCGGGATCGGGCGACCGTCAGGAAACCGGCAGTCATGGCTATGGCGGACGCGAAGGCTATGCGCGCTTCATCGACACCAAGGCCTGGCGCTCCGCAGCCGACGGCGCAATCCGTCAGGCGATGGTCAATCTGGAATCGGTGCCCGCGCCTGCAGGCGAGATGGATGTCGTACTCGGCCCCGGCTGGCCCGGCGTGATGCTGCACGAAGCGGTCGGCCACGGATTGGAAGGCGATTTCAATCGCAAGCAGACCTCGGCATTTGCGGGACTGATGGGCCAGCAGGTCGCCGCCAAGGGTGTGACGGTCGTCGATGACGGCACGATCTCCGCACGGCGCGGCTCTCTTTCCATCGACGACGAAGGCACGCCGACCAACAAGACCATCCTGATCGAAGACGGCAAGCTCGTCGGTTACATGCAGGACCGCCAGAACGCGCGGCTGATGAACATGAAGCCGACCGGCAACGGACGGCGCGAGTCGTATGCACATGTGCCGATGCCGCGCATGACCAACACTTATATGTTGGCCGGCGATCGTGACCCTGCGGAAATTTTGGCCTCAGTGAAAAACGGAATTTACGCCGCTAATTTCGGCGGTGGTCAGGTCGACATCACGTCAGGCAAATATGTGTTTCAATGCACCGAGGCTTATAAAATCGAGAACGGAAAACTCGGCGCGCCGTTGAAGGGCGCCATGCTGATCGGCAACGGCCCAACGGATTTGCATCGCATCACGATGGTCGGCAACGATCTCGAACTCGATGCCGGCATCGGCACCTGCGGCAAGAACGGTCAGGGTGTGCCGGTCGGCGTCGGTCAGCCCACGCTGCGGATGGATCGGATCACGGTCGGCGGGACGGGTTAGAACTTTCTAGTTGCGCGTATTCGCCGCAGATAAGTTTACGCAATCTGCGCAAGCTTGATTGCGCAGCAAAACCGGTACCCACTTTTGCTGAATACACGCTAGCGCACCACGCCCGAAATAAATCCCGGCTTGCGGCGCGGCGGCTTCACGGCGTCTTTCAGGAAACAGCGCGCGGATTTTCCGATGTATCCCGGACGCGCATAGGTCCATGCGCGGCATTTGTCATCGGCTTCGCATACTGCCTTGCAGGTCTCGCCTGTCGCGTGGACGCCGACTTCGACGTTGCGGAGATCTCCGCCCTGCCTGTCGGTCTCGACTTCAATGGCGCTGTTGCGTGGCTCGACGACACCCGCACCGCGCACGCCCGATACGCAGCAATTGCTTTGCACGCGCGCGGGCACGCTGCTTTTAAGCCAACACACTGCGCCGTCGTCGTTCACGAGCGGATAATTGAAACTCCACGCATGACATTTGCGGTCGCGCTCGCATTGCAGCGCGCACAGCGCTGGATCACCGGACGGAAGCACCGAGCGCGAATAATCCGCGCCGGGTCGATCCCAGTTCGCCTGCGCGTGAAGCGGACGCATCTGCATGACGAGCAAGCCAGCCGCAATCGCGGCAATGCCAAAGCATGTCCGGAATCTTTCCCTGACGATGCGAGGCCGGAACATGCAGTGACAACTTTCAGCGGAATGAACTGCGCCATGGGTTTTTGGCGAGGGTTCCATTCAACTGTCGTGTTGATGTATGGCGGATGAACGGGAGATAAACGTCTCGTGATCGGTAGCCGGGTCCACCGCTTCAAACCGTTGAGTTAGAACGCGTATTCCGAATAGACCGGATCGACCGAACCATCCCATTCGCCGTTGAATTTGTCGAGCATGACCTCCGCCGGCGTGCGCCCGGCATCGATGATGTGATCGAGAGGTTCGAGATAGCGCGTCTCGTCGCGGCCCAGATGATCGATATGGCCGCGGCGCGAGAGGCCGCTATGCGCAAGCGCCACGCTCTCCTTGGCGATCTCGAAGAGATAGCGGTTTCCGATTCTTGCTTTGAAGCCGAGGCGCGGCACGTCGTCGCGCAACGCCTGCCGCTCCTGTGCGGTCCAGCGCTTCACAATATCCCATGCCGCATCCAGGCTGGATTCATCGTAGAGAAGCCCCGCCCAGAATGCGGGATGCGACGGCAACTGACGCAACGGCACACCGTCGGAGCCGCGCATTTCCAGATAGCGCTTCAGGCGCACTTCGGGGAAAATCGTCGACAGATGATTGGCCCAATCCGATAATGTCGGCCGCTCACCCGGCATTTTCTTGTTCTTGCCGTCGAAGAAATCGCGAAACGACGATCCCGACACGTCGATATAGGCGTCGCCGCGTTTGACGAAATACATGGGTACGTCGAGTGCGTAATCCACCCAGCGCTCGAACCCCATGCCGTCCTCGAACGCCCACGGAATCATTCCGGCGCGCGCATTATCGGTGTCGCGCCAGATCTCGGATCGGAACGAGAGAAATCCGTTGGGCTTGCCCTCGGTGAAAGGCGAGTTGGCGAATAGCGCCGCCGCCACCGGCTGCAGCGCCACCGACACCCGCAGTTTCTTGACCATGTCGGCTTCAGAGCAGAAGTCGACGTTGGTCTGCACCGTGCAAGTGCGATACATCATGTCGAGCCCGTATTTGCCCACCTTCGGCATGTAGTCGGTCATGATGCGGTAGCGGCCCTTCGGCATTGTCGGAATTTGCTTTCGCGACCAGGACGGCGTCATGCCGAGACCGAGAAAACCGATTCCGAGCGGCGTTGCGATTTCCCGCACCTGCGCCAGATGCGCCATCAACTCCGCTGACGTCTGGTGAATCGTTTCAACCGGCGCGCCGGAAAGCTCGAACTGGCCACCGGGTTCGAGCGAGATCGCACCGCCGCCGGTCACATCGTACAAACCGATGATGTTGCCGTTCTCGGTGATCGGCTCCCAGCCGAGCAAGTGCTGCATACCCTCTAATAGTGCGCCGATGCCGCGCGCGCCTTCATAAGGAACGGGGTTGTGCCCCTCCAGCGTGAACGGAGTCTTCTCGTGTTCGGTGCCGATGCGGAATTCGGATTTCGGCTTCACGCCGTCCTCTATCCACGCGACGAGTTCGTCACGCGACTGCAACGGCGTCATATCGATCTGGTCACGCGCCATCTGGACACCAGTGTAAGGCGCTGTACGCGCGCGGCAGGAGATTGCCACGGATGCATGCATCCGTAAGCGCGTGGGGTGAATGAAAGATCATCGCGCTGGCGCAGCTTCTTTGGACGCGATGTCTTTGGACGACGTCTGCGCGGTGCCGCCGCAACATCCGAGCCGGTCGAGCAGCCCACTGAGTTTCGCCGCATCCGCATCCGATAATTTCGAGCCGATGTGACGTTCGATCGCGGCGGAATATGAATTCCACATTTTTTTCTGCAGCTCGCGCCCGGCGTCGGTAATCTCGACGAAAAGCCCGCGCTTGTCCATCTTGCACTCGCGCCGGACGGCAAGACCTTCTTCGACCAGACGGTCGATCAGCCGCGAGGTGGAATACTGCGGCAGCAGCATCTGCTTCTCAAGCTCCACCGGACGCAGTTCGCCGCTCGGCGCGCGCGACAGTTCGAGCAGGGCGTCGTACCAAGCCAGCGGCGGAAAGCCCGCTTTTTTCAGGTCCAGCTCGACGGCGTCGAGTACGCGGCTCTGAATTCGCATCAGGCGAATCCAAGCCTCTGTTGCCTCGGTGGATGGCTTGCGTTTCATGGTCGGGCTCACGATTTCAACTAGGAGTGTAGCGCATTAAATGCAGCTGCATCAATGTTGACTGTTTCATGCAGATGCATTTAATAGGCCCGCATTTCCTTGCCAAGCACCCCGAAAGGATAGCTCCCATGAAACTTTATTATTCCCCCGGCGCCTGTTCGCTTTCGCCCCACATCGCCCTCAAGGAAGCCGGCCTGCCGTTCGATCTCGTCAAGGTCGACCTCAAGGCCAAGAAGCTCGAAGACGGCAGCGACTATTTGGGCGTCAATCCCAAGGGTCAGGTTCCGGCGCTTGGCTTGGACAATGGCGAACTTCTCACCGAAGGACCCGTCATCGTGCAGATGATTGCCGACAAGGTGCCGGAAAAGAATCTCGCGCCGGCCAGCGGCTCGGCGGAGCGTTACAAATTGCAGGAGTGGCTGAACTTCATCGGCACCGAGCTGCACAAGAGTTTCGGCCCGCTATTTCAGCTGGCGCTGTCCGATGACACCAAGCAGTTCTTCAAAGACCGCCTGATGGGCAAGTTCAAATATATCGACGGCGCGCTGGCGGGTAAGGACTACCTGATGGGCAGTCATTTCACCGTGCCCGACGCCTATCTGTTCACGATGCTGGCATGGGCCGACCGGATGAAGATCGATCTGTCGGGATTCAAAAATCTGATGGCCTACAAGGCGCGCGTTGCCGCACGTCCTAAGGTCAAAGAGGCGCTGGAAGCCGAAGGCCTGTTGAAGGCGGCATAAGTTTCAAAACTGCGACAAACAAAAAGGCCGGATTTTCATCCGGCCTTTTTTATTTCTCGGTGCTGTGTCTTTACGCTGCGAGTTTCTTTGGCGCAAAGCGCACATAGAACGTCTCGTTCTTCGCAGCCATATCGATCAGCAATTTCGGTGGCGTGAAACGTGATCCATATTTCTTCTCGAGCTTCTGGCACAGTTCGACGAACGTCTTGGTGCCCATAAAGTCGATGTAGGACAGCGTGCCGCCAGTGAACGGTGCGAATCCAAAGCCGAGAATCGAGCCGACATCAGCCTCGCGCGGATCTGTAATCACATGATCCTCAACGGTGCGCGCGGCTTCCACCGCCTGAACCACGAGAAACCGCTGCTTCAACTCCTCAATATCCAGCGTATCCGGATCGAGGTGCTTGGGCTGCAATGTCGTCAGTTCAGGCCAGAGTTTCTTCTGGCCTTTGCCCTTCTCGGGATAATCGTAGAAGCCCTTGCCGTTCTTGCGTCCGAGGCGGCCGCGCTTCTCGACCATTTCGACCAAAAGATTCTTCTGGTCCTGTGCGATGGCATTGGCGCCCAGATCGGCTTCGGTGGCTTTGAGAATTTTCAGCGCGAGGTCGATTGCAATTTCGTCGTTCAATGACAGCGGCCCGACCGGCATGCCGGCCATCTTGCCGACATTCTCGATCATCGCGGGCGGGACACCTTCGAGCAGCATCTCGTAACCTTCGGCGATATAACGCAGCACACAGCGATTGGCGAAGAAGCCGCGCGAGTCGTTGACGACAATCGGCGTCTTCTTGATCTGGCGCACGTAATCCAGCGCGGTGGCCAGCGCGACCTCTCCGGTGTTCTTGCCGACGATGATTTCCACCAGCATCATTTTCTCGACGGGCGAGAAGAAATGAATGCCGATGAACTTCGACTGATCTTTCCACTCTTCCGCGAGCGAATTGATCGGCAGCGTCGAGGTGTTGGTCGCAAAGATAGCACCATCGCGCAGCAGCGGCTGTGCCTTCGCATAGGTCTCAGCCTTCACCTTGCGATCCTCGAACACAGCCTCGATGACCAGATCGCAATCCTTGATCGCGTTGTAGTCGGGTGTCGCGGAGATACGCGCGAGAATCGCATCGCCATCCGCCTGCTTCATGCGGCCCTTGGCAACCGCCGCATCGACGGCGGTCTTGGCGTGGCCCTTGCCGGTGTCGGCGCTTGCCTGATCGCGATCGATCAGCACGACCTCGATGCCCGCCTGCGCGGAGACGAATCCAACACTCGCACCCATGAAGCCTGCACCGATGACCGCGAGTTTTTTCACTTTGGTCGGCGGAACGTTTTGTGGACGGCGCGCGCCCTTGTTAAGTTCGCCCATCGACACAAAGAGACTGCGGATCATCGCCGCCGCTTCCTTCGAGCGCAGGATTTTCGAGAAGTAACGCGACTCGACGCGAATTGCAGCATCCATCGGCAACTGCAACCCTTCATAGACGCACTGCATGATCGCGCGAGCGGCCGGATAATTGTCGTAAGTTTCGCGGCGATAGATCGCGTTCGCGGGCGGGAAGATCATGGTGCCGCCCTTGGAATAAACAGCGCCGCTCGGAATCTTGAATCCTTTTTCGTCCCACGGTGCGACACCCTTGCCGCCCGCCTTGATCCAATCCTTCGCGGTCTTGATAAGATCGGCTGCGGGCACAACCGCGCCGAGGATGCCATTGGCTTTCGCCTTGTTGACATCGATGGCGTCACCCTTGAGCAGCATCTGCAGCGCATCCTGCGTCTGCATCATGCGCGGCAGACGCTGGGTGCCCCCTCCGCCGGGAAACAACCCGACCTTGATTTCAGGAAGACCAAGACGCGTCTTCGGATTGTCAGCCGCCACGCGATAATGACAGGCCAGCGTCAGCTCAAACCCGCCGCCGAGCGCGAGGCCGTTGATGGCTGCGACCCAAGACTTGCCGCCGGTCTCGATGCCACGAAATGTCAGCGAAAGTTGACGAACATTGTCGAACACAAACTTGTTCGCGGCTTCTTCGCCCTTCGACTTCAGCATCTCGACGTATGTCTGATTCATGCCCGTCAGCATGGTGAGGTCTGCGCCCGCGCAGAACGCTTCCTTCCCCGAAGTGATGACAACGCCCTTGACGGTCGCGTCGTCCGTCATCTGCTTGACGATGGCGGCGAGTTCGGTGCCGGAGGTCTCATCGACCACATTCATCGACTTGCCGGGGATGTCCCACGTCACAAGCGCAATGCCGTCGGCGTCGGTCTCTACCTTGAAATTTGTGTAAGTCATGATGCCGCTCCTCAAACCCGCTCGATGATCGTCGCCGTGCCCATGCCGCCGCCGATGCACAGCGTGACCAGAGCGGTGGATTTGTTGGTGCGCTCCAACTCGTCGAGCACAGTGCCGAGGATCATCGCGCCGGTTGCACCGAGCGGATGGCCCATCGCGATCGCGCCGCCATTGACGTTGATTTTCGCGTTGTCGATGTTGAACGCCTGAATGTAGCGCAGCACCACCGATGCGAAGGCTTCGTTGAGTTCGAACAGATCGATGTCCGACAGCTTCATGCCGGAACGCTCAAGTACCTTTTTCGTCACGTCCACCGGACCGGTCAGCATCATCGCGGGTTCCGAGCCGATATTGGCGAACGCGCGAATCTTCGCACGCGGCTTCAAACCCCGCTTCTTGCCACCCTCGGCATTGCCGAGAAGCACAGCGCCCGCGCCATCGACGATGCCGGATGAGTTGCCGGCGTGATGCACGTAGTTCAGCGATTCAATTTCCGGATGCGACTGGATGGCAACCGCATCGAAGCCGCCCATCGTGCCCATCGCGACGAATGACGGCTGCAACTGCCCGAGCGACTGCATGGTGGTGCCGGGACGCATATGTTCGTCCTTGTCGAGAATCGTGATGCCGTTGATGTCCTTCACCGGAATCACGGAATTCTTGAAGCGGCCTTCGCTCCATGCCTTCGCGGCGCGTTCCTGACTCTGCACAGCGTAAGCGTCAACGTCGTCGCGCGAGAAGCCGTATTTGGTCGCGATCAGATCCGCCGAGACGCCCTGCGGCATAAAATAAGTCGGGACCGCAATGGACGGGTCCATCGGCCACGCCGCGCCCGACGACAGAATTCCGACGCGGCTCATGGATTCCGCGCCGCCGCCGATGGTCATTTCGTGCTGGCCGGACATCACCTGCGCTGCGGCGAAGTTCACCGCGTCGAGACCCGAGGCGCAGAAGCGATTGATCTGCACACCCGGCACCGAAGTGCCATAACCGGCATTGATTGCGGCGAAGCGCGCAATGTCGCCGCCGGCCTCACCGACCGGATCGACCACGCCCATCACCACGTCGTCGATGGAATCGACTGCGAGGTTGTTGCGATCCTTCAACGCTTTCAGCGGCGCGGTCGCCAACGCCAATGCGGTCACTTCGTGCAGCGAGCCGTCGGACTTGCCCTTGCCGCGCGGTGTGCGGACGTGGTCGTAGATAAATGCTTCAGGCATGCTGCCCTCCATCGATAGTCGATTGATCGCGTTCAGGTGTCGCGCCGGGGACCGGCGCGAAAAGTTTTAGAAAGCTTCCGCCGGCAATTCCATCATCGACGCGGCGCCGGTCTGGATGCGCGACAGGCGCAACGATGTTTCCGGCAGCATGCGCTCCATGAAGAACTTGCCCGTGACGAGCTTGGACTTCAGATAGGGCTGCTCGCCTGCACTTGCCAGCTTGTCCTGCGCAACCTTTGCCATCTTCGCCCACATATAGCCAAGCGTGACGAGACCGAAGAGATGCAGGTAATCGGTGGAGGCAGCACCCGCATTGTCCGGGTTCTTCATGCCGTTCTGCATCAGCCACATCGTCGCCTTCTGCAAATCCTGAACGGCGGTGTTCAGCGGCGCGAGGTAAGGCTTCATCGCCTCAACGGATTCGTTGTCTTTCGCGAAGGCCGTGACCTCGTTGAAGAACGTCGTGATCGCGCGACCGCCATCGCGGCCGAGTTTCCGTCCCACCAGATCGAGCGCCTGAATGCCGTTGGCGCCTTCGTAGATCATCGCGATGCGCGCATCGCGCACGAACTGCTCGACGCCAGTTTCCTGAATGTAACCGTGGCCGCCGTAAACCTGCTGAGCCGCAACCGCATTGGCAAATCCGACATCGGTCAGCATGCCTTTAACGATGGGAGTCAAAAGCCCCATGTGATCGTCGGCTTCCTGGCGCTCCTTCGGATCGCTGGAGCGATGCGCGAGATCGCTTTTCAGCGAGGTCCACACCACCAACGCACGCGCAGCTTCGTTGAACGCGCGAATGGTCATCAGCGTGCGGCGAATATCCGGGTGAACAATAATTGGGTCGGCCGGCTTGTCAGGCGACTTCACTCCGGTCAGCGAGCGGCCCTGCAGGCGATCTTTCGCGTAGGCCGCAGCATTCTGATAGGCGACCTCGGACTGCGCGAGCCCCTGCACGCCGACGCCGAGCCGCGCTTCATTCATCATGACGAACATCGCCGCCATGCCCTTGTTCTCTTCGCCGACGAGTGTGCCGACAGCATTGTCGAAGTTGATGACACAGGTCGAGTTGGCGTGAATGCCCATCTTGTGTTCGATCGAACCACACGACACGCCGTTCTGCGCGCCAATCGAACCGTCGGCCTTCACAATCATCTTCGGCACGACAAAGAGAGAGACGCCCTTGATGCCCGCAGGCGCGCCTTCGATGCGCGCCAACACGAGGTGCACGATGTTCTCGGTTAAATCCTGCTCGCCGCCGGAAATGAAAATCTTGGTGCCGGTGATCTTGTAGGTGCCGTCGGCCTGCTTGACGGCTTTGGTCCGCATCAAGCCGAGATCGGTGCCGCATTGCGGCTCGGTGAGATTCATGGTGCCGGCCCATTTGCCGGCCAGCATGTTGGGAATGAATTTTTGCTTCTGTTCGTCATTGCCGTGAACGAGAAGTGCGGCCATCGCGCCCTGCGTCAGGCCCGGATACATCGAAAACGCCATGTTCGACGACATCATGAATTCATTGACCGGCTGCGCCAGCACGACCGGCAAGCCCTGCCCGCCATATTGCGTGGGGCCGACGAGGCCTAGCCATCCGCCATCGCCAAGTTGCTTGAACGCGTCCTTGAAACCCTTCGGCGTGGTCACGCGGCCATCATCGTGGCGCGTGCAACCTTCTTGATCGCCCGAGGCGTTGAGCGGGTGAAGGACCTCTTCGCTGAACTTTGCGGCTTCATCCAGAATCGCTTCGCGCACATCGGCGGAAGCATCGCTGAAGCCCGGAAGATTGTTGTATTTGTCGATCTGGAACACGTCGTTGAGAAGGAAGCTCACATCTTCCACAGGGGCTTTATAGATCGTCATGCAACATCTCTCGGTTCGAAGCGATTAGGAAAACGGGCTAAGCGTTCGCCCGTTGGGTAGTATAGCAGGTCGGTCATATTCGTAGGTCTGAACCTGATTGGCTGAACAGTTTTGCCACAGCGACATGACGGCGCGGTGGAGGTGAAGGCACGAACATGACCGCTCTCTTATCATCAAGTTAGTCGTGACGGCGCGATTACGCCGAACGTAATCAGGACAAGTGCAAGCGCCATCAGTATCCAGCCCGGATGCCGGCCGCGCGTCGCCCAAAAATTTCCAACTGCGCCAAACAGGTAAGTACCACCGACCAAAAGTCCGATGCAGAGCCGCGCTTGGGAATCGAGCGAGGTAGCGAATATCAAAGCGATGCCGCCAGCGAACCAGACGACGGTACTGAAATGCAATAGCGGCGAAATGAGCCGGCGCACCACCGGTGAAATTGGTGGATCCGCAGCTGCACGCTGGGAAAGCGGCTCGACCATCAGCCGCTGAACGATCAAGCCATGCATGACCGCAACAACCGCGCCAATGAGACCAGCCACGCCGAGTGCCAGATTGTGCCAAGGCATTCCATACACCTCTGTACGGAAGCTAGCGCGCAGGCGAGATTTGTGTCAATACACTTGTGTATGGTCGTATCTCAAAAATCCGCCCCTCCCAAAGACCGTTTGACGCGGGAGCAATGGATTGCCCACGGCTTGCGGACGCTTGCGCGGGAGGGTGAAGGCGCGCTGAAAACCGGCATGCTGGCGGAAGGGCTGCGAGTCTCGCGAGGCAGCTTTTACTGGCATTTCGAGAGCATCGCGGCCTTTCGGATTCAGCTTCTGGCAACGTGGCAAGAGCGCGCAACCGACGGTGTGATTCGCGAGATCGACTCCTCGCTCGTCGGGCCGGCCCGTCTGACTTTTCTAATGAAGTTGGCCTTTGACGAAGACCGCAGTTTAGACCGCGCCTTTCGGGCTTGGGCGGCCAATGACCCGGAAGCTGGTAAAGTCGTTGCCACAGTCGATGCGCGACGTGTCGCCTATATTGCAAAGCTTCTGCGTGAATCCGGCGTCGCTGGCCAGAAATCCATTCCGCGCGCCGAATTCATCTACTGGGCCTATATTGGGCAATCCTCGGTGATGAATGTTAAGCACGGATCAATCACCGAATCGGACCTTTCAGATCTCAGCGGTCTGTTCACCCGGTAGGTGTCCGTCACAGCGGCGAAGAATTCCCGAACCGCAAACCCCGCGTTAACCCGGTATTTACCGTAACAATTAAGAGTCATGCCCGGGAACAGCCGTCCCGCGTTTGAAATTCGTTAGTCTCTTCAATGGGGCGCGGGGTGGCTGAAGCGCCAAGGCAGGAGCCTGGCGCCGTGCACCGGACCAAGGCATGACATCGCGCGTATCGTGGAGTGTTGACGGAATCGAGCCATCGGTCCGCGAGAGGGCAGAAATCGCCGCGCGCCGCGCCGGAATGTCGCTGGGCGACTGGCTGAATTCCCAGATCGGCGGCCATACGGATTCCCGCGAAACGCAGGACGTTGCTGAAATCCACAAGCGTCTGGATTCGATTTCCCGGCAAATGGAAACCATTTCACGCGCGCCGGGTCCTGCAAAGAGCGATCCGGGCGTGGCCCGGCAATTGAACGACGCCATTTCGCGCCTCGATGCGCGCTTGTCACAAATTTCCGAACGGACTCCGGCCCCTGCCTATCAGCCCGCGCCGGGCTATCGTCCATCTCCGCCAATCGCAGCGCCTCAGCCGCAGATGGATTTCTCCATCGCCGAAATCGTCGCGCGCCAGGGCGAACTCGACGGCACCATGCCTCGCACGATGCCGCCGCGGGCCGCGATGCAAATGCCCGCGCCGTCTTTCGTCGCGCCTGCCTACGCGCCGCCGATGCAGCCGCAGGCCGATTTCTCAGGGCTTGAACGGCAACTATCGTACATGACGAGCCAGATCGAGCAGCTTCGCCGCCCCGATCCGATCATGGAACAATCCATCGCATCGTTCCGCAGCGAACTTGCCGACATCCGTCACGCGATTACCGAAGCAATGCCGCGCCGCGCGATCGAAACACTGGAAACCGAAATCCGCTCGCTCGGTCGGCGCATCGACGAGACGCGCTCAAGCGGCGTCGATGGTGCAGCGCTGTCAGGCGTCGAACGCGCGCTGTCCGAAATTCGCGGCGAATTGCGCTCGCTGACGCCCGCCGAAAAGCTCACAGGTTTCGACGAGGCGATCAACAATCTCGGCGCCAAGATCGACATGATCGTGCGCACCAGCCCGGATCCCGGAATTATTCATCAGCTTGAGGATGCCATCTCGGCCCTCAAGATCATCGTCTCCAACGTCGCCTCGAACGACGCCCTGCATCAACTCGCCGATCACATCCAGACGCTTTCCGCCAAGGTCGATCAGGTCGCGCATTCCGGCGGCGGCGAAATCCTGTCCGCGCTTGAACAGCGCATCGCCTCGCTGACGTCTGCGATGGAAACCCGCGAACGTCCAGCAGCCGGCGATTCGAGTTACTTCGACAATGCGGTGCGGACTATTTCCGACCGCCTCGATCATCTTCAGGTCGGCGGCGACAGCGCATCGTCCTTCAGCCATGTCGAGCAGCGCGTTCATCATCTGCTTGAGCGCCTTGAAAGCACCGACAATCGCGGCGGCAATCTGACGCGCGTCGAGGAAGGTCTGTCCGACATCCTGCGCCACCTCGAGCAGCAGCGCGTCGGAGCGTCCGATGGCACCGGGCACGCGACCGCTTCGATGGACGGCGGCCTTGTCGATACGATCAAGCGCGAACTGACCGACATGCGCTACAGCCAGTCGGAGACCGATCGGCATACACAGGATTCGCTTGAAGTCGTCCACAGCACGCTAGGTCACGTTGTCGACCGACTCGCCCAGATCGAAGGCGATCTTCGCGATGTGCGCTCGGCCCCGCCCACCCGCAACGCGCAATCGCGCGAAGCGAGGGAGCAGGATCCGCGCCGCCGCGAAATGTTCGCGCCCGAATCGTCCCGCGCAACAGCGCCGGCACCGATGCTACGCCCCGAATTGCCGAACCCGGCTGCGGCACAGGCTCCGATTGCACGCCCGGTCGCTGCCTCCGCGCCGCATTCCTACGCGGAGCAGTCCATATCCGGCCCGTCTATGGCCGACGTTGCGATTTCCGGACAGCACATCGCCGTCGCCGAGGCATCTGCGGCAACGCGTCCACCATCTGCGGCACGCAACCCGATCGATCCGAATCTTCCTCCTGACACGCCACTTGAGCCGGGAACCCGCCCGCAGCAACTGCGCGGCACATCGACACCGTCGGAGCGCATCGCCGCCTCTGAAAATGCTCTGAGCGAAATTCCTGCAGGCACGCGTGAGCCTGTAAGCTCATCGAATTTCATCCAGGCAGCACGCCGCGCGGCGCAAGCCGCCGCGACTGCACCTGCAACGCCCACAGCGGGCAAAAAGCCGAACCGCGTCACCTCGCTGAATGACGCCGCGCGAACCGCCGCAAAGGTAGCGGCGACGGGCGATTCCACGATGTCTTCAAAGATTCGCGCGCTTCTCGTCGGTGCGAGTGTCGTGGTGATCGTGCTCGGCACAGTC
>JAYVYQ010000251.1:0-7953 GCA_043784125.1 Afipia sp.
ATATTCGCCCATCGGGCGTCCCTTTCTAGTTGGGACGCATCCACATACTGACTTCAACAAATCACCGGCCTGTCACGCTTAGATGCAATGGCCGATACGGATGTGTTAAGTCAAGTATATAAATATGATTATATTCCTTCAACCGCATAAGTCAAGCGGCGGAAGACGCGCGGGTTGAGTTCCGCAGTTCGACTTTTTCCTTAACATTTCCGTGGGGTGAGCAGTTTTGCTCATCAAGCAAAGACTGGGATTGGCATGATTATTTATCACCGCGTGCGTCCAGGCTTTTACCGGTGACTGAGAGTGTTGCGCTCCCGCCTGATCGATGGGAGCATCACATGCCGGACTACGCGGAACATCACAAGCCGCAATACCGAGCCTACTTCATCGGCAGCGACGGTCACTTCATCGACGCCAAAGACATCCCGTGCGCCGACGACGAGACCGCGACTGCTGCAGCCAAGCAAATGGTGGACGGTCACGAAATCGAGCTTTGGCACGGCAACCGAAAAGTCGCGGCGTTCGATGCCAAGCCAGAATGATTTACCCGGATCCGACCGGATCACGCTCGATTCAAAAGCCGATGACGCGCTGGAAGACGCGCGCAGGCTGCCGCATGGGCCGAGCGAAAAGAAGCCCTGAAGACGGCCGGCATGCTGCGCAACGCCGCCGACCAATACGGCATTATTTTCGCGACCAAGGGCCGGCCGCGAAAGTGATTTCAATTTTTAAAGGAGCGACGGCATGCCGGATACAGAAGCGATTGTCCCCACATGGACATGTCCATCGTGCGATTCACGGATGAAGCTCACCGCCACCGAGCGACACCGGCCGGGCTTCGACCGCCGCACGTTTTATTGCACTCCGTGCGACAAATCGCTGTTTTTCGTGGTGCCGTTTAAGGGCGACCACTGAACCCAAAAATTCAGATCGACTTGCGAAGGTTGACCTTGCCCGGCGTCGGAGATGCCTTCGGCTTTGAATAAACCGGCACCCGCGAAACTTCGTCGCCGTCCTGATTGAGGACGGCAATGTGCCGCATGGGATCGCTCTTGGGCGTGTCGAGCGAGACCTGAATCGCAAACACTTTCGCGCGCGCAATCGCCTCGTCATCGCTGGCGAAATTCATTCCCGACGGGTCCACCAGCCGATGGCCGTCCTTGATATCGAAAAAGTATCTCGGCATGGCACCTACGTGAGAGTTAGCGCGACTGACAAATGTTGAAGCGGCACGTCACTTGGGTCCTTGCAAATGGCTGTCTTGCCATTGTCCCGATCGTGTCCGGACGGGGACTTTCTCGACCCGGCCGCATTTGACGCATTCGAATGTTCGCAGTTCGAACCCCAATCCGCCGGGATTCGTATGAGCGATAATCATCGGGCTGCTGCATTTCGCGCAGGGCCGGCCGCCGATCATATTCGCGGCGAAGGCCAACGAGGATTCGGAAAAGGCCATGATGGCTGACCTGGTTGTGGCGGGAGCGCGAGGCTCTCAGTCACCGTCAGATACCGTTACGCGCGGTGATCGGATAATTATGCCCGCGATGTTTTCAGGATGTTGAGCAAAATAGCTCACTCGCTGAATGGCTTACGTGACCCGCAAACCGCGCGCGCGGATTTGAATCGCGATCGCTGGGGACATTCGCGAGCAATTCACGGAACCGGTCAAAATTGACCAGACACCCGTCTCACTCCGCTGCAGTCTAATGTCGCCATTCGTACATAAAGCCCCCAAGCTGTGGCGGATGGCCTATAATGAGAGCCCTGTTGCTAAGGCAGGGCTCTCATTTTTTCGCGTGCGCGTCTCGAACGCTGCAGTTTTTGAAGCTCACGGCGCAATGCGCTCGAAGGACACCCAATTGGCCAAGGCCGTCAACAAGACAGCGTTCAGCCCCAAGGTTTTTCTTGCCAATGTCGGACCGGGCAAGACCAACCTGAAGTTCGGCGACGACCAGATTGTCTTTACGCAAGGCGACGCTGCTGATGCGGTCTTCTATATTCAAAAAGGCAAGGTCAAGCTCATCGTCGTCTCTAAGGAAGGCAAGGAAGCCGTCGTTGCCATCCTCAACGCAGGTCAGTTTTTCGGCGAAGGCTGCCTGAACGGACAGACGGTGCGCATCGCGACCACCAAGGCGATCGGCGATTGCCTCATCACGGCGATCACCAAGAAAGCCATGATGACGGCGCTCGGCAGCGAGCCGAAGTTTTCGGAATTGTTCATGGCCTATTTGCTGACCCGCAACAACCGGATCGAAGAAGACCTGATCGACCAGCTTTTCAATTCGAGCGAGAAGCGGCTGGCGCGCCTGCTGTTGCTGCTGGCGAACTTCGGATCAGAAGGCGGCCCACAACCCATCGACACGAAAATCAGTCAGGAAACCCTGGCAGAGATGATCGGCACGACGCGTTCGCGCGTGAGTTTCTTCATGAACAAATTCCGCAAGCTCGGCTTCATCAGCTACAATGGAAAAATCGAAGTCCATAATTCGCTGCTGCATGCGGTGCTGCACGAAAAGCCGCAATTGAAGGAAGAGGACTGAAGAACCGCGTGCCGCGCAATTCGCCCGGCCAGAACGCAGTCCCTACTTCGCCTTCTCGCCGTCCTTCTTCGCGGCTTTCCGCGCGTCCGAAATCGCGAGCTTGAACTGCTCCGCCGTCAGGCCGCCGGGCACGCGAAACGTGCCGACGATGAATGCGGGCGTGCCGCGAAACCCCAGAGCCTCTGCCTGATCGTTGTTGCGCGCGAGCAGCGCGTCGATCGATGCCTTGTTGGCTTCCAGATCGGCCTTGGCCTTCGCGACATCGACGCCCGCCTTTGCCAGCGTGTCGTCGATCACGCCTTCGGTGAGCCGCCCGATCTTGCCGATCAGCGCGTTGTGTGCGGCTTCATATTTGTTCTGATATTTCGACGCGATCACGAGCTTGGCCGCATAGGGCGACGGATCGCCGAGGATCGGCCAGTCCTTCAGCACCAATCTAATTTTGCCGTCGTCCTTCACCACCTGATCGACGATGGGGGCGATCTTCTTGCAGTACGGGCACTGGTAGTCGGAATACTCCACAATGGTGATGTCGCCGTTGGGATTGCCCAGCACCGGAATATCGGCGTCGCGCAGAATCTTGTCGCGCGACAGCACGTTCGGCGCATCCTGCGCGTGTGCGGCGGGCAGCGACACAAAAATAAATGCAGCGAGAGCGGCAGCGAAAAAGATGTCGGAACATTTCCGAATGGTTTGGGTCATGTTGTCTGGCCTTCAAAAGAAAATGTATGGGGCTGATTGAGCGTTACTATCAATATCGTCATTACCGGGCTTGACCCGGTAATCCATCTTCTTGAAGGAATGGATGCGCGGGTCAAGCCCGCGCATGACAAATCAAGTATGGTCGCAAAGCATCATGCCTTCTTCAGGAATTCAGTGCGCAGCACAAGCCCCTTGATCTTGTCGGTGCGGCCTTCGATCTCATCGTCATTGCCGGTGAGGTGAATGTTCTTCACCATTGTGCCGCGCTTCAGGCCCGTCGACGAGCCCTTTACTTTCAGATCCTTGATGACGATGACACTGTCGCCTTCCTTCAACTCGGCGCCGTTGGAATCCCTGACTGGCATCGTCGTCCTTTGCTTGGCGCGACAGCGCACGCGCAGAAATAAAAAAATTATCGTCCGTTCAACATGTCCTCGGCGAGATTGCGATGCGCCTTTTCCATGCGGTCGCCGCCCGTCGCCTGCACGTCGCGGTCCTTGCGGCACGCGATGTAATCTTTCGATCCCGTCTCATAACCGCGCGAACGGCAGATCGCATCATCGTCGGTGGCTGCGACCGGCTGGTTGCGCTCGAAACTCGAACAGGCCGAGAGCACCATCGCCACGACGCCGAGAGCCAGTCCAGATCGAACGCGTGGCCGATGCATATGCGGTTCCGTGATTGCAGTTACGGCGGTTGAAGCCGCCTTGTTACTCAAGCTCGATGGTGCCGTCGATCACATAAGACAGATCGGCGCCCGCAATCGTCAGCGTCATCTTGGGCGGCAGCTTCTCGTTGCCCTTGAGTTTTCCGCTTTCGATGGCGCCACGCACCGCCTTCTCGATCTCGCGCTGGCTGGTGACGCCGACAGTTTTCAGAAACTTGCGCAGGCTGCCGTTAAAATAATCTTCGTTCATTGCTGACTCCCTGATGTCCAATATCTGGTCGTGAAATAAGGCTTATGCGCGGCTCTTAACAGCGGTCTTGATCTCATCCAGCACCATCGGGTCCTCGATGGTGGCCGGCATGGTCCAGGCGTCGCCATCGACGATCTTCTTGATGGTGCCGCGCAGGATTTTTCCCGACCGGGTTTTCGGCAGGCGGGCCACCGTGATGGCGAGCTTAAAGGCCGCGACGGGTCCAATTTTTTCGCGCACCAGGGCTACGATTTCTTTTTCGATCTCGGCGACGGGCCGAGTCACGCCGGCCTTCATCACGAGAAAACCACAAGGTACCTCGCCTTTCACCGCATCCTTGATACCCAGCACCGCGCATTCGGCGACGTCCGGATGCGACGCCAACACCTCCTCCATGCCGCCGGTCGATAGACGATGCCCTGCGACGTTGATGATGTCGTCGGTGCGGCCCATCACGAACACATAGCCGTCCTTGTCGATGTAACCAGCGTCGGAGGTTTTGTAATAGCCGGGAAATTCATTGAAATACGCCTCCTTGCAGCGCTCGTCCTGCTGCCACAACGTCGGCAGGCAACCGGGCGGCAACGGCAGCTTGATGACGATCGAGCCCATCGTGCCTGCGGGCAATTTCTTTGCCGCTTCATCGACAACGTCGACTTGATAGCCCGGCATCGCCATTGTGGGTGAGCCGTGCTTCACCGGCATCATGCCGACGCCGACCGGATTGCCCGCGATGCACCAGCCGGTCTCGGTCTGCCACCAGTGATCGATCACCGGCACTTTCAATTGCGTCTCCGCCCATTCGACGGTCGGCGGATCGGCGCGCTCACCCGCAAGAAACAGCGTGCGGAATTTCGACAGATCGTATTTGCGGATGAAGTCGCCGTTCGGGTCTTCCTTTTTGATCGCGCGGAACGCGGTCGGCGCTGTGAAGAACGCAGCGGCCTTATGTTCGGAGATCACGCGCCAGAACGCGCCGGCATCCGGCGTGCCGATAGGTTTGCCCTCATACATGATCGAGGTCGCGCCATGAAACAGCGGCGCGTAGATAATGTAGCTGTGGCCCACCACCCAGCCGATGTCGGAGCCGCACCACCACACCTCACCCGGCTTGACGCCGTAGAGATTGAACATCGACCATTTCAGCGCGACCAGATGCCCGCCATTGTCGCGCACGACGCCTTTGGGAATGCCCGTGGTGCCGGATGTGTAGAGAATGTAGAGCGGATCGGTGGCCAGCACCGGCACGCAGGCGGCGGATTTCTTCGCCTTGATGGCGGCCTCGCGCAACCCGTTCCAGTCGTGATCGCGGCCCGGGGTCAGATCGCATGTCTGCTGCGGCCGTTGCAGAATGACGCACGTCTCCGGCTTGAAGCGCGACAGATTGATGGCGTCATCGAGCAGCGGCTTGTATTGCACGATGCGTCCTAGCTCGAGGCCGCAGCTTGCGGAGAAAATCAGTTTCGGCTGCGCGTCCTCAATCCGCGTCGCGAGTTCTTTGGCGGCGAAACCTCCGAACACGACGGAATGCACCGCGCCGATGCGCGCACAGGCCAGCATCGCGATCATCGCCTGCGGCACCATCGGCATATAAAGAATGACGCGGTCGCCCTTGGCGACGCCCAGATCCTGCATCACGGCGGCAAGCGTCGAGACTTCGTGCAGCAATTCGGCGTAGGTAAATTTTGTGACGGCGTTTGTCAGTGGCGAATCGTGAATCAGCGCGACCTGATTGGCGCGCATGGCGATATGACGATCCAGCGCGTTGTAGCATGTGTTGACCACGCCACCCGTGAACCAGCGTCCATAGAGACCCTGTGTAGCATCGAACACTTTCTTGGCAGGTTCGATCCAGTCGATCTCGCGCGCAGCCTCGCCCCAGAAACCTTCCGGATCGCGCAGCGAGCGCGCATGGATTTCGGCGTAGCGGGTTGTCGGATCGGTCATGGCATGTCTCCCGCCGTCATTGTAACGGGGAATGTCCCGCTTGTCGCAACGGCAATTATTTTTGCGCGGGCGGCTTCAGCGGCATATGCGCTCCGGCACGCTCGATTTCCTGAAACAGCATCTTGCGGTTGAGCCGTGCAGTCTCGAAATCCGACTTGAGTCTAAGAGCCGCATCGAGATCGGCCAATGCCTTGCGCCGGTCGCCCTTGGTGCGCCATGCCATGGCGCGGCTGTTGAGCGCCTCGGCGAATGGAGGGTCGATTTTCAGCGCGGCGTCGTAGTCAGCAATCGCGCGGTCGGGATCGCCGTTGGTGCTGAAACCATCGCCCCGCGCCATTAGCGCTTTCGCGTCCAGCGCTTTCGGTGTGGCCGCGTCATCGCCTTTGCAGACGCTCATGATCGTGACGCTGGTGCCGACGGGCCGACCGAGAATCGTCGACAGGTCCTGGCACTTGCCGTCCGTGCAAATGCGCCATTCGCCTGCGAGCCCGGAATTGCCGAGTGCGACTTCAGGCAAGACAGGCAGTTGCGGCGTCCAGCGGAAAAATCCATCCACCAGCCGCGCGTCGGGCGGCGGCTCCATGCCGGCCCCCGACCCCTTCACGCGCGCCTGTACGATTTGCAGTCCCTGCGGCGTGACGCGCCAGTCTTCCTGCCACTCGATTTTTTCGACCGAGTGAACCCATGACAACATGAACGCCGTCACCGTCAGCGATTTGACGACCCCGGCGGATGCGAGACATAAGCTCAAGGCTTACGCCGTTGCGGGCGTCAGCGCCGCGCGCTTGCGCCATTGCCAGACGACGGCCGCGATGGCGATCGCAAGGCCCAGCGGATCGCTGTAGTCAAACTCGCCGAGCAGAAACATCGCGGCGACAAAAGACACGATTCGTTCGACGAGACTCATTCGCGTGAACAGGAAGCCGATAGCGACCATTCCGAACAGCCCGATGGCAATCAGCGCCTTGACGGTTGCATAGACCACGGCGCCGTAGAAACCGAACTCAAGTTCGCGCGGATCGCCGTTCTGCAGCATCAGCGCGGGTGAATACACCGCGATGAACGGGATGACGTAACCGGCCAGCGCAATGCGCATCGCCTCCCAGCCGATCTTGTCGGGATTTTCTTTTGCAATCGGCGCGGCTGCGAGTGCGGCCAGCGCGACCGGCGGCGAGAGGTCGGCCATGATGCCGTAGTAGAACGCGAACATGTGGCTGACGATCAGCGGCACGCCGAGCTTGTAGAGCGCGGGCGCGGCCAAGGCTGCGACAATAATATATGTCGGGATTGTCGGAATTCCCGTGCCGAGCAGGATCGACAACAGCATGGTCATGATGAGCGCGAGGAACAGCGATTTCTCGCCAAGCCCGATCACCCAGCTGCCGAAGATGGTGCCGACGCCGGTTTGCGTCATCATGCCGATGATGGTGCCGACAATCGCACAGGCCATGCCGACGGTGAGCGCGGACTTCGCACTGTCGGCCAGAGAATCCTGGCAAGCGACCAGCGTCGCGCGGCCGCCTTGCGTCAGCGCCGCAATCGCGATGAGACCGACCACGACAGCGGCGACGTAACGGATATCGGGAGTGCCGCCGCCGACCTGGACCAGCGAACCTGCAACCAACGCAAGTCCGATCCAGAAAATATAGCGTAGCGCTGTGTTCGAGAATCCGAGAACGATGCTGGCACCGAGGATCAACGCGACTGTCAATCCAAGCCCCATCGAGCCCGCATAAAGCGGCGTGAAGCCCTCGAACAGCATATAGACAAGTGCGGCCAGCGGCAGCACGAGGGACCAGCCTTTCACCAGCGCCTTCCATGCGCTCGGAATCTCGTCCTTCTTCATG
>JAYVYQ010000252.1:0-9210 GCA_043784125.1 Afipia sp.
ATCTCCTGACCGACAACGGCAAGCTTGTACGCATCGCACCCGATGGCGCTATCCCCAAGGGTAACCCCTTTGTCGGGCGCAACGATGCCCGGCCGGAAATCTGGAGCTACGGCCACAGAAACGCACAAGGCCTCGCGATCAATCCCGCCTCGGGCGTATTGTGGGAGATCGAACACGGCCCCAAAGGCGGCGATGAGGTCAATATCATCGGCAAGGGCAAAAATTACGGCTGGCCGGTGATCGGCTACGGCATCGACTACAACGGCACGAAAATTCACGACAGCACCGAAAAAGAAGGCATGGAGCAGCCGATCAAATACTGGGTGCCATCCATCGCGCCGTCCGGCATGGCATTTTATAACGGCGCGCTGTTTCCGTCATGGAAAGGCAGCCTGTTCACCGGCGCGCTTGCGGGGCGGATGCTGGTGCGGCTCTCGCTCGACGGCGACAAGGTCACGGGCGAAGAACGGCTGCTGCAAAATCTCAACGAGCGCATCCGCGACGTGCGACAGGGACCGGACGGCGCGTTGTGGTTGCTCACCGACAATTCGGCGGGGCGAATTCTGCGGGTCTCGCCTGCGGGAAAATAAGCGTCACGACCATTTGTGAAAAATGAAAAATGCGCCGGCTGCAATGAAGGAGAATCCGAGCGCGTGATTCCAGCCCAGCGGCTCCTTCAGATACAGCACCGAAAATTCCGCGAACACGATCAGCGTAATCACTTCCTGCATGGTTTTGAGCTGCGCCGCCGAATAGACGGTGCTGCCCCAGCGATTAGCCGGCACCGCGAGCCAATACTCGAAGAACGCAATGCCCCAGCTCACCATGATGACGAGCGGCAGCGAATAGTCCTTGAACTTGAGATGTCCGTACCAGGCGAAGGTCATGAACACGTTGGACGCGATCAACATCAGGATTGGCAGCAAGTACGGCGACACGAAAGTGGGCATGGGCTTCCTCTTTACGGCTATCACGAGTGGAGTTTACGCGATGAATTTTTACGAAGCTGCCAATGCCGCGCCGGAGTTGCCGGCACACGCTGGTTTCAGCATCGGAGAGAATAAAAGCCAAATTGCAATCGAACCGATGGCAAAACAACCGAGTGTGATGAAAGCCGCAGGATAACCTATCACCTGAGCGAGCCACCGCCGATAGCCGGGCTGAGTGCTGCGCCAACTCCTTGTATGGTCATCACCGCACCTTGGCCGATGTTGACCCGCCCGGTCCCGTTGAGAATGCGCGCCACCAACCCCGGCACAGCCACGCTTTGAAGCCCTGCTCCAATTCCGTCCAACGCCTGAACCGGAAACACACCCCACGGTTCAATCACCCCTGCAGCGATCACGCCGCGCACAGGTAACGCAATGAACGAAATCAAGAGAACCAGCCAATAGCCCTCTTTCTCTGCCATTCTCATTGCGGCAATGGAGGCGACTATCATAACGGCTTGGGCTACGACAATTGTGGTTGCGACGAAACCTGCGCCGTTGCCTTCCTGACCTGAAACGACGGCGAGGCCGTAGAGTGGAAGCATCGCTGCATTGCCCAGATGAAACAGCGCGAGTGCTGCCGCGAGAACCAGCAGCGGTTTGCAATCCAGCAGAACCTGTCACGCGCCGACCGTCTTGTTGTCGTCTCCTGCGCCACGCGCGATATGATGGTCAATTGCACTTGGCGGAATCATCAGGATGGAAGCGATAGAGAACACGCCGAGCACCGCAGCGAGAATAAATACCGCTGCGAACCCGTATCTATATCCGAGATAGCCGGACAGCGCCGCGCCGACGACATTGCCTGCATGGTTAAATGCCTGGTTGCGGCCGTTCTGCCGGTTGAAACCCTTCTGGTGTGCAATACCTAAAGTGATGCCCATGACGGCGGGCACGATGGCAGCACCTGCAATGGCGGTAGCAACTTGGGAGGCGGCGACAACCCAGAACGTTTGCGAATAGAGCAGGATTAGGGAGGCAAGGATCGTGAAAATTCCGGGGATGATAACGAAGACGCGCTTATGCGTTGTCGCGTCGATCAACGCGCGGGCGGGCGTCGTCATGATCATGCCCGCCACGCCACCTACGGTCATCACCGTGCCGATCAAGCCGCTCTGCCAGCCGTGAGCGAGCAGAAAAATCGCGAGAAACGGACCGATGCCCGCTTGAAAATCGGCCATGAAAAAATTCAGTGCTTCGAGCGCGCGCGTAAACTGCGGTCTAGTTCCTTTTGCAAGTTTCGAGATTTCGACCTCCCTTTCAAACTAAGACTATATGCCTGCGCAAACTTGTTTCAGCAGCCAAAACTCACTTGGTTACAAAGTGAAGGGGTGCCGTCCGGTTCCTCCTGTGGAGAAAATAAGGCCTGTCATACTTCTGATATACGCTGCACCTACCGTGCTAGAGCGTCCGATCCGCACGCCCGTCGTGGATCGAGACGCCCTCGCGGTCCCAGGTGCTGACATGTTGCGCAATCCCCTTTTGCGCCCGGTCCAGCCGGGGGCCGCATTTTTTGGCGCTTTCGCGTCTTGACGCTATAAGCGTGAGCCGAAACCCGCCTTGCAAGACAGGTTCATGATCCGCGCCGTTTTCGTCCTCTCGATTCTCGTGCTGATCGCGCTGGTCCTGCTGCCGTTTCAGGTTGCAGGAATGCTGCTCGACAATCGGCTGCAGCACGATGTGCCGCTGCTGTTTCATCGGCTCTATTGCGCCGTCATCGGCATCCGGATCACGCAGGTCGGAAAACTCACCAGCGACAAGCCTGTCCTTATTCTCTCAAATCATGTCTCATGGTCCGACATTTCCGTGATCGGTGCAGTCGCGCCCGTGACGTTCGTCGCCAAGTCCGAGGTGAAATCCTGGCCGGTGTTCGGATGGCTGGCGCGATTGCAGCAGACGATTTTCATCGAGCGCGACCGCCGCAACAAAACCGGCGAACATACCCGCGCGATGGCGGATCGCCTGCTCCGCGGCGACGCCGTGTTGCTGTTTCCCGAGGGCACATCCAGCGACGGCATTCGCATCCTGCCGTTTCGTTCTGCATTGATCGGCGCGGTGCATCACGTGATCGGGGATGCGACCCATCATGATCGCGTCATGGTGCAGCCGGTGTCGCTGGCCTATGTGCGCTATGGCGGCGTGCGCGTCGGCCGCGCGCTGCGCGAGAAGGTCGCGTGGTATGGCGACATGGACCTCGTGCCGCATCTGCTCGGCGTGCTGGCAAGCGGCGCGGTCGATGTCACGGTGAGCTGGGGCGAACCTATCGCCTATGACATGAATGCGGATCGCAAACAGATCGCGCGCGACGCGGAGGCGTCCGTGCGGCGCATGACGTCGCTGGCGTTGCGCAGCTAATTGAGCTCCGCCAGCAGTCCCGCCATCAGGCGTCCGCGCTCGGCGAGACTCTCGACGAAAATATGTTCGTTAAGCGTGTGCAATCCCTCACCGCGCACGCCGAGGCCGTCGAGCGTCGCAATCCCCATCGCGCCGGTGAAATTGCCGTCGGAGCCGCCGCCCGCGCTGGAATGTTTCAAATCGGTGCCGAGTGTTGCGGCGATACGTTTCGCGGTCTTGTAAAGTACCATCGTCTTTGAATCCGGCTCCCACACCGGTCGCGTCACGCCGCGCGTGACGATGAAATCGCCGCCCTGCGCGTCCTTCTTGCTCAAGGCCAGCATGCGCTTCACGCCATCGTCGAGATCGTTTTGTTTCTTCGCCATCGACAGCGCCTGCCCGGTGCATGAACTCGCCACGCAATTCACCCATTGACCACCATGCACGACACCGACGCTGAAAGTGCAATCGCTCGTGGTCATCGCGTCGATCACCGGAATCATGTCGGCCATGATACGGATCGCGGAGCGGCCATCTGCGAGCAATGCGCCGGCATGACTCGGACGCCCGATGGCTTCAAGATTGAAGCGCGCAATCGCATAGCGCCCCGTCACCACGCCGCCTTCGGCGCGCGCGGGCTCCGGCACCAATATGTATTTGTGTTTCGCGGCTTCGGCTTCGATCGTCTCGCGCGTGGAGGCGCTGCCGATTTCTTCGTCGCTGGTGAACAGAAACGTCACCGGCAGCGGCGTCGCGATATTCGCGCGCTGCAACTGGCGCACTGCTTCAAGCGCCGCGTAATTGCCGCCCTTCATGTCCATGATGCCGGGGCCGTAGCATTTGTCGCCGTCGCGCCGGAACGGCAGCTTCGCGAGCGTGCCCACGGGATGCACGGTGTCGAAATGTCCCATCACCAAAACGCCGGGAGTTTTTGTCGCGTGCGGAAATGACGCGCGCACGCAATCGCCGAACCCCATGCGGCCTGCGATGCGCTCCACTTTCGCACCCGCCGCCACAAGATCTTTCGTCGCGAGATCCATCATGCGGTTGACACTGATCGGATCGTAGGTCGGGCTTTCGCATTCGATCCACGGCTTCAGGCCGGCCAGCATGGCCTCGGAGTCGAACGGCAATCCTTTGAGATCGATCATGCGGTTCTCCCGACGTTTCTGTTTTTAGAATCCCAGCGCGACGCCATCCTTGCGATGATCGGTGGCGCCGAGCAACACGCCACGCTCGCGGTCGATCCAGATCGCCTGACAGCCGCCGAGAGGAAGCTCCGACCACTTCACATCGTGACCACGCGCGGCGAGTTCATCTCCGATGTGTTTGCCGAAGGTCGGCTCCAGCGACAGCACGCCGTCGAATGCGAACGAGCGCGGCGCCTCAGAAGCGGCCTGAATGTCCATGTCGAGATCGAACACGTTGGAGAGGAAATTTCCGTGGCCGGTCGCCTGATAATGTCCGCCCATCACGCCGAACGACATCATGCATTGTCCGTTCTTCATCACCATGCCGGGAATAATCGTGTGCAACGGACGCTTGTTCGGCGCTAGCGCATTGGGATGTCCCGGCTGCAGGCGGAATCCATAGCCGCGATTGTGCAGCAGAACGCCGGACTTCGGCGCATAGATGCCGCTGCCGAATGGATTGAACAGCGAATTGATGAACGACACGGCGTTGAGATCGCGATCCACCACCGTCACATAGACCGTGTCGGTATGCTCGATGTCGTCCCAATCGACTTTTGATGTCGCGCGCTTCATGTCGATCTTGCTGCGAAGTTTGCCGATATAGGCATCGGAGAGAAAATGCGCCGCATCGACCTTGCCGAATGACGGATCGCAGAAGAACGCGTCACGCGCGCGGTACGCCGCCTTGCTGGCTTCCGCCAGCACATGCACGCGGTCCGTCTCGGATAATGACTTGATGTCGTAATGCGCCATGATGCGCAGGATCATCAGCGCGGCGAGGCCCTGCCCGTTCGGCGGACATTCGACAATGTCGCGACCCGCATACGTCGTGGAAATCGGCGTGACGTTCTCACCCTTGTGCGCGGCGAAATCGGACGCCTCGTGCACGCCGCCAAGTTTCTGCAATTCGGATGCAAGCTCGTCGGCGACCGCGCCCTCGTAAAATGCCTTGCGGCCCTCGCGTGCGATTTTCCTCAGCGTCGCGCCAAGCGCGGGTTGATTACGTTTGTCGCCGATGGCTGCGGTGACGCCGCCCGGCAGATAATGAGTCTTGGCATTTGCGTTGCTCTCAAGCCGCGGACGATTGCGCGTCCAGTCCGCCGCAACGCGCGGCGTGATGCGAAAGCCGTTTTCCGCAGCATCGATGGCGGGTTTGAAAATTTCCCCCAGCGATTTCGAGCCGTGCGCGGCGTTGAGCGCGCACCACGCATCGACCGCGCCCGGAATCGTCACGCCTTCAGGTGCGGTTGGCGAAATCTCTTTCATGCGCGAAGCGACAGACGCGAGATCGGTTTTGGCTGGCGTGCGGCCCGAACCGTTCAGCGCCACCGGCGCGCCGCCCTTCGGCGAATAAAGCACGAAGCAATCGCCGCCGATGCCGGTCATCTGCGGCTCGACCACGCCCTGCAACGCCACCGCCGCAATCGCCGCGTCCATCGCGTTACCGCCGCTACGCAAAATATCGAGCGCAACAAGCGTCGCTTGCGGATGCGACGTTGCGGCCATGCCGCGTTCGCCCACCGCGATGGAGCGGGACGGAGTGATGAAATTGCGCATGAAGTGCCTTCCGGATGGAGGCGCACCCTATCGCTGGATGTTATGCAAATCCAGCGCCCGGAAACTTTCGCATCGAACTTAACGCGATTTGACTTTGGCCCGGCCAAGACGCTCGTCGAGAAACGCGGCCAGTGCCTCGACGCGCGCGGGACGCGGGCCGCCGGGCGGCATCACCAGATGCACCGCGCCCTCCGGCTGCTTCCAGTTCTTCAGGATCACTTCGACTTTCTTCGCCGCGATGGCATCGCCGACAATAAAGTCCGGCAGGTCCGCGATTCCTACGCCCGCCAGAAGCGCCGGCATCAGCGCCTCGCCGTTGTTGACGCGCAACTGCCCGGACGGCCGAACCGACGCCTGTTCGCCCTTGGCGTTGGTGAAGTGCCACACGCCGGGGGTCGACAGGTACGTGTAGCCAAGAACCTTGTGCCGGGCGAGATGCATCGGACGCGTGGGCGTGCCGTATTTCTTGAGATACGACGGCGCAGCCACGGTATAGCGCGGCATCGCGCACAGCCGCCGCGCAACCAGCGATGAGTCCGGCAGGCTGCCGATGCGAACGCCGGCATCGAAGCCGTCACCGATCAGATCGACGGTTGCATCGGACAGATGCAGGTCGATTGCAATATCGGGATACATCGCAAGAAAGTCCGGCAGCAGCGGCGCGATGGCCTTGAGGCCGAACGTCATCGGCACGGCGAGCCGCACCAGACCTCTCGGTGCGACGGACTGAGCCAGCGTCTCGTTCTCCGCCGCTTCACCATCGACAAGCAACTGTGTCGCGCGCTGCGACAGCTTCTGTCCGGCATCCGTGAGTGTCAGTTGACGCGACGTGCGGTTGAACAGGCGCGCGCCGAGCCGCCGCTCAAGCCGCGTGACGGCCTTCGATATGGTGGCCTTGGACATCGCCAATTCGGACGCCGCGCCAGCAAACGAACGCATTTCCACCACCTTGGCGAAGATCGCCAGCGCCTCGAAGTCCGGCAGGTTGGACATGGTCACGTTCCCTATAGATCAATAATGGAAACAATAAGTTTCAATAGTTTCTATTTATGCACCATCGGCGCGGGCCTATCAACGACCCATCGGAATACGAACGACGGAGATATCCCATGATCGAACTTCGACCTTTCAACAAACTCGGCGGCGCCAATCACGGCTGGCTCAAGGCCAAGCATCATTTCTCGTTCGGCAGCCACTACGACCCCGAGAACATGGGTCTCGGCAACCTGCGCGTCTGGAACGACGACGAGATCGCGCCGAACACCGGTTTCCCCGCGCATCCCCATGCCAACATGGAGATCATTACCTATGTCCGCGAAGGCGCGATCACGCATCAGGATTCGCTCGGCAACAAGGGCCGCACCGAAGCCGGCGATGTGCAGGTGATGAGTGCCGGCTCCGGCGTACGCCGCTCCGAATACAACCTTGAACCTGCGACGACGAAGATATTCCAGATCTGGATCGAGCCGACCGAGGCCGGCGGACAGCCGACTTGGGGGGCCAAGCCGTTTCCAAAGTCGGATCGCTCCGGAAAATTCGTCACGATCGCCAGCGGTTTCGCCAACGATAATGACGCGCTTCCGATCCGCGCAGATGCGCGCGTGCTCGCAACAACTCTGAAGAAAGGCGAGAGCGCAAGCTACACGCTGGGCGACGGACGCAATGGCTATCTCGTTCCCGCCTTAGGCAGCGTCGAGGTCAACGGTGTTCGCGTCAATGCGCGCGACGGCGCGGCGATCCGCAAGGAAGCCACCCTGACAATCACCGCGCTGGAAGACTCCGAAATCGTTTTGGTGGATGCGGCATAAGCCGCATCCATTCACGAACCCAATTCAACACATCCTCGCAAACTTCAGGAGACCATCATGGCCAAAGTTCTTGTTCTTTACTATTCCGCCTACGGACACATCGAGGCGATGGCGAATGCGGTGGCCGAAGGCGCACGCGAAGCGGGTGCGACTGTCGACATCAAGCGCGTCCCCGAACTCGTTCCGCCCGACGTCGCGAAGGCCTCGTACTACAAAGTCGATCAGGCGGCTCCCGTCGCCAAGATCGAAGATCTCGCGAACTACGACGCGGTCGTGGTCGGCACCGGCACGCGCTTTGGCCGCATGTCATCGCAGATGGCGAACTTCCTCGATCAGGCCGGCGGCTTGTGGGCCAAGGGCGCACTGCACGGCAAGGTCGGCGGCGCATTCTCCTCATCCGCCACGCAACACGGCGGCCAGGAAACCACGCTGTTCTCGATCATCACCAACCTGCTGCACTTCGGCATGGTGATCGTCGGACTGAACTACGGTTTCGCAGGTCAGATGGGCACGAAGGAAGTCACCGGCGGCTCGCCTTACGGCGCGACCACCATCACCGATGGCGATGGCAACCGCCAGCCAAGCCAGAACGAACTCGATGGCGCGCGCTATCAGGGCCGCACCATCGCCGAGACCGCGAAGAAACTGCACGGCTGACGAGATGATTGACGGCGGCGCTGACAAGAGTGCCGCCGCTCTTGCGACTTCGACCAATGACGGTCGCGCAATTGCCATTGGCGACAGCTAAGCTCGGCTCTGCCGGGTCCATTTAATTCTTTGAGACTAGAGGGAGCGACTCCGATGCCCACAATCAAAGTCAAAGACGGCACTGAAATTTTTTACAAGGATTGGGGCACAGGACAGCCCATCGTTTTCTCGCATGGCTGGCCGCTCTCGGCGGACGATTGGGACAAGCAGATGCTTTTCTTTCTCGGAAAAGGCTTCCGCGTCATTGCGCATGACCGGCGCGGCCACGGCCGCTCCAGCCAGACCGGCGACGGTCATGACATGGATCACTATGCCGACGATCTTGCAGCATTGACCGCGCATCTCGATCTGAAAAACGCAGTCCATGTCGGCCACTCAACCGGCGGCGGCGAGGTCGCGCATTATATCGGACGCCACGGCGAAAGCCGTGTCGCCAAGGCCGTTTTGATTAGCGCGGTGCCGCCGATCATGGTGAAGACCGCAAGCAATCCCGGCGGCCTGCCTAAAGACGTGTTCGACGGACTGCAGACACAAGTCGCGACCAACCGCGCGCAGTTCTACCGCGATCTGCCGTCCGGGCCGTTCTACGGTTTCAATCGCCCCGGCGTGAAAGCAATCGAG
>JAYVYQ010000253.1:0-22721 GCA_043784125.1 Afipia sp.
ATCACGGTGACGGCTGCCGTCACCGAGCGCGATGAAATCTTCCGCACCACTTCGGAATGCGCGAAAGGCGAGAATCCAAGGCCGCCAAATTCCTTCGGAATAATCATGCCGAAGAATTTGTTGCGCTTGATGAACTCCCAAACTTCAGGTGGCAGATCGCGCCACTCCCAAGTAACCTTCCAGTCGTCGATCATGCCGCACAGCTGTTCGACGGGCCCGCTGAGAAAGGCGGTTTCTTCCGCCGTCAAAGTCGCCGGGGCATTGGCCAACAGCTTCGACCAGTCGGGATTGCCGGTAAACAGATCAGCGTCCCACCACACGTCACCGGCTTCGAGCGCCTCGCGCTCGGTGTCGGACATCGGCGGCAGCGCCTTGTGCGCCCATGCGAAGATCGGCTTGGTGATTAGATCACGACGGAGGGAGAAGCTCATGGGACGATCCTTTTGATCGAGGTCGCAAAGCAATCGAATTCACAAAAGCGGAGGAGAGAGTAGCGCCAACGGCGGGCGCCGAAAACCAATCTCTATGTCATGCGGCGATTGAAGCTAAAATCCTCAAAACAATGTGTGTCGCAACAACCGCCACGTTAGCCTAACGTTCCGGAAACGCTGCATAAACAATCGGCCACATCATCAAGACTTGTTGACCCAAAGGCCGGCCAACCCCTAGCGGGGGCGGATCATCTCGAACATCATATCGGGCCGGATTTCGGCATAGTCCCCCATCCGCCCGGCCCGCAAAATCGGGTGCGCGTCGGCAGTCTGATAGACGCCGTCCTTGATAAGACTCTTGGCGATATGGACCGCTACCACCTCGCCAAACACCATCCAGGCATCGGCCTTGGCGCCGTCCGCGCCCTGAAGCTGGATCAATTGCGTTAGCCTGCACTCGAAAGACGCAAGGCTTTCGCCGACGCGGGGCACGCTTACCTTGCGGCTTGGCACTTTTGTCAGGCCGGAAATCGTGAATTCATCGGTTTCGTGCGGCACGCTGGCCGACGTCATATTCATCTGCTCGCCGATATGTCGGGTCGCCAGATTCCAGCAGAATTCTTTGGTCTCCTGAATGTTGGAGACGCTGTCCTTCCAGCCGATGCTGGAAAATCCGATGATCGGCGGATGGTAGTTGAACGCATTGAAAAAACTGTAAGGCGCCAAATTCACATGACCCTTGGCGTCATGCGACGAAATCCAGCCGATCGGCCGGGGTCCTACGATGGCGTTGAACGGATCGTGCTTGAGGCCGTGGCCGTTTGCGGGTTCGTAAAAATGAAAATCGGTCATGGCAGCCATTTATCCGTTCTTCTCGGCGGGGTCGCGGTGAATAGGATCGATCCACAGCACCGTCTCCGGCTTTTCGACCGGCTCGATATCGAGATTGATCGCAATCGCCTCACCGTCGCTGCGCACCAGCACGCATTCGAGCGCTTCATCGCGGCTCGCGTTGATTTCCTGATGCGGCACGTAAGGTGGAATGAAAATGAAATCGCCGGGATTGGCTTCGGCGGTAAACTGGAGATGCTCGCCCCAGCGCATCCGCGCCTTGCCGCGCACCACATAGATGATGCTCTCGAGGTGGCCGTGATGATGCGCGCCAGTTTTCGCATCAGGCTTGATCGTGACCGTGCCGGCCCATAATTTCTGCGCGCCCACCCGCGCGAAGTTAATCGCTGCCTTGCGATCCATGCCGGCTGTCGACGGCACATTGGGATCGAGCTGATTGCCGGGAATCACGCGAACACCGTCATTCTTCCAGCGTGTGTCATGATCGTGATCGTGTTTTCCCGACATTATCTTCTCTCTTAAATTCGAGTTCCAACTCAACAGATCAGGAACATCCGGTCAATCGGCGCGTTACCACCGCATCTGCAAAAAGGAGAGTTCGTTATGGGTGCAACAACTGACAAGATCAAAGGCGAAGCTAACGAAGCCATCGGTAAGGCCAAGCAGGGACTCGGTAATGCGACCGACTCCGACAAGCTGAAGGGCGAAGGCGCCATTCAGGAAGCCAAGGGCCACGGCCAGCAGGCCGTCGGCAACGTCAAGGATGCCGCGAAGACCGCAGTGAACGACGCAGCCAAGGCGGCGAACAAGAATCTCTAATCCGGATTCGTTCAGCGATGAAATCGACCGGCCTCCATATTTGGGGTCGGTCTTTTTCTTGCGAACTCAATAGGATTTCGGCAGGCCCAGAACCTTCTCTGCGATAAAACTGAGAATGAGCTGCGGACTGATCGGCGCGATCCGCGGGATCATCACTTCACGCAAATAACGCTCGACGTGATACTCCTTCGCGTAACCGAAGCCGCCATGCGTCATCACCGCCTGTTCGCAGGCCTGTAAACCCGCCTCGCCTGCGAGATATTTTGCGGCATTCGCCGCCGGCCCGCACGGCAATCCCTGATCGTATTGCCACGCCGCCGAGAGCGTCATCAGCCACGCTGCTTCCAGATCCATCCAGTTTTTCGCAAGCGGATGCTGGATCCCCTGATTCTGGCCGATGGGCCGGTTGAACACGACGCGTTGTTTTGCGTAAGCCGCCGCGCGTGACAGCGCCAGTTTGCCGAGGCCGATGGCTTCGGCGGCGATCAGCACGCGTTCCGGATTCATGCCATGCAGGATGTATTCAAAGCCCCGGCCTTCTTCCCCAATGCGGTCCTCGACCGGAATTGCAAAGTCGGAAATGAAAAGCTCGTTTGAATCGACCGCCTTGCGGCCCATCTTTTCAATTTCATGGACCGTGATGCGCGCGCGGTCGAAGTCGGTGTAAAACAAACTCAATCCATGCGTGGGCGTCTTCACGTCTTCCAGCGCCGTGGTTCGCGCCAGCAGCAGGATCTTGTGCGCGATCTGCGCGGTGGAAATCCAGACCTTCTGACCGTTGACGATATATTTGTCGCCTTGACGCACCGCGCGCGTTTTTAGCTGCGTGGTGTTGAGACCGGTGTTCGGCTCAGTCACCGCGAAACACGCCTTCTCGCGGCCCTCGACAATGCCCGGCAACATCCGCTTGCGCTGTTCGTCGGTGCCGAACACGACGACCGGATTGAGCCCGAACACATTCATGTGGACCGACGACGCGCCCGACATGCCCGCACCGGATTCGGAGATGGTGCGCATCATGATCGTCGCATCAACGACGCCGAGTCCCGAGCCGCCGAATTTCTCGGGAACGCAGATGCCGAGCCAGCCGGCTTCCGCAATGGCGTCATAGAACTCGTGCGGGAAGCTGCCGTCACGATCCTTCGTCAACCAATAGGAATCATCGAACCGCGCGCAGATTTTTGCAACGGCATCGCGAATGGATTCCTGCTGGGCCGATAATGCGAAGTCCATTGTGAACAATCCCGGTGCTTGCTAAATTGTTTACGGCTTAAGCGGCAACTCGCACAACAGAAAAATGGGACGCGCATAGCACGCGATATGGCATCGGACCACGACACGCTGGCTGCACGCAATCGCGACTATATCGACTCCGTCCAGAATTCGGATGTGCAGCGCTTCGACGAGATTTTGGCGAGCGAATTTTATTGCTCGAACCCGGATCGCTCGCTGGCCGACCGCGCGCAATTTCTGAAACAGACGGCGCTGCCCGTCACGATTAAAAACCTTAGGGCCGAGGACGTGATGATTCGCATCATCGGCGAGGTCGCGATCATTCATGCGCGCACCGTCTATCAGATGCCGGACGGCAGCGCCGGTGCTGGCCGCTATACCGACGTCTGGGCCAAGCGAAACGGCAAATGGCTCGCAGTATCCGCGCATGTGACGCGGTAATTTTCAGCAACGAGGGCGATGTCGGCAAGCAGATGAATCTGCAACATGCACCGCCGTCAGTTGTATTGGGTGCAAACTCGTTTATCGTCGAAAAATATAATTCGTAATTCGGGGGCTGTTGATGCCATCGCCGACAAATGCCGATTCTCAATCCGGGTGGATCGACCGCATTATCTATCCGCAAAGTCAAATTTTGAGCTTTGTTATCATTACGGTGCTGTCGGCATTGCTTTCTTTTGTGCTGATCGGCCGCCAGATTTATCTGGCGAATTGGGGAATGATTGACGATCACAGTATTTTCTATGTGCTCGGCCCGACACTTCATCTCTCGCCCAGCGAAATCTTGCCGACCCTGCTGGCGAAGACTCATGAGGGCCAAGTATTCAGGCCGACCTATTATTTGATCCGTTGATGGAAGCTTCGCTTTGGGGGACGAACGTCCACCTTTGGTATGCCGTCAACACCGTCTGCTTCGCAGTTTTTTTGAGTTCAATCTGGTGGACATTATTTCGCTTTTTAGGCGGATGGCTCGGTGGCGCGCTGACCGCCTGGATTGCGCTGCTGCCGTTGTGGACCGATGTGTGGTCGCGGCTTGGGCCTTCCGAAATTTGCGGCGGAGGCTGCATCGGTATCATGATTTTCGCCGCCAACTTCCTCCTGCATTCCACCACACCCTTTCAGAGAAATCTTGCTGCCATAGTATTGGCGTTTGCCGCCATTGTTCTCTGCGGACTCAAAGAGCCGTTCATTCCATTGGCAGCCAGCGCGATCTTCGTATTGATCTTTTCCGGGACAAAACGGCTGCTATCTCCAATACTGATTGGGATTCTCTCCGTTGCAATTCTCGCCTGCGCCGGTGCCGTTTTCTTTGTGGTGGTCAAAGGAACGCTCGCAACGGGTACCGACTACTACGGAAAGTCGGTAGGGCCATTGAGAATCATCACGTTCGCGGCGGCGGGAGTTCTCGTCGGTTTTGTCCAGACATGGTGGATTATCGTTCTTCCAATTGCCTTTCTTCAAATTCTTCGGGTCTTGCCAGTCAAATCATTCAAGGAATGGGTATTTGACTCTCGCGATGCCGTGATTTTGTACCTCTTCTTAATCGCACTCTACGCCACGCAGAGCGGCCTCTACCGCGTGATATTTCCAACCGGCACGCGCTACGATTTCCCCGCCGCGCTTCTGGTTCCGTTCACCGTTTTCATTATTGCCTGTGAAGGCTCACAAAAACTTCGTCGCATCTATTCCGAGCGAACAATTACCTATGTGCAATTCATCATGTCCGTCTTTGTATTTTTCGCGTTGGCCGAAGCGCTAATCGCAAAGCCGTTTCCGCTGCAAGTCGCCGTCAAGAAAAACATCGTCGCGACAAACCTGTTTTACAACGAATTCACGCGCCTCGTGCAGTCCGCAAAACAAGCTCCAGGCAGCCCCATCGTCCTTGAAGCGCATGGGCCGTTTTCTTATGAAGGCGTATTTTCGCTGTCGATCTATTTGACCTCGCTGGGGATCACGAACCCCGTTTCGGTGAGGTATCATTCAGACTCTGCGACTTATGGAAATTACCTCGATCAGCTTCAGGCGCAGCTGCTGAGCCTGCAAAACACTGGCAGCGACCGCTTCAAGCCATTCACGGAAAGTCAGGTCAAACCTGCTAGTGGATGTATGAGCGTTGGCATCTACGGCGCGCCTGACAAGACATGCGCGCCATTCACGATCCGGATTTCGGAGTGAAATTGGCATGGGCTTGTGTCTGCGAACCGATCAAGCGCCCGGTCGTGCGTGGATGAGTGGTAGCGAGAGAGGGACTCGAACCCCCGACCCCAGGATTATGATTCCCGTGCTCTAACCAGCTGAGCTACCTCGCCAAATGCCCGTCGCCCCGTTTGCTCGAAGGGCTGCGAACCGGGCGGCATATAAGAAGTCACCCAAATGCCTGTCAAGCAACGACGGGCCGTTCAATCATCTCATTTCGGACGAACGGTCGGATCGCCACCGGGGCTGCCGGGCGGCGGGATGACCTGCATCGATCCGCTGTTCGGCGTGGGCGCATGCATTCCGGGATCGATCCCCGAAGGCGGGCAAAGCACACCGTCGGATTTCGCCAATTTGTCGCCAAGCGGCTCCGACGCCTGACCCGTCGTGGAATTGCCGCGCGGTGCGATCGTGCCGTCGTTCGGGACGGCCTGCGTCGGCGCACAATTCTGCGAACCGCGGCCTGCATTCGGCGGCGCGGTCTCTGCCGGTGGCGTTACGGGCGTCGGCGGCGCCTGTGCGAATGCCACAGCGGGAATGGCTGCAAGAATTGCAATCGCGGCGATCGAGAATTTGCTGGTCATAGGAACAGAACGGCTTTGACGCGCAGATGTTCCCTGCGGCAAATTCGCGGCTGTCAGCTCTTGCGATAGCGAATGAGCGAAAAATGCCCCATCGGCGGCATCGGACGGCGCTCGATCAGCACCGCACCGCCATGTTTTGCCGCCCAGTTCGTCAGCCGCTCCCACGGAAATTCCGGACGCCAGCCGAGCCGACGCGCCAACGGTGCAAAGCAAAGCTCAAAGATTTTACGTGGACCGCTTTCCGCCCCGATGTGATTGACCAAGATCAATTCACCGCCGGGCTTCAGCACGCGAATGAAATCGTCGAGCGTGGCCTCGGGATCCGGCACCGCCGTGATGACATATTGCGCCACCACCGCATCGAATGTGTTCTCGGGAAACGCGAGATTCTTCGCGTCCATCACCGACAGCGTTTCCACGTTGGTCAGGTTGAGCAGCCGCACGCGCTCCTGCGCCTTACGCAGCATCGGCTCCGAAATATCGACGCCGTGCAATTTTGTGGTGCGCGAATAATCCGACAGCGACAATCCCGTGCCGACGCCGACATCGAGAACGCGGCCGCCGATTTTATCCGCAACAGCGATTGTGGATTTGCGGCCTTCGTCGAAAACCTTGCCGAACACAAGATCGTACACCGGCGCCCACGCGGCATACGCCTTCGCCACTCCGGCGCGGTTGATGTCTTCTGCCATTGAAGCTAACCGGCCATCGCGTTAACCGGCGAGCGCTTCGCGCGCGACCGGCAATTGGCGCACAACACGCGGCGATGCACTCTTGATGAAGCCGCCGCCAAGCACGCGCGCTTGTCCGGCAGGCGCATCGTAAAATACGCAGGCCTGACCCGGCGACACGCCTTCTTCGCCATCGACAAGCTCGACAACGTAGTCGCCGTCGATATTGCGCAACCATGCCGGCTGTTGCGGCCGCGTCGAGCGAACCTTGACGAAAATCTCAAGGCCGTTTCCGATCGCGCGATCGATCGCGCCATCGCCGATCCAGTTCACGTCGCGCAAACGAATGATGCTGACGTTGAGCGCATCGCGCGGGCCGACGACAACGCGTCGCGATGCGGCGTCGAGTTGAACCACATACAACGGCGCCGCCGACGCAATGCCGATGCCGCGGCGCTGGCCGATGGTGAAATTGACGATGCCGTTATGCTGACCGAGAATTTTGCCGTCGAGATCGACGATGTCGCCGGGCGCAAGCGCATTCGGCTTCAGACGTTCGATAACTTCGGTGTAGCGGCCCGTCGGCACAAAACAAATATCCTGGCTGTCATGCTTGTCCGCAACCGACAACCCAAAGCGGCGCGCGAGTTCTCGGGTCTGCGCCTTGGTCATGTCGCCGAGCGGAAAACGCACATCGGCCAACTGATCCGGCGTCGTGGCAAACAGAAAATAGCTTTGATCGCGATCCGCATCGGCCGCGCACACAAGTAATCGCGACCCATCCGCAAGACGCCGTGAGGCGACATAATGTCCTGTCGCCAGCGCCTTGGCACCGAGGTCACGCGCGGTCGCGAGCAGGTCGCGAAACTTGATCGAGCGATTGCACTCGATGCAAGGCACCGGCGTTTCGCCCTGAACGTAACTCTCAGCAAAGCTTTCGATCACGGATTCGCGAAAGCGGCTTTCGTAATCGAGCACGTAATGCGGAATCCCGATGCGGGCTGCCACATCGCGCGCGTCGTGAATGTCCTGTCCGGCGCAACAAGCGCCCTTGCGATGCGTCGCCGCGCCATGATCGTAAAGCTGCAACGTGACGCCGACCACGTCGTAGCCTTCAGCCTTCAATAGCGCAGCCGTCGTCGAGGAATCGACGCCGCCCGACATGGCGACGACGACCCGCGTATCTTCGGGGCGACCCTCAAGGTCGAGGCTGTTGAGCATGGTTCGGCCAATCCCGGTTGCCGCGGTACGAGACCGCCGGCAGCCCATAATCTCGAATGATGGGCTTTATTATAGGGGCGCTCCCGGCGAGGCAATCGGACCGTAGCCTTCGGAACTGGCGGGCAAATCTTGCCGCAGGGCAGAAACGCGCCGGTTAAGGGGCGCGAAAACGCCTTCCCGGAAGGATATAAGTAATTGAATAATATAAGATATTTTTAGATCAAAGGATGGCCCGGTCCTTGCTGATGTCCCCTTGCGTATCATCGTGAAAGGCCATCCGTGTTCCGAGTCACCCCAGAAACAACCGCCTCTGCCGCCACCTTCAATGCGCGATCGACACAAGCGCGACCCCAGCCGTCTCAATCCGACGGCTTTTCCGCGTTGGTCGACAGCAATACGCCGGACAGTCAGCGAACCGCGACATCCACCCAGGACACCCCGACGCAGCGGCCGGACGGCGGCGACACCCCGCCGAAGACCGACAATCGGCCAGATACCCGCGCCGACAGCCGGGCGGATGACACCGGCAAGAAGACGCTCAAATCCTCCAAATCCAATTCAAGGACCGAGGACAATGGCGAGGCCGGCGCCAAAGCCAATTCCAGATCCGATGCCAAGGCAACCGCCAACGCAAATGGCAACGCAAGCGCCAAGGCAGCCAGCAAGGCCGACTCGAATGCCGCTGCCGTCGCGACAGCCAGCGCCAACGCCGATAAAGATGGCGCCGACGCCGCAGCATCGCTCACCGAAGACGCCGCAGCGGCCGCGCTCGCAAAAGCAGGCAAGATCGAAATCTCCGCCGACGCCAAAGTCGTCGCCGCATCCGGCGATGCCGCCAAGGCGGATACCGCAAAGACGTCTGCTGACGGCAAAACCAAAAACGCCGATGCGACCGACGCCGCAACGCCGGTCGTTCCCGTTGTCCTTGGCAACGCTGCAGCCATTGTCGCCGTCGCGATTCCGGTTACGGCAGCGACCACGGCTCCAGCCACGACGACGACACCCAAGACCGATGCGCAAATCGCCGGTATTGAGGCTGCGTCCAATCCATCCGCAGCAGCGGCTGCAACTTTGGCAACCGTTGCGGCGCCAGCCGCAGCAACGGCGGACACAAAAGCCGCCACGAACCCGGATGCGTCCGCAACCCCGATAAATCCCGCCGCGTCGTCGGCAAATAACCCAACCGTCGCGACCGCAGCGGACGCCACCGTCGTGGCATCCGCAGACGATGCTGCAAGCACAGCAGCAGCAAAGACCCAAGCGCAACCGCTCGCCCCAACCGACATCACCGCGCAAGACGTGAATGTTGCGGCCGCCGAATCCACCGCGGCCCAACCGGTCTCGCCCGCCAAACTGAAGCCGGCTTCCGTCTCGGCAAACTCCGACAAGACCGCACCGACCGAGACCGCTGTGGACTCATCCTCAGCACTGTCGCTGCCGGGACAAACCGCCGAGGCGAAAGCACCTCGGGGTGCCGAACACACCAAGGGCGAGACCGACAAGACGGCGTCCGCCGACAAGTCCGACGCCGCACCTTCCGATACCAAACCGGCGAATGCGCCCGCGCCAGCGCCCGTCGCGCATCATGCGCCGGCAGTGGCCCGCACTGCGCCGGATGACCTGACCCTGCAGCCGGTCCAGACCCAGCAAACCACAGCGCCGCAGGCTCAAACGCAAAATTTCACGGTGACGCCCGCCGTTCCGCTCAACACAACGCTGGCAAATACGCCCGTGCCCGTGAGCGGCCTTGCGGTCGACATCGCGCTGCGCGCCGCAGGCGGCTCCAGCCGATTTGAAATTCGCCTCGATCCCGCCGAACTCGGCCGCATCGACGTGCGGCTCGATGTGGACAAGCACGGCAACGTCACTTCGCATATGACAGTCGAGCGACCCGCCACGCTCGACATGCTGCGCCGGGATGCGCCGCAATTGCAGCAGGCCCTTGAAGATGCGGGCCTGAAGACCGGCGACAGCGGATTGCAGTTCAGCCTGCGCGACCAGTCATCGGGGCGTAACGACGACAATGGATCGGGCCGCAATTCGCAGCGCCTGATTATCAGCGAAGACGACACCGTGCCCGCGCAAGTCGCCGGCAGAACTTACGGCCGCGCGCTCGGATCGAGCAGCGGCGTCGATATCAGGATTTAAGGGGACAGCCATGGCCATTGATGCAACCATGCCGACGCCAGTGACGTCCGCGCCTGCCGCCGCGACATCGTCGAGCGCGACCAGCACCACCGGCACCACCAGTTCGAATTCAACCGCCGGTCTCGCCGATAACTTCCAAACCTTTCTGACGCTGCTGACAACGCAGCTCCAGAACCAGAATCCGCTCGACCCGCTGGATACCAACCAGTTCACGTCGCAGCTCGTCCAGTTCGCGCAGGTCGAACAACAGCTCAAGGCCAACGACCAGTTGGCATCGCTCGTCACCTTGCAGAAAACCGCGCAGTCGACACAGGCACTCAGTTTCGTTGGATCGAACGTCGCAGTGGACGGCAGCACAGTGGCCTTCAACGGCTCCGCGACATGGAATCTGAACGCGCCGAAAGATGCCAGCGCGACGATCACGATCTCAAATTCCGCCGGACAGCAGGTCTATAGCGGCGGCTACACGCTGGCCTCCGGCAATGCCAGCTTCGTATGGGACGGCAAGGGCAATGACGGCACGCAATGGCCAGCCGGCAATTACACGATGGCGGTCACGGGCAAGGACAGCACAGGCGCGAATGTTGCGATCTCGACTGAGATTCAGGGCGTTGTCGATTCCGTCGATCTCACAGCCAGTCCAGCTCTGCTGTCGATGGGCGGCAAGAACTACACGGTGGATCAGATCAAGCGTGTGATCCGCGCGGCGACGACTCCGACAACCACACCATCGACGAGCGGCTGATTCAAATATGAATCAAATCTAAACCCGCTCTTGGAAACGAGAGCGGGTTGTTCGCGTTCGCATGCGTTCAAGGAGATTTGTATTGGACGCTTGAGCTTAGGCAAATTTTAAGCCCAGCGGGGTACGTTGTTCCCACGAGTTCAGTTGTTGTTTCGAGTTTGTGAGTACACCATGACAGAACCCCACCGCCCGAGGGTCAAGTACGTCATCGGGCCAGATGGCAGTCCGTTAACGATTGCTGATTTGCCAGCGCCCGGTACCAAACGTTGGGTTATCCGACGTAAGGCCGAGGTTGTCGCCGCAGTTCGCGGTGGTCTTCTTTCTTTGGAAGAAGCATGCAGCCGCTATACGCTGACTGTCGACGAATTCCTGTCCTGGCAGTTCTCCATCGACCAGCATGGCCTTGCCGGTTTGCGCACCACGCGCATTCAGCAATACCGCCAGTAAGACCTTTTTCTTTCATCTAGACGATTTGACGAAAACCGGCTCTTTTAAAAGAGACCGGCATTCGGCATTTCGACGATTTCTGGCCGCCATTAACCGGCGTTAACTATATAGAAACCATACCTAGGCAAATTCTGCCCAGTCGGCATGTGGTGCCGAATCTGGGGCTGGTTCGTTGCAGGGTCTGTTGTCATTCCTCAAAAGTCTGGGTGCGGCGCGAATGGCGGCCATGGCTGCCGTAACGCTCGCTTTGGTCGGCTTTTTCGGCTTCGTCATCATGCGCGTCACCGCGCCGCAGATGACCACCCTCTTCACCGATCTCTCTTACGAAGACTCGTCCGGCATCATCAAGGAACTGGATCGTCAGGCCATCCCGTATGAATTGAAGAATGACGGCGCCATCGTGATGGTGCCCAAGGATAAGGTCACCCGGCTGCGCATGAAGCTCGCCGAAGGCGGTCTGCCCAAAGGCGGCGGCGTCGGTTACGAGATTTTCGACAAATCCGACGCGCTGGGCTCGACCAGCTTCGTCCAGAACATCAATCATCTGCGCGCACTGGAAGGCGAACTCGCCCGCACCATCAAGGGCATCGACCGTATTCAGGCCGCGCGCGTCCATCTGGTGCTGCCGGAACGGCCGCTGTTCTCGCGTGAAACGCCTGAACCGTCGGCGTCCATCGTCCTGCGCGTGCGCGGCCAGCTCGAGCCGGCGCAGGTTCGCGCCATCCGTCATATTGTGGCGTCCGCCGTCAACGGCATGAAGGCGCAGCGCGTCTCCATCGTCGACGAGACCGGCCAATTGCTCGCCAATGGCGGCGCGGGCGACAGTTCAGCCGACGGCGCGACCGGTGATGAACGCCGCGCATCCTATGAGAAGCGGATGCGCGACCAAGTCGAGCAGATCGTCTCATCTGTGGTCGGTTCGGGCCGTGCGCGCGTGCAGCTCTCCGCCGACTTCGATTACAACAAGATTACCCAGACCTCCGACAAGTTCGATCCGGAAGGGCGCGTGCTGCGCTCCAGCCAGTCGCGAGAAGAATCCACGGCGACTGCAAACGCGAACGACGGTCAGGTCACGGTCAACAATGAATTGCCGGGCAATGCGGCTACCGGCGCAACCGGCAGTACGCCGAAGGATCAGAGCAAGAAAAGCGAGGAAATCAACAATTACGAGATTTCCCGCGTCACCAAGACCGAAGTGACCGAAGCTGGCCGCGTCAACCGCATCTCCGTCGCCGTCCTTGTCGATGGCAGCTACAACAAGAACGAAAAGGGCGAGGTCGTCTACGCCGCACGTCCCAAGGAAGAACTCGATCGCATCGGCACGCTGGTTCGCTCCGCGATCGGCTTCGACCAGAAGCGCGGCGACCAGGTCGAGATCGTCAATCTGAAATTCGCCGAAGAGCCTTCGATCATTCCCGTGAGCGAAGCGAAGGGCTTTCTGGGCATGTTCCAGTTCACCAAAGACGACATCATGTATTTCATCGAGCTTGGCGTAATGTCGCTGCTCGGCCTGATCGTGCTGCTGATGGTGGTTCGTCCGCTGCTCAAGCGCGTCCTCGCCGCCGACCCCGCATTGGCCAAGCCATCCGCCCTACCCGCGCCGGTTGAAGCCGCAGCACCGGCTAACGCCAATCCTCTGATCGGCCACAACGCCACATCGCAGATGATCGACGTCGCGCAGGTGCAAGGCCAGGTCCATGCCCAATCCGTACATCGTGTCGGCGAACTCGCCGAACGCAACCCGACAGAGACCGCATCCATCATTCGTCAGTGGCTCACAGAACCGGCGTAATTGAACATGGCAACAGCTCCCGCATTGGCAGCCCCGAACAGCAACACCAACGACATCGCTGGTGTTGTGGCGACGCTGGCGAGCCGTCAGGGCAACCGTCCGCGCAGCAAGCCGATGAGCGGGCCGAAGCGGGCCGCCATCATGATGCTGGCGCTGGGCGAGCAATATGGCGGCAAGGTCTGGGCGATGCTCGACGACGACGAGGTGCGCGAACTGTCGCTGGTGATGTCGAATCTCGGCACCATCGAGGCCGAGGTGGTCGAGGATCTGCTGCTCGAATTCGTCTCGCGCATGTCCGCATCGGGCGCGCTCATGGGCAATTTCGACGCCACCGAGCGGCTGCTGCAGCAATACCTTCCCGGCGATCGCGTCTCCGGCATCATGGACGAAATTCGCGGCCCGGCGGGTCGCAACATGTGGGAGAAGCTCTCCAACGTGCAGGAAGAGGTTCTCGCCAACTATCTCAAGAACGAATATCCGCAGACCATCGCGGTCGTGCTCTCGAAGCTGAAACCCGAACACGCCGCCCGCGTGCTGGCGATCCTGCCGGAAGACATGGCGCTCGACGTGGTCGGCCGCATGCTGAAGATGGAAGCCGTCCAGAAGGAAGTCATCGAACGCGTCGAGCAAACGCTGCGCACCGAGTTCATGTCCAACCTGTCGCAGACCCGCCGCCGCGACGCGCATGAGGTGATGGCCGAAATCTTCAATAATTTCGACCGCCAGACCGAAACTCGCTTCATCACCTCGCTGGAAGAAGACAATCGCGAATCCGCCGAGCGCATCAAGGCGCTGATGTTTACCTTCGACGACCTCGTCAAACTGGACGCAGCCTCCGCGCAGACACTGATGCGTCACGTCGACAAGGATAAGCTCGGCATTGCGCTCAAGGGCGCCAATGACGCCGTGCGCCAGTTCTTCATGGGCAACATGTCGACCCGCGCGGCCAAAATGCTCACCGACGATATGGCCGCAGCCGGCCCGGTTCGCCTGCGCGACGTCGACGAGGCACAGGCACTTTTGGTCAATCTTGCAAAGGACCTCGCCGCCAAGGGCGAAATCATGCTGCAGAAAAACCGCGCTGACGACGAGCTGGTGTACTGATGGGCGCACCCGCAAAATTTTTGTTCGATCTCGACTTCGCGGTGCCCGACGCCGCCAAGCAGCGCGCCGCAACGTCAGCGGAAATCGCGATGCAGGTCGCCGATGCGGAAACCCATGGATATCGCGAAGGCTTTGAGGCTGCGCAGCACGAAGCCAAGGTCGAAAGCGATCGCCGCGCGTCTTTGGCGCTCGAAGAGATTGGCATTGCGATCAAGAGCATCGCCGGCCGTTTTTCCGACATCGAAGGCCGTATGGAGGCCGAGGCAGTCGATGTCGCGATGGCCGTCGCACGCAAGCTTTGCAGCGAGCTGATCGCCGCCGAGCCGCTGACGGAAATGATGGCGCTGGTGCAGGACTGTTTCCGGCATCTGACATCTAGCCCGCACATTGTGGTGCGGATCAATGACGGGCTTTACGACGCGGCGCGCGATCGCATCGAGCAGATGGCCAAGCGCAGCGGCTTCGAGGGCAAGCTTGTGATCCTCGCCGAGCCGGACATCGAAACCGGTGACTGCAAAATCGAATGGGCTGACGGTGGTGTGACGCTGAATCGCGCGTCTATCGAAGCCAAGATCGACGAACTCGTCGGGCGCTATCTGGCGACCCGCAATCAGGCCGGACAATCCGCGGCCATGAGGACTGACCATGAGTGAGACAGACAACAACGTCCCTCTTCCTGAACTCAACGCCGCAGATGTGCCGGCGATGGACGATCACACGATGTATGCCGACGACGATCCGGTTGCACGCATCGCCGCCGATCTCGAAGCGGTATTCGACGTTCCCGTCCAGGTCTCTGCGGTGCTGGGACGCTCGCGGATGGACGTCGCAGAATTGCTGAAACTCGGTCCCGGCACAGTGCTCGAACTTGACCGGCGCGTGGGCGAAGCCATCGACATCTACGTCAACAACCGCCTCGTCGCGCGCGGCGAAGTGGTGCTGGTGGAAGACAAGCTCGGCGTCACCATGACGGAAATCATCAAGGCGGAACGCGCCTAATTTGAATCTAACAACCCGACATCGAAAATGATGCGGGCATAATAACAGGAGCAAACCATGCGGCTTCTCATCGTTGGCACACTCAAGGGCCAGCTCACCACCGCAACCAAGATCGCCATGGACAATGGCGCGAGTGTCACGCACGCCGAGGATATCGAGCAGGCGATGGCCGTGCTGCGCGGCGGCAAGGGCGCTGACCTGCTGCTGGTCGATGTCGCACTCGACATTCGCGACCTCGTGATGCGGCTCGAGGCCGAACACATTCACGTTCCCATCGTCGCCTGCGGCATCACCACCGATGCGCGCGCTGCCGTCGCCGCCATTCATGCCGGGGCGAAAGAATACATTCCGCTGCCGCCCGATCCGGAATTGATCGCCGCAGTTCTGGCAGCGGTTGCCAACGACTCGCGCGACCTGATCTATCGCGACGAGGCGATGGCGAAAGTCATCAAGCTCGCGCAGCAGATTGCGGGTTCGGACGCCTCGGTGATGATTACCGGCGAATCCGGCACCGGCAAGGAAGTGCTGGCGCGCTACGTTCATACCCGCTCGAACCGCGCGAAGAAGCCGTTCATCTCGATCAATTGCGCGGCGATTCCGGAGCATCTTCTGGAGTCCGAACTGTTCGGCCACGAGAAAGGCTCGTTCACCGGCGCCGTCGCACGCCGCATCGGCAAATTCGAGGAAGCCACCGGCGGCACGCTGTTGCTGGACGAAGTTTCCGAAATGGATGTGCGGCTACAATCGAAACTGCTGCGCGCGATTCAGGAGCGCGTCATCGATCGCGTCGGCGGCACCAAGCCGGTGCCGGTCGATATTCGGATCATCGCGACATCGAACCGCAATCTCGCGGACGCCGTGCGCGACGGCATGTTCCGCGAGGATTTGCTGTTTCGTCTGAACGTCGTCAATCTGAAAATTCCGCCGCTGCGCGATCGGCCTGCGGACATTCTCGAACTGGCGCAGCATTTCGCCAAAAAATACTCCGCAGCCAATGGTGTGCCGCTGCGGCCGATCTCGGCTGATGCGCGCCGCGTGCTGACGACAAACCACTGGCAGGGCAACGTCCGCGAGTTGGAAAACACCATGCACCGCTCGGTGCTGATGGCGAACGGCGACGAAATCGGACCCGACGCGATCCTGTCGCCCGACGGCGACCGGCTTGATCTGTCGAAAACCGCGCCTGCCGTTGCGCATGCGACGTTTGCTGCCGAACAGGTCACACGCGCGCTTGTGGGCCGCACCGTGGCGGATGTCGAACGCGATCTGATCCTCGAGACGCTGAAACATTGCCTCGGCAACCGCACCCATGCGGCGAATATTCTCGGCATCTCGATCCGCACTCTGCGGAACAAGCTCAATGAATACGCCGACGACGGGTCGCCGATTCCACCGCCGGGTTCGGGCGAGTTGCGCAGCGTCGCAGCCGCCTAACCGATCAACAAAAGTGTGAGCGAACTTGGCCGGTGCGAAAGCACCGGCCTTTTTTTATGCGCGCGCCGTCTTCTCGACGTTCGCAATTCTCTCCGGTACGCCGAATTCCTTGCGGCAGACTTCGGCGAGTGCCGCAATGCCTTCGCGGATCTCAGCCACGGACGGACTCGCAAAGCACAGTCTCAACCGGCTTTTACTGTGCACGGCGTTGACTGACCATTCGATGCCGGGATTGATCGCAATGCCGGCGGCTGACGCCGCCTGAAAGAGCTTCATGGTGTCGACATTGTCCGGCAGCTTGACCCAGAGAAAAATGCCGCCCTTGGGATCGTCGAATTCCGCTGACGTGCCGAATTGTTCGGCCAAAGCGTCCATCATGGCGTCCAGCTTGACGCGCAGGCCCTTTGTCAGTTTCGGCACGTGGTCGGCGAAATGTGCGGCACAGAATTCAGCCAGCACCATTTGCTCCAGCGCGCCTGAACCCGCATCGGTCTTGATGCTGAGAATGCGCGACAGCACGTCCCATTTCGCCACGATGTAACCGACGCGCAAGGCGGGCGCGACCGACTTCGAGAACGAGCCGATGTGAATGACGCCGCCCGACCGGTCCATTGCGTAGATCGCCGGCGGACGTTGGCCGTTCCAGATCAGGTCCGCGTAGCAATCGTCCTCGAAAATCGGCACGCCGTAGTCGGACGATAGCTTCAGCAATTCGCGGCGGCGTTGCTCGCCCATGATCGTGCCGGTCGGATTCTGCACCGTCGGGATGGTGTAGATATATTTCGGACGAATACCTTTTTTCTTCAGGTCTTCGAGCACCGCCGCGACCGCATCGACCCGCATGCCGTCATCGTCGAGCGGAATGCCGACAATCTTGACGCCGCGCCGCGTCAGCCGCGTGATCGAACCTTGATAGCATTCCTGCTCGATCAAAACCGTATCGCCCGGCGACAGCAAAAGCCCGTTGACGAGGTCGAGACCCTGCAGCGAACCGGAGGTAATGAGGATTTCATCTGCGGTGCAGACAATGCCGGCATCGCGCTTGAGCTTGCCGACGAGAAATTCTCTTAAAGGTCGATAGCCGAGCGGCCCGCTGTTCAACCCATAGGTCGCGAGCGTCGCACCCTCGCGCGTCAGCACGGCGTTCGATGCCGCTACGAGCCGGTCCACCGGCACCTGATCGGCGTCATTGTTGCCGCCGACAAAATTGTATTTTGGAAAGCCCGGCCATTTCACCGCAGGCGGCGGCAACCCTTGCGCCAGAACCGGCGTGAAATCGAACGAACTCATGGACGCGTCTCCCGGCGTTTTCTTCCGGACATTTATAGAGACGTTGCGCGGTGAAGCAACCGCCGCCTACGCCCGCGACGGGCTGTCCGTCCGCTGGAAGATCACCGGCGGCTTTTCGGCGGGTTCATCGACGACGACGGAGCGCCGGTAGAAATTCAACGCGAACAATCCGAACACCGTGACCACAAACAGGATCACGGCAAGGACGGCGATACGCTTGAGAATCTCGATCATGGCGACGCAATCCGCCGCTGCCATGCCCACAGCATCGGCGTGACGATCAATTCCATGACCAGAGCGAAGATCATTCCCTTGCCCGGCGCGTCACCCAGAACAAGCGCGCCGATCAGCCGCGCGACACCTCCGGCAAAAACAATCAGCGTCAGGAGCGCAAAACGATCGCGGTAGCGTTCGATGCGCGGAATCGACGCCCAGAAGATCAATCCGATCGTCAGCAGCAATCCCGCAAGATAGTGAAGGTGACTCCACGACGAGGCGCTATTGGGCAGTTCGAGAAATTGCGGGCCGTAAACAATGCCGCCCAGCCCTGCTCCGACGGGAACGAACCCCGCGATTGCGACTGCGATCTGAAGAAGCTGGCGTTCCATATCAATGCGGATGCATCGCCGCGCGGCGCGCAACATGCCGCTGCAGCAGCCACAGCAGCGGCACGAAAATCAATTCCATGAACAGGCCGAATATCGTGCCGTTGCTCGGCACCGGCTGCATCGCGAATGCGTAAAGGTGAGCGAGGCCGCCGACGAAGATCAGAAACGACAAAATCGTAAAGCGCCGACCACGCCTCTCGATGTGCGGAATCGAGATCAGATACAGCACGCCGATCCCCGCCACGATGGCCGACAGAAACCGGAAATAATTGTCGATGACGGCGTTGCCGGTGCCGTGCAGGAACTGTACGCCGAGAAAAACACCGGACAGGCCGATGCAAAGCAGCACGAGCGAGCCGAATGCCGTGGCGAACTGAAGAAACAGGCGTTCCATTGGGCAATATCCCTGCGAAATCCCGCAGAACGTCATCATACAGGAGACATGGTACAAAAGACATCTTACAAGAGAGATGGGCACGATTGCGACGGTTGTTTCGCTGCACTGAGCCCGAATAATCCCCATATGTGCGCCGCGAGTCAGCTATTCACTGATGCGTCACCGCATCATTTTCCCCTCACAACGATAATGACCAGCTTCACCCCGCATCAGGATCAGGCGCTTCGCGCGGTTGCCGATTGGCTAAAGGCCAAGCCCGGCAAAAACGGAACACCATCGGTGTTCCGCCTGTTCGGTTATGCCGGTACCGGCAAAACGACGCTCGCGCGTCACATCGCCGACGGCGTCGATGGCGCGGTGAAGTTCGCCGCGTTCACCGGCAAAGCGGCTTTGGTGATGCGCAACAAGGGTTGCGATAACGCCTCGACGATTCATTCGCTGATTTATCGCACGCGAGAATCCGGCGAAGAACAACCGAGTTTTGAATTGTGGGACGATGCGCCCGCCTCGAAAGCCAAGCTCATCGTCATCGATGAATGCTCGATGGTGGATGCCGAATTGGGTCGCGACCTGATGTCGTTCGATTGCCCGCTGCTGGTGCTCGGCGATCCCGCGCAACTGCCGCCGATTCAGGGCGGTGGATTTTTCACGAATGTCGAGCCCGACGCGATGCTGACGGAAGTGCATCGCCAAGCGCAGGACGATCCGATCGTGCGCATGTCGATGGCGGTGCGTGAAGGCCGCTCGCTCGATCTCGGCACATTTGGCGAGTCTGAGGTGGTGCGGCGCGACGCGCTCGATCCGGACCGCGTGATGCTGGCCGACCAGATTCTCGTTGGCCGCAACAACACCCGGCGATCGTATAACATGCGTGTGCGGCAGAAGCAGAACATCGAAGACCCGTTGCCTGTCGCGGGCGACAAGCTCGTGTGTCTGCGCAACAACCGCAAGAAGGCGCTGTTCAACGGCGGATTGTGGCGCGTGAAGTCACGCGTAGCATCCAAATCGAAAATTATCACGATGCGTCTGTCGCCCGATGAAGAATTCGGCGCGAAGGTGACAAAAGTCTCCGTGCGCGCCGATTGTTTCGGCGGCGGCATCGATGACATTCCGTGGGAGCAACGCCGGCCTTACGATGAATTCGACTACGGCTATGTGCTCACCGTTCACAAATCGCAGGGATCGCAGTGGAATGACGTCGTGCTGTTCGATGAGAGCTTCGCGTTTCAGGACAGCCGCGCACGATGGCTTTACACCGGCATTACGCGCGCCGCGAAGCGCCTGACGGTGGTGGTTTAATACTTTGTGCGGAGATGCGTTCTCGCACCGCAAAATGCAATTTTCTTGAGCATCTGCCTCATTTCTACCTATGGTTCCCCGCAAGCCGGGTCCAACAACCGGCATATGACGCTTGGAAGCGCTGGGGCGATATGACCGATTTGGCGACTGGCCGGCTGGATGCATCCGGCCGAGAGTTCGTTGCGGCTGCCGGATGGCGTGAGCGCCTGAAGGCCGTCGCGCGCTGGGTTGCGACGCGCGATGTCTACGATCTGGCATGCTGGATCGCGTTGGCATCGCTGGTCGTGATCGCGCTGGTCACGTTCGATAACTACGCCATCTCGAATGACGAAGGCGTGCAGCATCGTTACGGCGAACTCATCATCGCCTACTACAAGAGCGGCTTCACCGATCAGTCGCTGTTCAAGCTGGACAATCTCTACCTCTATGGCGGCCTGTTCGATGTCAGCCTTATTTTGCTCGGCCATATCCTGCCGTTCGACCAATACGAATTGCGGCATCTCGTCTGCGCGCTGATCGGCATCGGCGGCATCGGTTTCGCAGCCGCCACCGCACGAATGATTGCCGGATCGCGCGCGGGATTTTTCACTGTCGTGGCGCTGGCGCTTTGCGGCTCGTGGTACGGCACGATGTTCAACGACACCAAGGGAATTCCGCAGGCCACCTTCATGGCCGCCGCGATGTTTTTTTTGTTCCACGCCAGCCGCGACCTTCCCAAGCCGCGCATGCGCGACGTCGTCGGCTTCGGCGTCATGACCGGGGCGGCACTCGGAATCAAATCGCTCAGTCTTCTGCTGGTCGGCTATTTCGGAATCGCGATCCTGATGAGCGTACCGCGCCCGCTGATCGGACATTGGCGGGAGCGCAGCGAGTTTGTGCTCACCTCAGTCCTGTATTTTACGCCCGCAATGCTGATCGCCTATATCATCATGATCGGCGCGTGGCCCTGGTCGGCGCTGTCGCCGCTCAATCCGATCCGCGGCCTTCTGAGCTTTGGCGACTTTCACTATCACATCCGCACGGTGCTGTTCGGTCGCGTCTATGAGATGGCGGACGTGCCGAGCTATTACGTGCCGACATACATCGCGATCCGTCTGCCGCTGCTGACCTTAAGCGCGATGACGTCCACATTGGGATTGCTCGCTGTGCCGATGCTATCGCGTGCTGCCGGTATTCGCGGCCTTCGCCGGCGTGAAATGGGGCTCGTCGCATTCACGGCAATCTTCCCGGTCGTTTGCCAAGTCATCACCGAAGGACCGGCGATAGACGGCTGTCGGCATTTCATGTTCGTGTTTCCGCCGATCGCGATCCTCGCAGGTGTCGGTCTGAGCACAGGCATCGGCGCACTCGCGCGATGGCATCGCAACGCCATGATTGGCGGCCTTGCACTGATGGTGCTGGCTTACGCCTGGACGACCGACAAGCTGTATCAACTTCATCCCTATGAGTATCTTTATTACAATCAGCTCGTCGGCGGGCTGGAGGGAGCGTCACGACGCTTTGTGACCGACTACTGGGTCAACAGCATGCCGGAAGCGGTCGATGAACTGCATGATTTTCTCGACCGTACCGAGCCCGCGACCGCACTGACGCGTCCCTATCGCGTCGCGGTGTGCGGCGAACGGGTGTCGTATGAAGAGTACGCGCATCCGAATCTGCAGTGGATCAAGATGTGGGACTGGCGCTATGCCGATTTCTACATCGCGCCGACCCACATGAATTGCGACCGCAATCTCGAGGGAAAAGTGATCGCAAAGATCGAGCGGATGGGTGTTACCATCGGCGTCGTCAAGGATCGCCGCGCCATCCGCACACAGGGCAAACCGCCCGAATAGAAATCTCCGGCAAAAATACAAAACAAGGAAACACCCATGACAATCCGCATCGCGATAAATTCTCGCGCGGCATTCTGTGCCATCGCGCTCGCCAGCGTCTCGGTGTCGGCTGCCTGGGCGCAAACGCCGCCGGCCATTCCCGACGCGGCGCAGAGCGACCCGAAGACGCGTGGCATGATGCAGGGCTTTCCGCCCACGCCTGACAAGATCATCCGCTTCGGCGACGGCTCCAGTTCGCGCTTTCCGAACACGCGCTGGGCCTTCAGCCACATCCGCGAACTGGTGCCGACCGCGAATGTCTCGCATGGGCAGGCGCGGATCGCGCCGCTGCTGCGGGCCGAGCGCGATCTCGGCAAGATGACTTTCGTCACCCTTGACGGAAAAACCGTCTCGTTCACCGACGCGCTGGCGCTCACCTACACCGACGGCATCCTCGTCATGCATAAGGGGCGAATCGTCTTTGAAAAATATCTCGGTGAAGGCACCGCTCTGCGTCCCCATATCGCTTTCTCGGTCACAAAATCCTTTGTCGGCACGCTGGCTGCCGTGCTGGTTGCCGACGGCAAACTCGATCCCGCCGCGCAGGTCATCAAATACGTGCCTGAGCTGAAGGACA
>JAYVYQ010000254.1:0-16279 GCA_043784125.1 Afipia sp.
TGCGACGCAATCAGCGTTGCGAGATTTTCGCTCTTCTCGTCCTTGAGAACGGTCTTGCGCAAAATCACCGCGCCCTTGTCCTTGCCCTTGTCGAACACGCCCAGAATACTTGAGTCCGCGGTGATGTTCGCCTTCACCGGCAGCGGCTTGTGAAAAGTGATGTCGCGCTCGCCGTCCACCACCATGACGCGGTTGACGTCGATGGGTCCGGCGGTCGCGCCCCAAGCGGCGACCGACGCATAGGTCGGCACCACTTTCAGCTCGCGCGGCGTGAAGTAACCTTCATTGACGAACGACAACTCCTTCTGATCCATCGGATCGGCACCCATGCCGATGCCAACCGCATAAAGCATGACTTCGCGATCGGTCCACGCATATTTCTGGCCGACGTTTTTCAGCGCCATCACCTCATCGTATTTGATCGGCATGTGCGTTCCCTATTTGGGCGTGAAGAATGGCAGCGGCGCGCCGTCGGTCGGCTTCCACACGATCTTGACGCGTTGGCCGATTTTCAGAGCCGTCAATTCCGTGTCGACGAAATTCGTCAGCAGCGACGGGCCTTCGTCCAGCGTGACATATCCAATCGCATACGGCCCCGTCGGCGATTTCCGCATCAGGCTATAGGAATAGATCACGCCCTCGCCCTTGCTCTCCTCCCACACCGTCTCAGTGCTGTCGCAGAATGGACAAATGCTGCGCGGAAAATAATGCGGCTCCTTGCACGCCGTGCAGCGCTTGATGAGAAACGTGCCCTTGCGTGCCGCGTCCCAGAAATGCGCGGTTTCGGGATTTTCAACCGGCGCTGGATATTTTTGCGTCTCGCTCATGACACGCGCTCCAGAATAGCGGTGGATGCCGCGTGGCGGACGCCGAGCAAACCGCCGGTGCCGTGCGCCACCGCGAGATCGCAATTCGGCACCTGCACTTTTGGATGCGCTTCGCCGCGCAACTGCCGCACCGCTTCGATAATTTTGGTAATGCCGCCGCGATTGATCGGGTGATTATTGCAGAGACCGCCGCCGTCGGTGTTCCACGGCAATTTGCCGACGCCCGAAATCAGGTTTCCATCGGCGACGAACTTGCCGCCCTCGCCCTTTTTGCAGAAGCCGAGGTCTTCGAGCTGGAACACAACCGTGATCGTGAAACTGTCGTAGATCGACGCGTATTTGATGTCCTTCGGCGTGATGCCGGCCTCGGCGAATGCTTCAGGTCCGGTCCGCACGCCTGCTGAATAAGTAAGATCGAGGTTGCGCCCGCCATTCGGTCCCTTGTTCGATTCGCCGTGACCGATCAGGCGCACCTGAGGTTTCTTCAGTTTTTTTGCGATCTCTGGCGTCGTCACCACAAGCGCGCCGCCGCCATCCGATACCACGCAACAATCGAGCCGGCGCAGCGGATCGGAAATCATGGGCGAGTTGAGAACGTCCTCAACTGTCACCACATCTTTCAGCATCGCATGCGGATTGTATTGCGCGTGATGCGAGGCCGCGACCTTCACCCAGGCCAACTGCTCGCTGGTGGTGCCGTAATCATGCATGTGCCGCATCGCGCACATGCCGTAAGCGTTGTGCGTCGTCTGACCGTAGGCCATCTCGAAATCGAGTTCGGGTCCGTAAACGCGCGGCGGCATCGGCCCGGTGCGCGGTTTGCCCGCCAGCGTAATCAGCGCCACCGAGCATTTGCCCGCTGCGATGGCCTGCGCCGCATGACCGAGCGCGATGATGTAGGAGCAGCCGCCGGTCTCGGTGGAATCCAGATGACGCAATTTCGGCAGGCCCAGATAATCGGCCATCGTCAAGATGCCGCCGGGTGCATCGCCCGCGCAGAAATAACCGTCGACGTCGGCCTTGCTCAAGCCCGCGTCGGCCAGCGCGCCCTGCGCGCATTCGGCGTGAAGCTGCGCGGTCGATTTATCGGGCGCATGCCGGGTGGGATGCTCGAAAATTCCGGCGATATAGGCTTTTCCCTTGATGCTCAAAAGCGCAACTCCACTGAATGACCGCAGCGGAATATCTCGCGCGTTGGCTTGAGAATGGCAAGCGCCATCGTGTCTGTCTTGCGTTTCGCAGCGCGAACGGAATATGAGGTGCGCGTTCTCGCAGAGACTTACTCAGCCGCGATCTGCGGCGCGATCATCGGCGGCGGATTGACGAGATCCTTCGCCAACTGCTCGTAGCGCGCCTTGGCCTTGACGACCGAGGCTTCCTTGACCGGACCGTAGCCGCGAATCTGATCTGGCAATGAGAGCAACTCCACCGCAATATCGACGGTCTTGGGTGACAGCAGACGCACCGCCGTCACCACATCCTGCTCATAGCCCTTGATGAGATTGCGCTCCAGCTTGCGGTCCTCGGAGTAGCTGAACGGATCGAATATCGTGCCGCGCAGGAAGCGGAATTTCGCCAGCATGCCGAACAGCGATTTCATCCATCCACCGAAGGCCCGCTTGCGCGGGCGCCCCTGCTCATCGACGCCCAGCAGCATCGGCGGCGCGAGGTTATATGTCAGCTTGAAATTGCCCTCGAACTGCTTGGCAACAGTGGCAGCGAATGTGCCGTCGGTATAAAGCCGCGCGACCTCGTACTCATCCTTATACGCAAGCAGCTTGGCGTAATTGATCGCGACCGCACGCGCCAGTGCGTCATCGTAACCGGCATTGGCCGCGACCTTGCGGACCTGATCCACAAGGTTGCGATAGCGCGCGGCGTAAACCTTGTTCTGGTAGTCGGTGAGGAGTTTTTCGCGACGCGCGATCACTTCGTCGAGCGACATCTGGTCGAGCGTCTTCGGCGCCTCAACCTCGTCCTTCATCATTGACGCAAGACGCGCCGGATCGGCGGCGGCAAGACGGCCCAGACGAAACGCTTCGGTGTTCATCTTGATGGCGACGGCGTTGAGTTGGATCGCCTGTTCGATCGCTTCGGCGCCGACCGGCAGCAATCCGGTCTGATAGGCATAACCCATCATCATCATGTTGGTGGCGATGGAGTCGCCAAGTAATTGTTCGGCGGCCTTGGTGAAATCGAGGAACGCCGAATCCTTGCGCAGCGCGGTTTCGAGAACGAGGTTGACCTTGCCGCGCTGGAAATTGAAATCACGGTTCATGATGAAATCCGCAATCGGAATCAAATGCGTGTTGATTACGCCATGGGTGCGCGATGAATCGCACAGCGTAATGGTGTCCTTGGCGATGGCCACGACTTCGTCGGCGGCGATCAGCACGTCCGCCGTGCCGGTGACAATTCGTGAACACGTCACGTCTTCGGTGTTCTGCGACAGCCGCACATGGCTCAACACCGCGCCGCCCTTCTGCGCGAGGCCCGACATGTCGAGGATCATGCTGGCCTTGCCTTCAATATGCGCCGCCATGCCGAGCAGTGCGCCGATGGTCAGCACGCCCGTGCCGCCGACACCGCCGACCGCGATGTTGTAGGGACGATCCAGTGACGGCATCGAGGGCGGCGGCGGCAGATCGCCGATGTCGCCGAGATTGACCGGCGCGCGTTTGCGCAACGTGCCGCCTTCGATGGTGACGAAGGACGGGCAGAAGCCCTTCACGCAGGAATAGTCTTTATTACAGCTCGACTGGTTGATGGTGCGCTTGCGGCCCAGCTCAGTTTCCAGCGGCTCGACCGAAATGCAGTTCGACTGCACCGAGCAATCGCCGCAGCCTTCGCACACCGCCGCATTGATGATGACGCGCTTCGACGGATCTTCCAGCGTTCCCCGTTTGCGGCGGCGGCGTTTTTCAGCCGCGCAGGTCTGCACGAACACGATGGCCGAACAACCGGGCGTGTCGCGCAGTGTGCGCTGAACTTGGTCGAGCTGATCGCGATGAGCCACTTTCGTCCCCGGCGCGATGTCGGACGCCGGATAGGCTTCGGGATTTTCCGAGACCAAATAAATGTCCCGGATACCTTCACTATGAAGCTGGAACGTCACCTGCTGTGGCGACAAGTCTCCATCCACATGCTGGCCGCCGGTCATGGCGGTCGCGTCATTGTAGAGAATTTTGTAGGTGATGTTGGCCTTGGAGGCGACCGCCTGACGGATCGCGAGCGAGCCTGAATGGAAATAGGTGCCGTCGCCGAGATTGACGAACACATGCTTCTCGTCGGTGAACGGCGCGATGCCGACCCACGGCACGCCCTCGCCGCCCATATGGGTGAAGGTCTCGGTGTTGCGATCCATCCACAGCGCCATGAAGTGACAGCCGATGCCGGCCATCGCGCGCGAGCCTTCCGGCACTTTGGTCGAGGTGTTGTGCGGGCAACCCGAACAAAAGTAAGGCGTGCGCGTCACCGGCGTGACGACCTGCACCTGCGAGGCCTGCCGTCCGTTGAACCAGTCGACCTTGGCGCGGAGCATCGAGACGATCTCGGGATTGAGATCGAGCAGCAGCAGACGCTCGGTCAGCGAACTTGCCAACGACGCCACGCTGAGTTCTTCGGCAAACGGCAGGAAGCGTTTGTCGTGATTGTCCATTTTTCCGATAATTCGCGGACGCACATCGTCGCGCCAGTTGAACAATTCCTGCTTGACCTGATTTTCGACGATCTCGCGGCGTTCTTCGACGATCAGAATTTCTTCCAGACCCACGGCGAAATCCCGCACGCCCTGCGGCTCCAGCGGCCACGGCATGCCAATTTTATAAAGCCGCAATCCGATTTTCGCGGCGACCTCCGGCGTGATGCCGAGTTCGCGCAGCGCCTGACGAATATCCTCGTAGCTCTTGCCCGACGCCATGATGCCGAAACGCGCAATCGGCGAATCCATCGTGACGCGGTTGATCTTGTTGGCGCGCGCAAATGCGACGGCGGCGAAGCCCTTGTAATCCTGAAGACGCTTGTCTTGCGCAAAACGATCGTCCGGCCAGCGCAGGTTCAGTCCACCCGGCGGCATCTCGAAATCCGGCGGTATGATGAACGGCGTCATCTCGTCGGTGAGATCGATCTCGGCGGTCGTTTCAACCGTCTCAGTAATGACCTTCATGCCGACCCAGCAGCCCGAATAGCGCGACATCGCAATGCCGAGCAGGCCCATCGAGATCATCTCGTGGATGCTGGAGGGATACAGATACGGCATCAGTGCGGAGATGAAGGCGTGGTCGGACTGATGCGGCACGGTCGATGATTTCGCACCATGGTCGTCGCCCGCCAGACACAGCACGCCGCCATTTTTGGCTGAGCCTGCCGCGTTGCCGTGACGGAATACGTCGCCGCAGCGATCGACACCCGGTCCCTTGCCGTACCAGATGCCGGCGATGCCGTCGTACTTCGCGCCGGGCGAGAGATTGAGTTGCTGCGATCCCCACACCGCAGTCGCTGCAAGGTCTTCGTTCACGCCGGGCTGGAACTTGACGTTGTATTGTTCGAGGTGCTTGCGGGCGGCAAATAGCTGCTGGTCGTAACCGCCGAGCGGCGAGCCGCGATAACCTGTCACGAAGGCTGCGGTGTTAAGCCCCATCGCGCGGTCGCGCCGCACCTGTGCCATTGGCAGCCGAACCAGCGCCTGAATGCCGGTGAGAAAGACGTGCCCAGAGGCCTGGGTATATTTCTGGTCGAGACTGATCGGCCCTTGGTTGATTCCCATAACGCGCCTCTGTTTGCCGGCCGCGAGGCTCTTGAGCGAGCCCCATTAGAACCAGTCTATGTCGCTTTTTGTTTCCCGCGCATCATTATTTCGCGCAGGTCAGACCATTGTTTTACATACGCTTTTGGGACGTAATTTTCGGTTCGCGGGCTTGACCCGGCGCCACTTGTTATGTCGCGGCAACGCAGCCTTTCGTAACGAGATTACGTGGCCTGCGAATTTTTGCAGCGCGAAGAGGAACGGTTCCGGCGCATGGCCGAAATTTCATCTGCTGCTGCCGATTCGCGCATCGCAGCGTTCCGCGATGCGCAGGCGGAGACCGGAACGTCGCGGTCTCCCATCCATTGGTATTCCGCGACTGCCGCGAACAATGCGGCTGCAACTTACAATACCAAACTTTCGCATGGAGGATTGCGTCATGACGATTTCAAACAACGGCTGGAGTTCAAACTCCGATCGCGATTTTTCTCCGGAGGCTCCGCACACCATGGAGGACTACGAACTCAATCAGTCGGGTAAATCGACGAAGGCCATCATCGGTCTCGGTGTTGTGGTCGTATTCGGACTGGCGCTGGCCTTCATCCATCCGGCCAACCACGGTGCATCGTCAACGTCGCCGACGGTGAGCGACTCGGCGCAGCACACAAACAATCTGAATAACGCGCCGGGGCAAACCACGGGTCAGGCACCATCCGCGCCTTCAACCTCGGCAAACTAACGCCCGCACAAACGTCATGGACGACGGAACCACCGACGCCCCGTGACGGTTGTCTCAACAAGGCAGATAATTGGAGGAAACGACAATGGCAATCAAACGCAACGACCCATTCCAATCCGACGTGACGAACGATGAACTTCTTCGCCGGCGTACGGCCCAACTAGACAATGAATTGCAGCCCGATCCTGAACTTGCCGAAGGACCAGCGGGCGGTGGACGCATTGCGCTGTTCGCAATAGCCATCGTCGCAATCATCGGCGTGGTGTTTTACGGGCTGAACAATCCGTCGATCGCGCCGCAACCGGAATCAACCGCGCAGACGACAACCACGGCACCGGTGACACCGGCTCCGGGTCAAACCACCGGCTCGGCAACGTCACCGCAGACGTCGCCTCCTGCTTCGACACCGCCGTCAGTAACTCAGCCGGGTGATAATTCGTCGAGCGATTCCAACAGCGGCTCAACGAGCATGGCCCCTGCGCCGTCGCCATCGAATGGCGGCACCACGCAGTCGGGTCCGCCCGCGAATAACTAACGTCCAGAACTTGGAGAGCGCGTAAAGACTACGGCGGACATCGCAAGATGGCCGCCGTATTTTTATGACCGCTAGAAAGCCTCGCCGCCGAACTTGCCGTTGATCTCGGCATAGGGGACGGCATGGGCAAATTCCGCGAACGATCCCTTCTCCGCAATATGGCGCGCGGCACGCAGAAATCCGCCCCATGCGGAGCGCGCCATCGCGCCGCCGACGCTGATGCGGCGCACGCCCATATCGGCAATTTGCGCGACACTTGACCCCGGCATGCCCACCAGCAAGTTCACCGGCTTGGGCGCCACAGCTTTGACGACCGCAACAATGTCCGCCTTGGACTTGATGCCGGGCGCATAGAGACAATCCGCACCCGCATCCGCATAGGCCACCAGCCGTTCAATGGTGGCTTTCAGATCGGGCTGGCCGATGAGAAAACTCTCGCAGCGCCCGACCAGCATCACATCGGCCTTAGTGGCGTCGATGGCTTTGCGCGCCGCACGCATGCGCTCGACCGCCAGCTTGAATTCGTAAAGCGGCTGTTTCTCGTCACCCGTCGAATCTTCGATCGAAATTCCGGCAACACCCGTCGCGACGCCGCGCGTGACATTGGCCGCGACGCCTTCAGGCTCATCCGCGAAACCCGCCTCGAAATCGGCATTCACCGGCAAATCGGTCGCGTGGCTCAAAAGCTTGAGATGCTCGCAAATCTGATCGACCGGCAGATCGTTGTCGGGCCGGCCCGTGGACCAGGCATAGCCGGAACTCGTCGATGCCAGTGCCTTGAAACCCATGCCGGTCAGAAGTCGCGCGCTGCCGACATCCCACGGATTGGGAATCACAAAGCAGCCGCTCTCATGCAGCTTGCGAAAATTGGCTCGCTTTTGTTTGATTGAAAGCGGCATGTCGTTCTCCCTTGTAGTTCTTCCTGGCGCTTTTGGCGCAACGTCATGGCGCAGCTTTATACCGGATTTTACGCCCGGGTTGCCTGTTGACAGCGGCGTTCAAAAATTGGCGTAATCTGCGGGCTTTTGCTTTGCAATTCTTGCTCTTTTGCAATTCTTACTCTTTCGAATGGGTGGTTCATGTTCCGCAGCGCCTTGATCGTCACTCTGGCTCTCCTGCCGGTCGCAGCGTCCGCCTATGAGATCAAGCCGAAGGCCCCCGACGCGGGATTTTCCGGAAAGCTGCAGCCGGACATTGTCGGCCTGTCCAGCAACATCGAGGGCGCCAAGGCCGCGGCACTTTTTGAGGCCTATCTGAAAGATTTGCCCGGCGTGAAACCGGAAGCCATTCAGCAAAAATTTGGCGGCACCAACGTCGCCTATGTGTCCATGATGAAATTCGTATCGCCTGCCGACAGCAACCATCCCGGCGAATCCATGTCGGCGATGTTCTCCTCGCCCGCCAGCGCCAACCGCGCCTATTACGTCTCGCGCAGTCTTGGATTTGCAAACGACAAGCAGCCGTCAAAAGCGGAGATGATCGACCGCATCACCGCCAAATACGGAACGCCGACCGCAATCGGCGACGGCAAGGTTTATTATTTCTACAAGGCCGGCAAGGTGATGTCGGTGAAGGAAAAATATACGCCCGCCACCGCTGTAAGCGCCCTCAACGGACCGCTCAATCCGAAAGCCGCCGTGGCCCTGAACGACGCCAACGGACGCGGAAGCTGCGTGGCGATGCTCAAGCGCGCCGAGGCCACCGATAAGACGTTGCCGAAGCTCGCCGACGACGCCAAGGCCGCCAATTGCGACGGCCTTGTTGCGGTGGAAATTTCCAACGGCATCACGCCCGACCGCGTCGGCAACGCCGATTTCACGCTGATCGACTTCAAGCAAATCTCGAGCGCCGCCAAGATCGACGCCGATGCATTCGCGGCCGAGAAAAACGAAACGCTCAACAAGACGCCGATGGGCAACTCGCCGAAACTGTAAGCGCGGCTACACGCCGCGAAACAGCACGCCCGCCACCAGCACCACATAGCCGATGGACAAGAGGTCGAACGCGCGCGCCGCGTTGATGACCTGAATATGCACGCCCGCGTAGTGAACCAGAAACGCGACCAGTGCCAGCACCACGGAAATCACGAACAGCGCGATGGACGGCGGCGTGAGCACAAGCCAGCTGCGGCGAAAAGCCATATCGATTCTCCCTGCAAAACCTTAAGCGACGCCGGACAACGCGCCGGAACCCGAAAGGTTCGAGGGCGGCGCTTATGCACCGCCCCCTTTGCGCGATCAGTTACGGAAGCAGCGCTTGCCGTAGGGGCCGGTGTGCCAGCCGGGAGGGCAGTTATAGAGCGGACGGCATGCGCCAGCCGGGCCCCGATGGTATCCGGGGCCACAGGCCTGGGCGACGAGCGTGATGTTGGGCGCCACCGATTGATCGGACGGCGACGCGGGCATCGCCTGCGATGCGGACATTGCGCCGAGGCTGACGGCAATTGCGAACGCGGAAACGGCAAGGATTTTCATGAACGCTCCTTTTCTTTCTGTGAAGTGACAATCGACTTAACGCCAACACATGCGTCGCAACTCACCGCATGATTCCGATACACCGTTGACAGCACGGAATAACGACCGGTCGCCGTGATCGCGATGAATTGATGCGCAATCGCGGCAAGCCGGATGTGGAGACAGCGATTACCAGTAACGCCGACGGTGCCAATGCCTGCGGCGGACGCCCCAAAAACGCCGGCGGCGATGCCCAAAGAAACGGTGACGGCGGCGATAGCCCCAGCGCCGCCTGCCCCAGCCGCGACGGCGGCCCCAACGCACTTCTTCGAGGCGCGCTTCTTCCAGATCGTGCTGATCGGCGAGCGCAGGTTTCGCGCCCAGATCATGCGGCAGGCCCTTGCCGTTCAATCCATCGGGCGGCAGCATCAAAGGTGCGGCCTGCGCCGACGCGGCCAGCGCGGCAGCACCGGCCGCAAAACCGAACGCGACTTTCAGAAACTCACGACGTTCCATGGTCAGTCTCCCGCGGTTGACGTGCCAAAATATGAAGACGCGCCAGCCTGTCGCAGGTTGCATGAACGATGACTGAATTTGCCGTTCAGGTAGATGACCGACGACGCGCGCCTATTGGCCGTTCTGTTTTTGCTGCTGCTGCATCCGCCTGAGCATGTCGAGCGAGTCCTGCTGCATCTTTTTGATGAGCGCATCGGAATCCTCGTCATCCGCTTTCTGCTGTTCGGGCGTCACCGGCGTGCTGTTAGGGTCGCGGCAATTCACCTCCTGATCCTTGACGCGCGTATAAGGTGGCCCGTCGCCCTTCTCGGTGCAGAGCACGAGATCCTTCGCGCCACCCGGCACCGGCTTGACGCAGACCACAGTGCCGAGGCCGTTAGCGATCGCCATGTTGCAATTCACCTCGCACTGCATGGTCTTGGATTCGGGATTGGTGAACGCAACCGTCACCGCGCCCTTGTCGAGCTTACAGACCGCCGTGACGTCGGCGAGCGATGGAATTGTTGTGAAAATAAAAGCAGCAGCAACAATGAAACCGCGCATTGCAAACTCCTTTTGAAAAAAAATATTCAGTGAAACGACGATGCCAGCCCGGCCACCTGTGCGTCGAGTCCCGCAAAGCCATGATGGCCGCTCGCCTGACATGGATCGCCGTTTTCCGGCCCCCCGGACACCCACGCCACGCGCGCGCGGCCCTGCGACCATTTGATGAACGGATCGACACCGGCAGGCTGCGTGAAGCGGCAGCCGTCCTCGCGGTGATGAATGACCAGCGTGCGCGGCAGGCGATCGGGGGAACCGAGAATGGAGATGACGTTGCTGCCCGCGCCCGATTCCGGTGACAAAAATCCCGACGTCAGCACCAGCGCGTCTGGCTTCGCGCCCGCCGCGATGCCTTGCGCGGCGCGCTGCGTGCCGCGACTGGTCGCAACCACAACCACGGGACGCTTGATCTTCGCCATATAGTCGATGGCGGCAGAGAGATTGACGCCCGCATCGACCACCAGCACCGCAAGCCCTGCGGACGCATATTGTGAGCGCGTGCGAACGAGCTGGTTGCCCATCAATGAGAGAATCTCGCCGTCGGGACTGACACTGATACGGCCATCGCCGCCGGGCATCAGGATCACACTGCCATGAGGTGACGAAGGCATGATGAGGGCCGCGCGCGAGCCGCCGACATCGACGGCCTCGCCCGCTCGCGCCGTTTGGATTGCCCCAAGCATGGCGGCCAGACCGGCGAACGCGGCGATACAGCGGATTGTCATAAAACGCTCCCGGCAAGCGGCCGAATTCGGACGTCCGGCCTGCACGCGATTTGTCGCGGGAGAACCTAAAACGTTCAAGTCACTTTCCGGAAACCGAAGTGCCAGAAGCCGAACGCCAAAAGCACATGGATCGCGACCGTGCCCCAGGCGCTGGCATTCGCCAGACCCGAGGTGATGCCAATAATGATCGGCACGGCGGAGATCACATAATAGATACATGCCGCGCGCAGCACCGCGGTTTTCGCGTCGCTGGATGGCGCGCTTCGAATCCAAAAGAAAATCAGCGCCATGAAAATCAGCGCCGCACCGAGAATGCGCGCGATCATCGAGGCCGCCGGATTGAGCACGACACCCATAGGCGCCACCGTCATGTCGGGGACAAGCAGAAAGCCGATGCCGAAAATGGCTTCGTTGAGGGCTGCGAGAAGGAGGAAGAGAGGAATGGGCATGGGACGCTCCATAAATGGGGTCAGTGTAAGTGCCAGCATATACGCTGCAGGCCATTCGGCGTTTCAAATCCGCCTGTTGCGCTGCGCGAATCACGGCAAAAAGTCCGGGGATAACGCGCAAGGGAACGGACGCCTCGCCGACCGGCATGCGATTGATGCGGTGTTTGGGGCTCGCTTGACCGCGATGCTGCGGCGCGCCGCCTCAGTGCGGTCCTTCGCGTTCGTAGATGAACTTCGGCATCTCCCATTTGTAGCGGATCGCCAGCAGCCGGAACGTCAGGCCGATGACGAACGACACCAGCAGCACGAGAACGTCGTCGATCCCAAAATAAAGCCCGGCGACATAGATCGCGCCAGCGACCACCGAGACGCTTGCATAGAGTTCGCTGCGAAACAGCAACGGCACTTCATTGCAGAGAATGTCGCGCAACACGCCCCCGGCACAGCCTGTAATCATGCCCGACACCACGACAACCATAAGCGGAAGCTGCATCTCGATGGCAACGCTGCAGCCGATGATGGTGAAAACCACGAGGCCGATGGCATCGAGGACGAGAAACAGCAAATGGAAATGATGCACCACGCGCGCGAGCGCAATGGTGAGCAGCGCCGCGCCGCCGGTCAGCAACAGCAACGACGGATATTTCACCCACAGCAGCGGATAATGCCCGAGCAGCATGTCGCGCACGGAGCCGCCGCCAAGCGCGGTGATGCACCCTAGCATCGCGACACCAAACCCAGTCCATCTTGCGCCTTCCGGCCGCGAGCGCTGCCGTCATCGCCTCGGCGACCATGGCGCACAGTCCAAACATGAAAAGAACGGATTCAGCGGACGGCATGGTCAAGCCCTAGCACGATTTCGTAATGGCCGCAGCACAGGAGCTAACCAGCCAAGATCGTCATGGCCGGGCAAAAGCGCGGAGCGCGTCTTTGACCCAAGGCATCCCCGCCATCCACGTCTTGTTGCTGCGATCGCTAAGGCGAAGACGTGGATCACCGGGACAAGCCCGGTGATGACGAACAATACGTTAGGAGGCGCGTCGGTTAAAACCGACTGGCGCATCTAGCCGATCCCTTCTGGCCAATAGTAGCTTACTCGACCGAACCACATCGCCTTCGGGTCGAGTTCGCTTGCGTTTCGTTCGACACTAAGATCATTTTTCCACCTTCCTGAGAATCCATCTCGCGCTGCCACCGCGCACAAAATCGCATCTCGCGCGTGCTCAGACGAAGGTAAATCGCCTTCGATACTGAAGGTCGAAATGACTTCATCCCAAGGAGCGTCCTGCAGATTCTTCGACTTTAACAGAGCTTTTGGATGCGCTTCCGTTACAGGTACCGCCGAATATTTTTCGTTAATTCTAAAGACTAACATTGGGCCTTGAATGATAGCCGCGCCTCGCAAGCTATTGACGGTTTGAATAGTACCGCTTGAAATTTTGTAGTGCTTACGCAGTCGCTGATCGACACGTCGATCTCCGGTTCCTGAAGACGACCACCACATGGGACAATCAATGCCAATAGCTTTTGGCCGTTCGGCAATCCATTCGACGGCCTCGTCAACCCCCGTCACGCAGCCTGAAACAAAGGAACCGTCGTCATTCAGGCGCGCGACTCCAAAGCTATTCTTTCCTCCAGGATCGGCACCGAACCAAGCCACGCGATCACCTCACAACGGAATGTTGTCGTGCTTCTTCATCGGCGCGTCGACGTGCTTGTCCTTGAGCATCGCCAGCGCACGCGCGATGCGGCGTCGGGTCGAGTGCGGCATGATGACGTCGTCGATATAGCCGCGCTCGGCGGCGATGAATGGCGACAGGAAACGATCCTCGTATTCCTTGGTGCGCGCGGCGATCTTTTCCGCGTCCCCAATGTCCGCGCGGAAGATGATCTCCACCGCACCCTTCGCGCCCATCACGGCGATTTGCGCCGTCGGCCACGCGTAGTTCATGTCCGCGCCGATCTCTTTTGAGGCCATCACGTCGAACGCGCCGCCATACGCCTTGCGGGTGATGACCGTCACCAGTGGCACGGTGCATTGCGAATACGCGAACAGCAATTTCGCGCCGTGCTTGATGAGGCCGCCATATTCCTGCGCGGTGCCTGGCAGAAATCCCGGCACGTCCACAAACGTCACAATCGGAATGTTGAACGCATCGCAAAAGCGCACGAAGCGCGCGGCCTTCCGTGAGGCGTCGCTATCGAGCACGCCCGCCAGCACCATCGGCTGGTTGGCGACGAAGCCCACCGTCTTGCCTGCGATGCGGCCGAAGCCCGTGACGATGTTTTTGGCAAACGTTTCGGCGATCTCGAAGAAAGCACCCTCGTCCACGACTTTGAGGATCAGCTCTTTAATATCGTAAGGCTGGTTCGGATTGGCGGGGATCAGCGTGTCGAGCGACATATCCACGCGCTCGATGTCGTCGAAGCTCGGCCATTCGGGAACGCCGTCGGTGTTGTTGGCCGGGAGAAAATCGATCAGCCGGCGCATCTGCAAAAGCGTCTCGACATCGTTGTCGAATGCGCCGTCGGCGATGGATGAGCGCGTGGCATGCACCGACGCGCCGCCGAGTTCTTCCGCCGTAACCACTTCGTTGGTGACCGTCTTCACAACATCGGGGCCGGTGACGAACATGTAGCTGGTGTTCTTCACCATGAAGATGAAATCGGTCATCGCGGGCGAGTAAACATCGCCGCCCGCGCACGGCCCCATGATGACGCTGATCTGGGGAATGACGCCCGATGCGATCACATTACGGCGGAACACATAGGAATATCCCGCGAGTGCCGCAACGCCTTCCTGAATGCGCGCGCCACCTGCATCATAAAGCCCGATGATCGGCGCCCGCGCCTTCATCGCCATGTCCTGCAACTTGGTGATTTTCAGTGCGTGGGTCTCCGACAGCGAGCCGCCGAACACTGTGAAGTCTTTTGCGAACACGAAGGTGGTGCGGCCGTTCACCGTGCCCCACCCCGTCACCACGCCGTCGCCGGGAATCTTGTTTTTCTCCATGCCGAATTCGACTGAGCGATGCTCGACGAACATGTCGAATTCCTCAAAACTGCCTTTATCCAGCAACAGTTCGATGCGCTCTCTTGCGGTCAGTTTCCCGCGCGCGTGCTGCGCCTCGATGCGCTTGTCGCCGCCGCCTTTTTTGGCACCGGCACGGCGTTCGTCGAGGGATTCGAGAATTGTTTTCATAGGTGGCCCCAGCGTCGCTTCATGGTGGGGAGCTTTGTAGCACGCGGGTTTAGCTTACGAAAACAGCACCATGCCGCCTGACGACCGTGATAAACGGTGGTTTTACGGAGATTTCGCGCCATGCAGAAAAACCCCTTCCCCCAGACCGCCGGGGGCGTCACTGGCGGCGTTCGCGTCCTGCTGCGGCTGGAGGGGCTTGGCCTGCTCGTTCTGGCAGCCGGGCTCTATTCGCAGACGCATTTGTCATGGCTTGCCTTCGCGGTGCTGTTTCTGGTGCCGGACATCAGCTTCCTCGGCTATCTCGCAGGACCGCGCATCGGCGCGATGGCCTACAATATTGCGCACGACACCTTCATTCCGATCATGATTGTCGTCGCCAGCTATTTGCTCGCTGCCAATTATATCGTGCTAGCGGTGACGCTGATCTGGCTGGCGCATATCGGGTTCGACCGCGCGCTCGGCTACGGCCTGAAATATCAGGCCGGATTCGGCTTCACGCATTTGGGTCTGATCGGCAAGGCGAAGCGGCCGGCGGAACTGGATATATCCTGATTTAGCGCGCAGATCTTTATCTTGGAGGCCGGCTCGGCACGAAGTAGCTCGACTTGTGCACCACCTTGCCGTCGCGCGTGGTGATGACATCGACCAGCTCCATCGTCACTTTGGTGCCGTCCTCTTTGGTCGCGGTGAGAATCGATTCCGATACAAAATGATCGTCGCTGCCGTAGAGCGCGACGCCCTCGAAATGCAGCCCCGGCAATCCGGAAAAATCCTTACCGAACTGTTCGGCGACGGCGTCCTTGCCCTTGTAGACTTTCGGAATGCCGTGACGCTGGTACGACGTGTCGTCGTTATGAATCGCCATAATGGCGGGCACGTCATGCGCATTCCAAGCTGCATTGTAGCGCGTGGCGAATTCCTTGTGGCCCATCGTTCGCTCCCTCTTTTATCGTTGAGGCAAGCCTAGCGATTTCGGAGCTGCCGCGAAACCCTTAGATCGCCCCGATGTCGCTGAGGCAGCGCTGCGCGATTGTCATGCGGCTCGCGGTATGGCGAGGTTCGCGAATGTCGAGGTTGAGCGCGAACACGGTCTGCGCACTGCCCTTCTCCGCCCAACCTACCAGCCAGCCGACGCTCGACTTGATGCCGTTGATGGCCGTCACTTCATCCACGCCGATCAGCCCGGTTTTCGCGCGAATGATGCTCTCGCCTGCTTTCGTCACCGGAAGAATGCCGCGCGTCAAATCCTGCGCGCGCTTGGAGACCGGCAATGTGCCGTGCCGTAGTTTGTCAAGGAACGCGATCTGCTGCAGCGGGCTGATGCGCAGATCGCCCGTCAGCCAGAAGTGGTCGATGCCGCCACCAATGTTGCGATTGCCATAGTCGAATGCATCGACATATTTCTGCATCCGCTGTTGGCCAATGCGCCGCGCGATCTCCTGATAGACCGGGACTGCGGACGCTGCGATGGCCGTTTGCAGCGTATGATCCTTATTCCATTCCGAGATGGCGTAAGTCTTGCCGTCCCACTTGAACACGTCCTTGT